>JAUNSB010000004.1:0-82523 GCA_030539375.1 Prevotella sp.
GTACTCACCAATCTCTTTGGCACTGCAAAGTTAGAGTGTCTCTGTGGTTTAAAAACATACCTGCCAAAGAAAAATATCGTCTCTTGTGAGTATTATAAAATTAAAAGCAAAATGAGAAAATTCATATTATCAGCAATGTTGGCATCGGCAATGTTGGTCAATGCCCAAAACTTTAATTTCAATGAGATGGACTATACGCCTGCCGCAACGACATTCAAGCTCTTTGCGCCCAACGACGCTAAGAAAGTGGTGGTGCGCATATACAATGACGGACAGAAAGGTAAGGCGGTGAAGACAATAAAGATGACACGCACAGCCAACGAGACATGGACAGCTACGGTAAACGGCAATCTCGACGGCAAGTTCTACACCTTCGACATGGGGCGTGGCGAGTGCCCGGGAGTGTTTGCCAAGGCTGTGGGTGTGAACGGCAAGCGTGCTGCCATCATCGATCTTAGCACCACCAATCCTGAGGGTTGGGAGAATGACAGTCACCCCGTGGTGAAATCACCCACCGACCATGTCATATATGAGGTGCATCAGCGTGACTACTCCATTCATCCGTCATCAGGCTTTAAGTATGCCGGCAAATATCTCGCATGGACCGAGCCGAGAGCGCTTGCGCATCTCAAGGAGCTTGGCGTGAACACTGTGCACTTCCAGCCTGTCTATGACTATGCCTCGGTGGACGAGAGCAAGCCTGATGTGGCACAGTTCAATTGGGGATACGACCCGCTAAACTATAATGTTCCTGAGGGATATTACAGCACAGATGCCGCCAACCCCAAGACCCGTATCAATGAGTTTAAGGCAATGGTGAAGGCATTCCATGATGCAGGCATCCGTGTGGTGTTCGATGCTGTGTACAACCACACCATGGATATTGACAACAGCAATTTCCAGCGCACCTATCCTGACTATTTCTACCGCAAGAATGCCGAAGGCAAGTACAGCGACGGCTCAGGCTGCGGCAATGAGACTGCCAGCGACCGTGAGATGATGCGGAAGTTTATGATTGAGAGCGTGAAGTACTGGATAAACGAATATCATATTGACGGTTTCCGTTTCGACCTCATGGGCATCCACGACATTGAGACAATGAATATGATACGCCGTGCCGTGGACGAGATCGACCCTACCTTATTATTATATGGAGAGGGCTGGAGCTGCTCACCGTGCGCTTACCCCATTGAGAAGCTCGCAATGAAGATACGCACGGCAGAGATGCCGGGCATTGCCGCCTTCAACGATGACATGCGCGATGCCCTTCGTGGTCCGTTCAACGATGACCATAAAGGAGCCTTCATAGCCGGATTGCCTGGCAACGAGCAGCGTGTGATGTTTGGTATTGCAGGCTGCATCGATCATCCGCAGGTGGACCTAACAAAGGCCAACAGTGAGGGAATAGCATGGGCGTCACACCCTACTCAGACTATCAATTACGTGAGCTGTCACGACGATATGTGTCTTGTAGACCGTCTGCGCTCCACTGTTCCCGGCATCAACACTGACGAGCTGATACGTCTTGACCTGTTGGCTCAAACAGCCGTGATGACCTCGCAGGGAGTGGTTTTCATGCTCGGCGGCGAGGAAATGCTTCGCGACAAGAAGGGTGTTCACAACAGCTACAACAGCCCCGACTCAATCAACCAGCTCGACTGGAACAACCTGAGACGCTATCCGCAGGTGTTCAACTATTACAAAAACCTCATTGCCCTGCGCAATAATCATCCGGCATTCCGTCTTGAGACATCTGATCAGGTGAAGCAGCATCTTGAGTTCCTGCCTGTCGACGGCGACTGCCTCATAGCTTATCGTCTGAAAAACTACGCAGGACGTGACAGCTGGCGCAACATCATCGTGATACTCAACTCCAACCGCGAGCAGCGCACTGTAAACATCCCGCAAGGCAACTACACAATAGTGTGTGCCGACGGTGTAATCGATGAAAACGGACTTGGTAAGGTTTCAGGCACTTCGGTTGAGGTGGCTGCGCAGTCGGCAATGATACTCGCGGAGTAATGTGCTTAAACGTTGAGAACAGAATTCTGTTCTCAACGTTTAGAATCGCAAATCAATCGTTTAGAATATATTGCTAATTGCAGAATTTCTGTTTTACGTAAAACAGATGTAATTATTATTTTATAATCAAAAAAACGGTAATCAGGATAGTTACCAACTTACGCTCGAAAATAAAAAAAAAATTAATTTTCTTTTATTTTACTCGCTAACTCGTTTTTTTGCAGTACCTTTGCACTCTAAAATAATATTTATACGAAAATATGCAAAAGAACCTGGTTATAGTGGAGAGCCCGAAAAAGGCAAAGACTATAGAGAAATTTTTAGGTAAGGACTTCAAGGTGATGTCGAGTTATGGGCATATCCGCGACCTTAAGAAAAAGGAACTTAGTGTGAACCTTAATACCTTGCTGCCCACTTATGAGATTCCTGCCGATAAGGAAAAAGTGGTAAAGGAACTGAAGCAGAACGCACAAAAGGTGGAGAAGGTGTGGCTGGCATCCGATGAGGACCGCGAGGGAGAAGCTATATCATGGCACCTTTGCGAAGTTCTGGGATTGGACAAGGAAAACACCAATCGTATAGTATTCCATGAGATAACCAAGCCAGCAATCATGGCAGCAATAGAAACCCCGCGCCATATCAATATGGACCTTGTGAACGCGCAGCAGGCACGCCGAGTGCTCGACCGTATTGTGGGTTTCAAGCTCTCGCCGGTATTATGGCGCAAGGTGAAACCGTCGCTCTCGGCTGGTCGTGTGCAGAGCGTGGCTGTGAGACTGATTGTTGACCGTGAGCGCGAGATAAACCATTTTAACTCTGAACCATACTTTAGGGTGACTGGCGTATTTGCCTTCACAAATGCCGACGGTTCTGCAACAGAGATTAAGGCAGAATTGGCATCGCGTTTGAAAACAGGTGATGAGGTTAAAGCATTCCTCGACAAATGTAATAATGCTGAGTTTAAGGTGGAGAGTATAAGCAAGAAACCGCTAAAACGCACACCTGCACCGCCATTCACCACCTCTACGCTGCAGCAGGAGGCTGCAAGAAAACTCGGTTTCACCGTGAACCAAACCATGATGGTGGCTCAGCATCTGTATGAGAACGGACTCATTACATATATGCGTACCGATTCGGTCAACCTGTCGGAACTTTGCATCGGAGCCAGCAAAGACGAAATAACGAGACTGTGGGGTGGGGAATACAGTCATATACGTCAATATCATACCCATAGCAAGGGAGCGCAGGAGGCTCACGAGGCAATTCGTCCCACATATATGGAACAGATGAAGATTGAAGGCACTCCACAGGAAAAGCGTCTTTATGAGCTGATATGGAAACGCACCATAGCAAGCCAGATGGCAGATGCAAGCATAGAGAAAACAGTGGCAAACATCTCGATAAGCACCACTGAAGAACAGTTTGTTGCACAGGGCGAAGTGATAACCTTCGACGGATTCTTGAAAGTATACAGAGAAAGCCATGACGATGATGATTCTCAGGACGAGAACACGGGGCACATACTTCCACCAGTAAAAGAAGGCATGACACTGACACGTCGCGAGATAACAGCTATAGAGCGTTTTACGCAAGGACCGCAACGTTATACCGAGGCTTCGCTTGTGAGCAAGCTGGAAGAATTGGGCATCGGCCGTCCTTCGACCTACGCCCCGACCATCAGCACCATACAGCAGCGTGAATATGTGTACAAGGGTGACAAGCAGGGCGAGGAGCGCACCTATAATATATATACGCTAAAGGGAAAGCTCGTAACACAGAAGACACGCACCGAGGTGGCGGGAGCGGTGAAAGGCAGACTCATGCCCACCGACATAGGCAGCGTGGTGAACGATTTCCTGATGAAATATTTCCCTAACATCATGGACTACAACTTTACAGCTACCATTGAGCAGCAATTTGACGAAATTGCAGGTGGTTCGGAGAAATGGACCGAAATGATGAAGACTTTCTACAACAATTTTGAGCCAATGGTGGAAGAGACACTCAATGCCCGCGATGAGCACAAGGCAGGTGAGCGCGAACTGGGTACGGACCCGCAAAGCGGTCGTCCCGTGTTTGTCAAGATTGGTCGCTTTGGACCTGTGGTGCAGGTAGGTACGGCCGATGATGACAGCAAACCCCGTTTTGCACAGATTCCATCCGAGCTGAGTATTGAGACAATCACTCTGGAAGAAGCTATGGAGTTGTTTAAGTTGCCGCGTGAAGTGGGCACATTTGAGGGTAAGAAAGTAACAATAGGCACCGGCCGCTTCGGACCATACGTGCAGCACAACAAAATGTATGTGTCGATTCCCAAGAATGAAGACCCTATGACACTGACTCTTGAAAGGGCGGTAGAACTGATTGAAGAAAAGCGCCGTATGGAAGCAAAGCGCCATCTGAAAGCATTTGCCGAGGAACCGAAAATGGAGATTCTCAACGGCCGCTACGGTCCGTATATTTGCTATAATGGCAAAAACTACAAACTGCCCAAGGCTATGCATGAGAAAGTGCAGGAATTGACACTTGAGGAGTGTATGGGTGTGGTTGAGGCGCAGACAGTAAAAAATAGTCAGATGCAATGACACGAATAATTCTCATTGGCTATATGGGGTCTGGCAAGACCACTGTAGGCAAAGCCCTGGCGGAGAACCTTAAATTACCATTCTACGATTTAGACTGGTATATAGAGAGCCGTATGCGCAAAAGCGTGTCACAGATATTTGCAGAACGTGGCGAAGACGGGTTCCGCAAGATAGAGCACAACATGCTACACGAAGTGGCGGAGTTTGAAAACGTGATAATCAGTTGCGGTGGAGGTACACCATGTTTTTTTGACAATATAGACTATCTCAACGCTCAAGGCGACGTGGTGTATCTTAAAGCAGAACCAGATGTGCTGCTAAAGCACCTGCAGATGGGAAAGGGGAAGCGGCCGCTACTCGAAGGGAAAACTCCCGATGAGCTTATTGAATATATCACCGGGCAACTGGCAAAGCGTGAGGAGTTCTACTCAAAAGCCAAATACACCTTGGATGTGAACCTGCTGGACAACTTCGAGAAAATAGCAATATCGGTGGAGAAGATAAAGGAAATGATAAAATGAAAGACAAGATTACAGTGGTGAAAGTGGGCGGCGCAGTGGTTGAGGATGATGCTCAACTGTCGCAGTTGCTTGCCGACTTTAAGGGTATCGAAGGCAACAAGGTGCTGGTGCATGGCGGCGGACGCCGTGCCACAAAGGTTGGAGCACAATTAGGAATAGAGAGCCGGATGGTGAACGGACGGCGCATAACCGATGCCGACATGCTGCAGGTTGTGACCATGGTCTACGGAGGACTGGTGAACAAGAACATCGTGGCACGTCTACAGGCAAAAGGCGTAAACGCTCTTGGTCTTACAGGCGCCGACATGAACATAATCTGCTCACACAAGCGACCGCTAAAGGACGGTATTGATTTCGGTTTTGTTGGCGATGTGGACAATGCCGACGGCGCAATGCTGCGCACACTTATCGAAGCGGGAGTAACTCCTGTAATAGCGCCTCTTACCCACGACGGCAAGGGGAATATACTCAATACCAATGCCGACACCATGGCAGCCGAGACTGCCAAAGCGCTTGCCGAACATTATGACGTGACCCTGATTTACAGTTTCGAGAAAAAAGGAGTACTGGCAAATCCCGATGATGATGACAGTGTGATAGACGTGATTACCCACGGGGATTTTGAGCGCTATAAATCAGACGGAACCATTGCCGGAGGCATGATTCCGAAAATCGAAAACGCCCTGTCGGCAATAGACGCCGGAGTAGGTCGCGTAATCATCACACTTGCAACCGCAATAGACGGAAAACACGGCACAATAATAAAAAAATAATTTTTTTCGGCTTTGGCTGTAACTTTTCTGTTCCACAATCGTCATACATATTAGTAACAGGTGAAAAAGATAGATTTCCGTAACGACATCCTGCCGCTGAAGAACGTACTCTTCAGGCTGGCGTTGCGCATCACTCTCAGCAGAGAGGAAGCCGAGGATGTGGTGCAAGAAACTATGATGAAGATGTGGAGCCTGCGTGGAGAATGGGAAAAGATAGAGTCAATAGAGGCTTTTTGTCTGAGGATATGCAGAAACCTCGCTATCGATAAGACCAGACGCACAGCAACAGGCAATATATCACTCGAAGAACAGCATGCGGCAGGTTACGATAATCCTGACCACAGCTACACAGCAAGCCCCGAGCAACAAGCCATAGCAAACGACAAGATGGAAATGGTGAAAAGGCTCGTAGAGGCACTGCCTGAGAAACAGCGCAGCATAATACAGCTTCGTGACTTCGAGGGGAAAACCTATAAAGAAATAGCAACGGTGCTGGGCATCAGCGAAGAGCAGGTGAAAGTGTACCTGCACCGCGCCCGAAACACCATAAAACAGAAATATACAGCAACAGACAAATATGGACTATAAGTACATTGAACAACTTCTGGAACGCTACTGGCAGTGTGACACCACACTGGAGGAAGAGGAGATTCTGCGTACATTCTTCAATCAAAAGGATGTGCCCGCGGAGTTTGCAAAGTATGTGCCATTGTTTGTCTATGAGAGCACAAGCATCAAAAAGGATGTGCTTGACGATAAGTTCGACAACCGCATAATGGCGATGATAGACGACTCAAAGCCGGTGAAGGCAAAGGTTGTAAGCCTTTCAAGCCGTATGGTGTCATTGTTCAAGGCTGCTGCAATAGTGGCGATAGTGGTGACCATAGGCAATGCGGCACAATTCTCATTCGACAACGGAAAGACTACCGATTCCGAAATTAATGTTGCAAAGGACTACAGGAAAACGTATACCACAGGTGACCCATCCGTAGCCTACGAGGATATACAACCATCTGTTGACACCCTGCTCAACACAGTAAAAGGTACAGATAAACCTATAAATTAAGGCAAAGAAATCATACGATAAAAATTTTTCAATGCTTATATCTTTAAATAATCATGTTTAAAACAGAAACTGTGAAGTTTCATTTCTCTCAAATTTTTTCATAACATACTATTTGTTTGGGGCACTCAATGATGAGATGCCCCATTTTTTATTGAATTTGTAACATCACCTTTTCTTCATGTAACAAAACGTGCCGCAGCAACACCTGTGAGCCGATTCCGCATGCTTGTGATACGTTTCTCCGTAACGATAAGACATATTTAATGTATCTTTGCAGCAAAAATTAAAACGTGTTAATCAATATTGTAAAAAACTAATTTAAGAATGGAACAAAACCAATTAAAGAAGAGAACAGTCTCGATGGTTATGTTTTTCCTGATGCTTGTGGCGAATGCCTTTGCTCAGGGAGGCATAAACATTACGGGTACTGTGGTCGACGATAACGGTGAGCCCGTTATTGGCGCCTCTGTGGTTCTGAAAGGTAAAGCCGGTGTCGGGACAGTGACCGATTTTGACGGTGTGTTCAAAATGGCAGTACCTTCTCAGAACAGTGTGATTGTTATCTCTTATGTGGGAATGAACACAAAGGAGATAAAGGTGGGAAACCGCAAAAACATAAAGGTTGTGCTTACCGAGGATGCGGCACAGCTGGAACAGGTTGTTGTGGTGGGCTACGGACAGCAGAAGAAAGCCTCGATTGTGGGTGCCATCACGCAGACCGACGAGAAAGTACTGCAGAAACATGAAGGTATCAGCAGTCTCGGACAGGCACTTACCGGTAACCTGCCTGGGCTTATCACCTATTCTTCTACAGGTATGCCAGGTGAGGAGGAGCCAAAAATCATTATCCGTTCACAGTCGTCATGGAACGGTTCAGACCCACTTGTACTTGTAGACGGCGTGGAGCGCCCGATGTCGAGCGTCGATATGTCTTCTGTTGCCACAATCTCAGTGCTGAAAGATGCCTCCGCCACCGCTGTCTACGGTGTGAAGGGTGCCAACGGTGTGATTCTCATCACCACCAAGCGCGGTCAGGAAGGCAAGGCCGTGGTGAATCTCAAGGCAAACATGACTATGAAGGTGGCATCGAAACTGCCGGAGAAATATGACTCCTATGACACTTTCATCCTAAAGAACCGCGTGCTGCAGCGCGAGTTTGCAAAGAACGGCGCAAGCGCATGGGCTGGAGTGAAGCCGATGGACATAATAAACAAATACCGCTATCCGGCAAACATGGAGGAATGGGATCGGTATGCCAACGTGGACTGGGAAGACGTAATGTTCCGCAGCAGCACCATGTCCTACAGCATGAATGCCAACATTTCCGGCGGCAGCAAGCTGGTGAAATACTATGCAGCTGTCGACTACGTGCATGAGGGCGACCTTTTTCGCCAGTTCAAGAACAAGCGCGGGTATCAGGCCGGCTACGGCTACAACCGTTTGAACATGCGCTCTAACATCGACTTCCGCATCACCGGCACCACGGAGCTTTCAGTGAACCTCTTCGGAAGCAACGGTGTGCGTACCACTCCGTGGGACGGCAAGACCAGCGACGGCTACTGGTCGTCAGTCTATCAGACTGCTCCCGATGCTTTCCGTCCTGTATACAGCGACGGTACATACGGATATTTCGGTCCCTCACGTGCAGATGCTCCAAATGCCGTATCGCTTATGGCAAACTCAGGTATCGAGAAGCAGACAACCACCCGGCTTAACACCGACTTCATACTCAACCAGAAACTGGATTTCATAACCAAGGGTCTGAGCTTCAAGGCAAACTTCTCGCTCGACAACTCATTTATTGAGGCTAAGCGCGGCATTGAGGACAACAACTTCGAGACCTTCCCCGAAAAATACGTAAATCCCGAAACGGGCGAGACATCATGGAACGGCACAAACGGAGAAGACAAGCAGGACATAAACAAATGGACCCTCACAGCGGGAAGCGTGCAGAAAGGCTGGCCTTTTAATTCTCCATACCGCAAAATATATTACTCGCTTCAGCTGAACTATGCCCGCCAGTTTGGCAAACACGACGTTACGGCAATGGGACTCTTCTCACGCGACAAGTATACGTCGGGCTCAGAGTTTGCGCATTTCCGCGAAGACTGGGTGTTCCGTACAACATACAACTACGACACCCGCTACTTTGCCGAGGTTAACGGAGCCTACAACGGTTCTGAGAAATACGGTCCCAACCACCGTTTCGACTTCTTCCCCTCAGTATCTGTAGGATGGATGCTCACAGGCGAGAAATTCATGGAGAATGTGAAGTTTGTGGATATGTTCAAGTTCCGCGCATCATGGGGAAAGATTGGTGATGACTCAGCCGGTGATCGCTGGCTCTATGCCGACAAATGGTCATACGGCGGAAATGCCATGATGGGCAGTCCGCTCGTAAACACACCTTATACTATATATAGCCCCACCCAGATAGGCAATCCAGACATTCACTGGGAAAAAGTGGAGAAGAAGAACTTCGGTGTCGACTTCTCGTTCTTCAACGGACTGCTCGCCGGCTCGTTTGATTTGTTCAAGGACCACCGTACCGACATTATCATCGGCGGCGGCAGCCAGAACATTCCGTCGTTCTACGGATTCACCGCTCCCACAGCCAACCTTGGAGAGACCGAGAGTCAGGGATATGAGCTTGTTCTGCGCAGCAACTATGTATTTGCCAATAAAATGCGCGTCTATGCAAACTTCAACATGACACACGCCACAAACAAAGTGCTCTTTGCCGACGACCCGGCATTAAAGGCAGCCTACAGAAAGAGCGTGGGGTACTGCATTGACCAGACCCGCACTTATCTCGATCAGGGATTCATACGCTCATGGGATGACCTGTATGGCAGCACACAGCGGATATCCAACGATGACGCGAAGCTTACCGGCGACTATCTCATCATGGACTTCAACGGCGACGGTATCATTGATGACAACGACCAGGCACCCTACAAGTATTCGGGCATTCCACAGAACACTTTCTCCACCACTGTCGGATTTGAATACAAGGGATTCCAGATTTCAGCACAGTTCTATGGCGTAACCAATGTGACACGTGCCATTGACTTCCCTACGTTCAACCGCAACAAGAACATCGCGTATGTTGAAGGCAACTACTACACCATCGACGGTGGCGGCAACATTCCATTGCCACGCTACGGCACAACGCTGCCCGAAGGCGGCAACGGCACTCGCTATCTCTACGACGGCTCATATCTGCGCTTGAAAAACCTTGAGATAGCCTATACCTTCACAGGCAAGTTTATCAAAAAGTGCCACCTGAACGCATTGCGTGTCTATCTGAACGGCGACAACCTGTTCCTCTGGACCGACATGCCCGATGACCGCGAGAACAACTTCAGCAGCGGATACAACAGTGCCACAGGAGGTGCCTATCCTACAATGCGCCGCTTCAACCTGGGTATAAACGTGACTCTGTAAATTGAAGAATTAACAATAAAGAAGAACAACTATGAAAATATATATCAAGTCACTTTTAGCATGTTTGCTTGCCATGCCTCTCGCCACGTCATGTACTGACTATCTCGACAAGGCACCGGGCAGTGACATCAATCCTACAGATCCCTATAAGAACTACACCAACTTCCAGGGATTCATCGAGGAGCTGTACAACTGTATTCCCTGCATCACCGCCACAAACTGGCACCAGTGCTGGAACTACGGTGAGGAAGAGATGATAGAACCCGGCAACCGTCCCCGATTCTTTTCCAACGACATAGACGAAGGCAACTACTGGGGTTGGAACACCACAGAATACAGCCATTTCAAGACCGGCTACAACGATGTAAACGACGGTGACTCAAAGAAGCACGCCCACTACTACGGTTATTGCTGGTATGGCATACGTAAGGCAAACATGGGTATTGCCAACCTTGACAAGATAGTGCAGTGCAGCCAGGAAGAGCGCAAGCTCATAGAGGGTCAGCTCTATTTCTTCCGCGGCTTCTTCCACTTCATGCTCATGCAGTATTGGGGAGGTCTGCCCTATATAGACAAAGACCTCACGGGACAGCCCCTGAACCTTCCGCGGCTCACCTATCAGGAGACAGCCGACAAGGTGGCCGCCGATTTGCAGCATGCCGCCGAACTTCTTCCTGTTGACTGGGACCAGACGGCAACTGGCAAGCCCACCCTCGGCAACAACAACCTGCGCATAAACAAGATAATGGCGCTTTCGTTCCTCGGCAAGAACTATCTTTATGCAGGTTCACCGCTGATGAACAAGGCATCGGGAGGCAATGCCGCATATAATGCCGAATACTGTAAGAAGGCTGCCGACGTGTTCGGACAGGTGCTGCAGCTCTGCAAGACCACCGGCCGCTATGAGCTCGCTCCATGGGACAGCTACCAGCAAGTGTTTATCACATACAATCAAGGCGACCGTCTGCCCGGCCTGAAAGAGGCGATATTCTTCGAGGACGTGAGGAGCGGAATGAACCGTTACCGCTGGAATCAGATAAACGACTGGGCATCTAACGAGATTCTTCCGTCGGGAATCAAGATTTTCCCTACAGCCAACTACGCCGACTACTTTGGAATGGCCAATGGAAAGCCCATCAAGGATATCACCAAGGCCGACCCCGAAAGCGGCTATGACCCTGAATATCCCTGGCGCAACCGCGACCCGCGCTTCTATTACAACTTTGTGTACGACGGCGTGAACGTTGTGAAAGACGGCTCAAGCATTAACAACGACAAGGAACTGATGTATGCCAGCTTGTACACCGACGGGAAATTCCGTACGCTCACTCCAACAAAAGCATGTATGACGGGATATATCAACAAAAAATTCTGTCACCAGTGGCTCAATATGTGGGACGGCTACCGCGATGGCGTGGGCTTCTTCCTTCAGCTTATGCGCCTTGCCGATGTATATCTGATGTATTCCGAGGCTGTGGCCAACGGTTACGGTTCTATATCGGCAAACGCAGGCGGATTCAGCATGTCGGCTCTTGATGCCGTTAATGCCATCCGCGACCGTGCCGGCGTGGGGCACGTAGACGCAGCGTATACCGGTTCTGTTGACAAGTTCATGGAGGAAGTCCGCCGCGAACGTGCCGTAGAACTTTCTTTTGAGGGCCACCGTTTCAACGACCTGCGCCGCTGGCTGTTGCTCGACAAGGCACCTTACAATCAGAAGAAGGCCGTTTACTTCGACCGTGGCTCTGAGCCTGCCGAAATCTATGCCGACCCACAGAATGCCAAGGTGCTCAACCTGCGTGAAGAGGTGCTCATACAGCGTAAATTTTCAGAAAAACATTACTGGTTCCCGTTCCTCCGCGACGACACCTACCGCTTTGAGGAGTTCAAGCAGAATCCAGGATGGTAATGACAAAAATAAAAGTGGACAATGAATAGTCATTCAGACAAATTCAAAATATAAAGAACAATTATGAAGATAAACAAGATAAATAAGATGGCAGTTCTGATGGCCGTGGCCCTTGCACCCTCGTGCATGACGACGGCAGCCGAAGACACTGACTCAACAAAGGTAAATCTTGCTTTCCGCCAGAAAGACAGCCAGGATTTACTGGGAGGTGTGGCTCAAGTAAACATCAAGGAGCTGATAAAGAAAGACTACAATCAAGGCAGTCTCGACGGCCTGCAGAGCTTTGTCGGCGGATACAGCGGTACTACATGGCAGCAATGGCCGCTGGTGCTCGTCGACGGTATGCCTCGCGATGCGTCAAAGGTGGACCCTACACAGATTGAGACTGTAACCGTTATGAAGTCGGCCAGCGCCGTGCTTCTGTATGGCAGCCGCGCCTCAAAGGGAGCCATTCTCATAACCACCAAGCGCGGCAAGAGCAAGCCGCTTACCATTGACATGCGCGTGAACACCGGGCTTTATGTACCGAAATCATACCCCAAATATCTCAACGCCGCAGAATACATGACGCTCTACAACCAGGCGTGCGACAACGACGGATTGAAGCACAAGTATGACGATGCCACAATCTACAACACGGCAGCCGGGACCAATCCTGCCCGTTATCCCGACCTGAAGTACTACAACGACGACAATCTGCGCAAGGCATACAACAAAACTGAGGTGATAGGCGAGATTTCGGGCGGCTCGGAGTTTGCCAAGTATTATGCCAACCTTGGCGCACGCTATAACAACGGGCTCATCAAGACCGGCGACCACAAGAACGACCACACGTGGAAGTTCAACGTCAATGCCAATGTCGACCTGAAGGTTGCCGAATGGCTTACCGCCTCCACCAATGTGGGCGTGATAATAGAGGACAACTACAACAGCCGCGGCGATTTCTATGGCGAGGCAAATTCCCTGCGTCCCAACTGGTTCAATCCGCTGCTGCCCATTGACCAGATGGACATGACCAATCAGGACATACGCAACATCATAGCCAACTCAAACCACGTAATCGGAGGTAAATATCTGCTGGGCGGACTGTCTACAAACACCTCCAATGCCTATTCCGATGCCGTGGCGGCAGGATATATCCGCGACAAGTACCGCGACTTCATGTTCAAGATAGGACTTGACGCCGACCTCGGCATGATTACCGAAGGCCTGCACTTCCGCACGGCTTTTGACATTGACTACTGGGATTATTACTCGGAAGGCTACAAGCTGGGCTATGCCGTGTATGAGCCTACATGGGCAAACATGAACGGAAAGGACATGATTGTGGGGCTGAAACAATATAACAAGGACGAACAGTCGACATCGGAGTTCGTGGGCAGCGCCAGCGGCTCGCAGACCATGATGTTCTCCGCACAGTTTGACTACAACCGCACCTTTAGCCGCCTGCACAATGTGGCTGCCACCCTGGTGGGCTGGGGCTTTCAGATACAGAACGCCAAGGACGCCGACCATGAAGGCAGTGACGCCCACCGCACAAGCAACCTGAACTTAGGGCTTAACGTTGACTATAACTTTGCCCACAAATATTATGTTCAGGCGGGAGCATCACTGGTTCACTCTGCCAAGATGCCGGAGGACAACCGCAATGCCCTCTCCCACTCCATAGCCCTCGGCTGGCGTCTGAGCAAGGAGAAATTCATGCAAGGACTTACATGGCTTGACGACCTGAAGCTATCGGCAGCCTACACCAACCTGTATCAGGATCTTGACGTGGCAGAGTATTACATGTACAAGCAGAATTACAATTTCCAGGGTGCATATGTGCAATGGGCCGACGGTAAGAATGGTGACTGGTATTCGCTGATGGCACGCGGAGGCAACGACAAGATGAAGATGATAAACCGCAAGGAATGGCGCGTGGGGCTTAACGGATCTCTGTTCAACCGCCTTGTAACATTCGACATCAACCTCTATACCCAGGACACCGACGGCCTGCTGTCAACAGGCAGCGCCACTCAATATCCCTCATACTATAACGGATACGGGAATTTCCTTCCCAACATCAATTTCAATGCCGACCGCCGTCAGGGCATAGACTACGCCATCAACCTGAACAAAAAAATAGGAGCAGTGGAAGCATCCTTAGGACTGGTTGGAGGTTTGTCGAAGAACAAGGCCGTTATACGTGACGAGAACTTTGGCACCGATACCTACCTCAACCGCGAGGGACAGCCTCTCGACGGCACATGGGCCTACGTGTGCGAAGGATTCTTCAAGGACCAGACCGACATAGACAGCCACCCGGAGCAGAAATTCGGCGAGGTGAAGCCCGGCGACCTGAAGTATAAGGACATCAACAATGACGGTGTGGTGGACAGCAAGGACCAGGTGAACCTCGGTCACAGCACGCCAACATATTACTACGGTATGAACCTCACCTTGAAATGGAACAACTTCACTCTGTTTGCCCGCGCCACAGGCCACGCCGGAGGCATCGGCTTCAAGAACAGCGGCTATTACTGGATGAAGGGCGACAGCAAATACTCCGAGGCGGCACTGGGCCACTGGACCGAGGTCACCGCCGCCACAGCCACCTATCCGCGCCTTACCACCACCGGCAACGACAACAATTTCCGCAACTCTACTTTCTGGCAGTACAGCACCAACTGCATGACGCTCGACAAGGTTCAGCTGACATACGACATGCCCGAGACATGGTTCAACGGGAAAGTGGTGAAAGGCATGAGCATCTATCTCAGCGGCAGCGACCTGCTCACCCTGTCGAAGGAGCGCAGGCACATGGAGCTGAGCCTCAACGGGCCAATGTGCCGGTTCTACAATCTCGGTGCAACCATCAAGTTCTAATTATTTGCAAATCACATATTAGAAATTATTATGAAGAAACATATTATAATGATAATGGCAGCAGCAATGGGTCTCACAAGCTGCGACGACCTGTTTGAGCCTGCCAACGACAACTTCAAGGACCTGTCGCAGATGTATGACGACACCAACTTCGGCCACAGTTTCCTGATGTCCAACTACAGTTCCATACCGGGGTATTATGACAATACCGACTACGCCACCGACGATGCCGTGACCAACGACAAGAACAACGGGATAATGAAGATGGCCACCGGATCGTGGACCGCAAGCAACAACCCTGTGGACAGATGGGCCAGCAGTTTTGCAAGTATTCAGTATCTCAACATCTTCATTCCCAACGCCGACAAGATAAACTATGTGAAGAATGAGGAAGCCAACGAGCTGATGCGCATCAGGACCAAGGGCGAGGCCTACGGTCTGCGCGCCCTGCACTATTACTACCTGCTGCGCTCACATGCCGGAGTGACCGACGACGGACAAATCATGGGCGTGCCCCTGCTTCTGGAGTTTCAGGGTGCGCAGGCAGATTTCAACCAGCCGCGTGCATCGTTTGCCGACGTGGTAAAGCAGATTGACAGCGACCTGGCAAAGGCAGAGGAACTTCTGCCCGACCAGTATGGCGACATATCCGGCGACGACCAGATACCAGCCAAGTACCGCTCTGTGACATCACAGTATGGCATCTACAACCGCGTGTTCGGTGACTACAACCGCCTGCTGTTCAACGGGCTTATTGCCAAATCGTTCCGCTCGCGCCTCATGCTGCTTGCAGCGTCTCCGCTGTTTGCCGAGGCAAAGGCAGCAAGCTGGACTGATGCCGCCAATGCCGCAGCACAGGTGATAGACATTCTCGGCGGAGTGGCAGGCATCGACCCCAACGGAGTGACCTACTACGACAACGAGAGCGATCTCACCAACATGGCTGCCGGCTGGAATCCCAAGGAAATTATATGGCGCGAGAACAAGCAGGGCACTGGCACCGCCGCTGAGGAAGACAACTATCCGCCCTCACTCTTTGGTAAGGGCCGCATGAACCCGACGCAGAACTTGGTGGACGCTTTCCCAATGGCAAACGGCTATCCAATCACCGATGCCGCCAACAGCGGATATGATGCCAACAATCAGTATGCCAACCGCGACCCGCGTCTTGCCAAATACATTATATATAATGGTATGGCGGCCGGACCTGAGAACACTATCATCAACACAGGCTCCGATGCCGGCAATGATGGATTAAACTACATTGAGACCTCAACCCGCACGGGCTACTACATGAAGAAGCGCCTGCGCATGAGCGTAAACTGCAACCCTGCATCGAAGAACCCCAAGGAGCACTTCAATCCACGCATACGCGCCACGGAGATATACCTGAACTACGCCGAGGCTGCCAACGAGGCCTATGGACCCACCAACAACGGCGGTCACGCATATTCGGCCTACTACGTGATAAAGGCTATACGCAAGCGTGCCGGACTGGGTGTTGACGGAGAGGACCCGTATCTTGAGAGCATCAAGAACGACAAGGACAAGATGCGCGAGCTTATCCGCAACGAGCGCCGTCTTGAGCTGTGTTTTGAGAGCTTCCGCTTCTGGGACCTGCGCCGCTGGAAAGCCAATCTGAACGAGACTGCCACGGGAGTGGACATCAACGACGGCGGAACATCGGTGATAGATGTTGAAAACCGCAACTACAAGGATTATATGTACTATGGCCCAATTCCATATTCGGAAATCCTGAAATACGGAAACCTCAAGCAGAACAAGGGCTGGAAGTAAGATTAAATGAAGAATGAAGAGTGAAGAATGAATGATCGGCGACCGAATGGAAAGCCAATTTTCCTACAACTCCTACATCTCTTACAACTCCTAACAATAAAAAAGAAAAGAAAAAATGAAAAAGATATTTTATTATGTTTTTGCCGCTTTTGCGGCGTGTGCGATGACATCGTGCGAGTCGGGAAATCCCGAGTTCGACGACTTTGAATATCAGACGGTGTACTTCGCTTACCAGACACCATTGCGCACAGTGGAGCTGGGCAAGGACCAGGAGGTGGACCTGACACTTGACAACCAGCACAAGGTGAGGGTGACAGCCACCATGGGCGGATCGTACGGCAACAAGCGCGACATAAGGGTGAGGATAGCCGTTGACCCCACTCTGTGCCAAGGACTAAAGTTTGACAACGGCACTCCAGTGGAGGTTCTGCCGACGGAATACTACAGCATGGCTTCCAATGAGATTGTGATTCCGGCAGGCAGCATTCTCGGCGGAGTGGAGGTGCAGCTCACCGATGCTTTCTTCAACGACCCCAAGGCGCTCACGGCCAACTACGTGCTGCCGGTGAGAATGCTCAGCATAGTGAGCGGTGCCGACTCGATAACGGCCGGCAAGGACTATGTGCTGTATGCCCTGAAGTATGTGAACAAATACCACGCCCACTATTTGCGGCGCGGAGTGGACAACGTGACAGTCAACGGCACAGCGTCAGCCAATGTGCGCCATAAGGAATACGTGGAGTACGACGAGAGCGTGGCCATGACCACCACATCGCTCAACGGCAACTGCCTGCCGTTGGCCTTCAAGGACGAGGCAGGCAAGGACCACACCGTGAACCTCATGCTCAGCTTCAGCCCCGACGGCCAGTGCACGGTGAGCAGCGGCACCGGCGGAGTGGAGGTGCAGGGCAGCGGCAGATTTGTGGAAAACGGCGCGAAGAAAGCCGTAGGCGGCAAAGACTGCGACGTGATGTACCTCGACTACAACGTGAAACTGAATGCCGGAGTGACATACTCAACCAAGGATACTCTTGTGATGGAGGCACGCGGCATCAAACCCGAAACATTCACAGTAACAAAGTAATCACAATGAAGAATATCAAGAACATAATTATCTTTTCGGCCGCATCGCTGCTTGCAGTGGGATGCGCCGAGGAACGCGAGTCAAGTTTCATGGTCGACAAGCCTGAGAGCGCCGCGCTTTATGAGCAGCTTTCGTCCTACGACGTGCTGAAGAGCTATCTGCCTGAGGGCGGAATGAAGGTGGCTGCCGCCATGACTCATGATCAGTTTACGGCCAAGGGCACAATGTACAGCCTGGCAGTGAACAACTTCACCGCCATCTCACCTGTAGCCTATATGAACATGGCAGGCAATATGACAACCGACGGAGTTGTGGATGCAAGCAAGCTGCAGGCTCTCGCCGATGAGGCAAATGCCTCGGGAATTGAGGCATTCGGCCCCACGATAATCTCCCACCGCAACCAGCTCGGCTCATATATACGCGGACTCTATGCCGATGTCTATGTGCCCGGCGAGAAACTCAATTACAACGATCTTGTTGAGGACTTTGAGTCGTCTCCCTCCGTGTCATTGACGTCGGCAGGCACAGTGGAAATTGTCGACGACCCCGACGACGGCAAGAGCGGCAAGGTGATACATGTGAACAAGGCAAAGCGCTCGTTTGCCAAAATCAGCATCAAGCTGCCCGAGGGGCGCACGCTGGGCGATTATGACAAGATATGCTACCACGTGCGCATAAATAAAGGCATTCAGCAGCAGCTGTACTTCGGCATCAACGACAACGCCACCGTGTCATACGGTCTTACGGCAAAGAAACTGGGCTGCGAGATGAACAAGTGGAACAAGGACGGGGTGAATTTTGAGCTGTCGAAGCTGAACCTCGGCGAGGATGACAGGAAGCTCAATGAATTTACCCTTGTGACGGGCCTGAGCGTTGCCTCGACCAGCTGCGAATACTGGATTGACAACATAAAATTTGTAGCTGACCATGAACTGCCTGGAACCACCATCGTGAAGACTCCCGAGGAGCGTGCCGCCATCGTGACCGATGTTCTCAATACCTGGACCAAAGGGGTGATGAAAGCGGCATCTGGCTATATCAAAGCATTTGACCTTGTGGAGGACCCAATGTCGGACGATGACTCTGAGATGCTGCGTCTTGTGCCAGGTGAGACCGAAGAGGCAGGCGAGACCGTTGCCGACGACGAATATTACTATAGCGAGACTTTGGGCGAGGACTATGTCAACAAGGTGGCGGCACTGGTGCGTGAAAACGCCATAGACGCAGACGGTAACAAAGTGGCGGTGAAGCTCTTTGTGAGCGAAGGCGGACTTGAGCAGGGCAACAAATGCGACCGGCTGGTGCAGCAGCTCAGGAAATGGGAGAGCATCGACGGTATCAGCGTTAAACTTGCATTGAACTGCTCTGACAATGCCGCTGACAACGCCGCAGCCATAGACAATCTCAAACAGATGTTCGGAAAGCTCGCCGCCAGCGGCAAACTGGTGCGCATAGCCTCGCTCGACGTGAACAACAACGACAATGCCGCCGGCTTCATCTCAGATATTGTCAAGGCATTTATCGCCTGCATTCCCGCGACTCAGCGCTATGGCATAACATTGCCCGTGACCGAGGGCGACAAGGCCGGACTCTGGACCGCAGGCTACAACCGCACTCTTACCTATAAAGGAGCAGTAGAGGCGCTTTCAGGAAAATAAATCATTAAAAACAGAGGGATAAAACAAGTTTCAATACAGTGAAATACGTTTTTCCCTCTGATATAACAAAAAGGTTTTATAACCATAATTCATATTATTAATCATTTAAAAATTTAAAAAACATGAAGAATTTATTTACTTTTGCTATTGCAGCAATGTTTGTAGCGGCTCCAATGACCGCAAGTGCACAGGAAGAAGTTGAGGAGCTCGACCTCACTCCCGACATGTTTATGAACTATCAGGACCCGGAGAATCCCAAGGCAATGGACGAGAATGCCATCGAATATCACATAGGCGAGGTGCTCGGCGGAGGTGCCTTGGTCATAGGCACCGGCTCGCTGTGGGAGTGGTGCTATGTTGACATCTCAGGCTGGGACAAGCTGATATTCACCACTAACGGCGGCTTTCCGCGCGTGTTTATGAACCGTATCGTGGCCGACGGGCAGTGCGCCGATACGTTCGACCCCAACACCAACGCCATCGACGGCAATAAGCCGTGGGTGCAGGAAAGATACTACACCACAAGCGAGGACGGAACCATATATACCGTTGACCTGAAGAAACTTGTGGCCGATTATGGCTTCGCATGGCTTCACGGAGTGAAGTGCAACTGGGGAGCAGAGCTGCAGGTGGATGCTATACTGCTGCAGAAAGGCGGTAGCACGGGCATAACCACAACTCTCAAGGATGCCATTGAGGGAAAGACCGTCAGTCTCTCCGGCCAGACCGTGGGCAAGAACTATAAGGGCATTGTCATAAAGAACGGCAAGAAGTTTGTTCAATGAAAAAAACAATATTAACCACCGTGATGCTCCTTATGTGCATCACGGTGGCGGCTCAGCAGCGCCGCCCCATTGACTCGCGCCATCCAATATGGTTCGTGCATATCGATGTGTGGAACCAGGCAGACCCGCAGAAAATCATCGACCTTATTCCTGACGACATCAAACCGTATGTGTGCATGAACCTATCCATGTCGTGCCAGTTTGATGAGGCCAAGGGGGTATATAAAATGCCGCAGGATGCCGTGCAGACCTACAAGTCATGGGCTACGGTATGCCAGCACAACGGACTCTGGTTTATGTGTCAGCCTGCCAGTGGCGGAAAGACACATATTCTTGATTCCGACATGGCCACGTTTGAATATTTCTTTAAGCACTACCCTAACTTCCTTGGCTGGAACTACTGTGAGCAGTTCTGGGGATTTGATGAGTCCGACCGCAACTCGGCCACACAGACCGACCGTATAGCATTGTTTGCCCGTCTGGTGGAGATGTCGCACAACTACGGCGGTTTCCTCACCGTCAGCTTCTGCGGCAACATCTGGTCGCATGCGCTGACACCCAACGGTATGCTGAAGCGCAACGCCCAGTTACTTGAGGCATGCAAGAAATATCCCGAGGCTTGTATATGGCTTGACAAATACACCACAACATCATGTTTCTATGACACCGAAAGCGTATGTATGTCACCTTTCATCTCCGGACTTGCCACCAATTATGGTGTGCGTTATGACAATTGCGGATGGAACGGAGCCATGGACGTGCTCTTTGGTGAGGGACATGGTATGAAATATCCCGTGAGTGCCGGTCTGACTACAGTGATAGAGCAGACATGTGTCAACGGCGGCTCCGTGTGGGACGGTCCTGAGCTTATTACTTATGCGTGCTTCACAAGTAAGCCAACTACGACTGTTGACGGATTCACACGCCGTAACTGGGAGCGTTTCCCTGAACTTACCAACGGATGGATTGACATGTTCCGCAAGATTATCGACGGCTCGCTGTATATCCCTACCCGTGAGGAAGTGGTGGGCAGAACAAAGATTGCCGTGATTGCCGACCAGGGATGGAATCTGGAGCCGTCGCCCGATATCTCTGTCAATGAAAACAGATATGTGGCATGGGGCTCGTTATATGACAATGTGTACAAGCAGGACGACCCGTTTAACAAAGGCAACGGACAATGGCACGACAATATGACCTTCTTCAAGAAGACCGGCCGCTATGCCTCCATTCCTGTCTGCATTGACATGTACGATGACCTCTCAAAGTCTATTCCGTTGCAGGTTAAGAAGTCGCAGCGCACATCGGTATGGCCAACAGAGGCTGACAAACAGAAGAGTTTCAATGAGCTGTATCCAGAGGTGAGCAAAGGCGACCTCTATGTGTCACGGTTCAAAAATCAGCTTATCACCTACACCCCATATTCATATCTTAATGTAAAAAAAACGGCAAAGGGTGTCATCCCATTGGAATACAACACCTGCAGTGAGATGGAGCTGACACTTGGGAAACTGTCAAACGCAGCCGTGAGGGAATATGCCGACCACATTGACTTCTATATGAACAACTACCGCTGTGACACCCTTGACAACGTGCTTGACAAAATCGTGATTAAGGGGGCAACGTCAAAACCGTCATTTAATATGACCAAGAGAGCCGCTGCCACAGCCGAAGCCTCCGATGAATGGGATGCTGCAAATGCCACATATACTCTCAACATCAGTCACAACGGACCGGTGGATATCACCGTCAACTGTTCCGGAAACGCCACTGGACGTGCCACAGACGTACTGCCTTCGGCATCGCTTGTCGCCGACCTTCCCAAACAGCCAGAGGATTATTCCGGCCCTATAACCATAGAGGCGGAAGACATGGATTACAGAAACATAAGAGCATGTGTGGTGGAGCCTTACTATCAGCGCGAATCCGTGCGCGGACACTCGGGCAACGGCTTCGTTGAAACAGGAGTGAGCAAGGCGGCACAGCTTCGCCATAAGCTCAGCCTGAAGCAGGGTGGCGACTACGATATTATAATAAAATACTGCTCAACTCAGAAAGCAGGTACTCTTGACGTGGAGATAAACGGCACGAGACAACAGGCAGAGATAGAGAAAACCGAAAAGAACCAATGGAAGAAGGTGTCTGTGCCGGCTAAGCTTAACGCCGGAGAAAACACTCTGTATCTCAAGAACACTGCCGGTATATTTCTGTATCTTGACTATGTGACATATCAGCCAAAGGGGACAGCGAAGGAGACGTTTACCGTGACGGTAGAAGAGGCTGAGCACGGCATTGCCACGGCAAACAAGACCACAGCCGCCGAAGGCGACATTATTACATTTGACATCAAGGCTGACGAGGGATATGAGTTTGTTGGATGGGAGTTTCATCCACGTCAGCATCCTTACTTCAGCGACAACACCATGCAGATGCCCAACGACAATGTAATTCTCAAACCGCTCTTCAAGAGCTCTGATATTCTAAATGCCGTATATCATCTTGACTTTACTAACGTCGTAGACGGTGCCATGCCTGAGGGATGGAAAACGGTGCAGGGCGGCAATGAGGAGCATGAATATCCAAACACCTATAGCAGCGGAGCACGCACTTTTGCAGGCTTTACCGGTTATCAGGGCAAGGGTTTGTACTGGCGTGAGAACTGCGCTGAATATGGCCGTAGTGAAAATGAGAATTATCTGTTGCATCTGCAGCCGGGAAAATATAAGCTTATATATGCCATGGCGGCATGGAAGGGTGAGCCGACCTACAGTGTGTCTGTCACCAATGCCTATACTCTTGAGGAAATGGCTTCGTCTGAGACTCTTACGGCACAGCCTAATGCCAACGGCAACAAGAAAGCCGACCTCTCATCTGCCGAGCTGCGCACTATGGAGTTTGAAGTTAATGAGGAAGATGATTTCGTCATAACATTCAAAACCGGCGGTTTCAACGAGCTGCTGCTTTTAGAGTGCATGGTATCCAGTGTCAGTGGAACAGGCATTGAGGGCATTGTGCCAAATGTTGTTGACGGTGAAGCAGCCATTTATGGTGTGGACGGTATAAAACGTAATGCGCTCCATAAGGGAATCAACATAGTGAAGATGAAGAACGGAGAGACCAAAAAGATATTTATCAAATAAGTAAATGCATTTATCTTAGGATACTTGACGACAGGACATGAATGGGCGACACACAACGGGTAGTGCCGCCCATTATTCTTTCCCTCAATATACGAAAAAGATTCCAAATTGCATTTTTTTATTTCTGAAACAAAATCAAAGACATTTGATATTATTTTTATTGACTGTTTGCCGGAAATATTGTAATTTTGCAACCGGATATAGAATATCAGTCACTACAAACAATGTAGATAACAGAAAATTCTACAGGTAATTTTTTAGTTTAGTTAATTTAAAAATTAGGTAAAAGTAAATGGGTTTAAAACAAAACTTTTTTTTGAAGTCAACAAGAATATGGCGCGTAGTGATTATGCGCCATATTTGTATTGCCGTCCTCGTTGCTGTCATGACGCCTGGCGTGAACGCCGCACAACAGTTTATTGCGTTTAAACCTGCCGAGGGCTATCAGAGAATAGATTTAGCCAATGCCGGCATATTAGTTGACAACAAGGAAGACAAGGCTATACACCATGCAGTGGATAATCTGAAGGAAGACATTGCCAGGGCGGCTTCCTCCAGGCTCCCTAAAATGGGGAAAAAAGTCTCAATAGTCATCGGTACGGCCAACTCACCGCTGATAAGGAAATATATCAGGCAGGGGGTGATAAACGGGAATGACCTGAAAGGCAAATGGGAGAAATACATTATTGCCGCATGCGACACTGATATAGTCATTGCCGGAAGCGACCGCCGCGGCTGCGTGTATGGAATATATGAGCTGTCACGCCAATTGGGCGTGTCACCATGGTACT
This sequence comes from Prevotella sp., assembly GCA_030539375.1. Lineage (GTDB taxonomy): Bacteria > Bacteroidota > Bacteroidia > Bacteroidales > Bacteroidaceae > Prevotella. Next base: position 24,447 of record JAUNSB010000004.1, read on the forward strand.
GGTGGGCAGATATACCCGTTGTCCGTCACGACGACGTATATATAAAGAAAGGTGTATACACCGACGGCGAGCCAAAAGTGAAGTACCGCGGCATCTTCATCAACGATGAGAATCCATGTATGCAGAAATGGGCAAGAATGAAATTCGGCGGCATGAACTCAAAGATGTATGCCCGTGTGTATGAACTGCTGCTGAGAATGAAGTGCAATCTGCTGTGGCCCGGCATGTGGGGGTCGTTTAAGGAGTACAAGCCACTGGTGCCGATACTCAAGAACGAGGACGGCACATACGAGGGCAACTGCTTTAACTGGGATGACCCGCTAAATCCCAAGCTCGCCGATGAGATGGGCATCGTGGTAGGCACGTCGCATCATGAGCCTATGCAACGTTCACAGCAGGAATGGATTCGCACGAAAGCCAACTACGGCAACGGTGAATGGAACTACATGACAAACGGTGAGGCTCTGTGCCGCTTCTTCCGTGAAGGAATAGAGAACACCAAGGATTATGAATGTATGATTACCGTGGGAATGCGCGGTGACGAGGACCGTCCGATGGCAGATGCCGGCGGACGTGAGGCAAACATGAGGCTGCTCAAGCGCATATTCGATGACCAGAGGCAGATAATCAACGGCGTGATGGGCAAAAGAGCCAAAGACATGCCGTTGGTGTGGACGCTGTACAGCGAGATGCTCGACTATTATGATGAAGGATTTCAGGTGCCCGACGATGTCACCATAATGCTATGCGATGACAACTGGGGCGACATACGCAAGATTCCCACTCCCGACACACGCCACCGCAAGGGAGGGTTCGGAATGTACTATCATTTCAGCTACTACGGTGCGCCAAGGGCAATGAAATGGCTCCAGCAGATGCAGATACAGCATGTGTGGCATCAGATGGACATTGCATACCGAAGCGGCATAGACCGTGTGTGGATAGTCAACGTGGGCGACATCAAGCCGGCAGAGTTCCCGACACAGTTCTTTATGGACATGGCATGGAATCCCGACCGTTTCACTCCCGACAATCTGATGGAATATACGAGAGACTTCTGCAGCCAGTTTGCCACCGGTCATGCGGGAGAAGCCGCCAGAGTGCTCAACAGCTACTGCAAATATGCCGCAAGGATTACCGCCGAGATGCTTGACGAGAATACATACCGCACGGATAATGGAGAATGGAAGCGGGTCCGCGATGAGTTCATGGCCCTTGAGGCAGAGGCGCTGCGCATATACCTCATGCTCAATGAGGACTGCCGTGATGCCTACAAGCAGATAATACTCTTCCCCGTGCAGGCAATGGCAAATCTCCACGACCTGTATTATTCCGTTGCTATGAACCGTCATCTTGCCTCAATAGGCGACATGGAGGCAAACCATTGGGCAGACAGGGCGGAGAAATGCTTTGAACGTGACTCGCTGCTGTGCCGCGACTACAACAAGGTGATGGCAGGCGGCAAGTGGGACGGAATGATGGACGAGGTACACATAGGCTACAAGACATGGCATGCACCGCAGTATAACATAATGCCACAGGTGGTGCGACTTGATTCCGCATCAGCGCGCCATGGAGGTTTCATAAATGAGATGCAGTGTGGAACAGCATATATCGATGCCCGCAGATATTACTCTGCCGCCACTCCCGAAGGCTCATCGTGGACAGTCATTTCACATCTCGGCAAAACATCCTCCGCACTTACCCTTACGCCTTCGCTGGCTTCTACGGACGGAGCGGTACTGACCTATCGCATAAAGACAATGCAGACAGTTGACTCCATGCTGGTGAAGGTGGTGTTCTCCACAGTCATGCCATTCATAAAAGGCGGTCATGATGTGGAACTGGGATTTACAGGCTGCTCCGCCAAGACAATAAACCTGAACAAGGACATGAACTGGCAGCACTGCTACGACCTCATGTATCCGGCAGGAGCAGCCCGTGTAATAGAGATTGAAACAGTGTTGCCTGCCATGAAGGCAGCCGGGGTATGCTACGAGCTAAACCTGCGCCCGCTCGTTCCGGGAATCGTGATACAGGGAATTTTTGCGCGGCTTATACCGCCTTTGTAACATATCACAATGAAAATGTTACAAAACACATTATATATTTCTGATTTTTTCATTAATTTTGCACCAAATAAAACTTTAAACATAAAAACTACATGTTATGATGAAAAAGATTATGCTTTTTTTATGCCCAACATTGCTCTTAGCCGTACTGGCGGTGAACGGGGCAAAGGCAGCAGACAGCCGTGAGACATTTGAGAATCCTGTTATCTTTGCCGATGTGCCCGACATCGACATTATACGTGTTGACGGCATTTATTACATGGTGTCGACAACGATGCACTTCGCTCCAGGCTGCGGCATTATGAAAAGCCGGGACCTCGTGAACTGGGAAATCATCAACTATGCATACGATGAACTGGATGAGGGCGACAACTTCCGCCTTCTCAACGGCAAGAATGAGTATTCGCAGGGCTCGTGGGCTGCAAACCTGAGGTATGACCCATACGAGCGTATGTTCTATATGATAATGACATGCAACACAACGGGCAAGACCTACTTCTATGTGACAGACGACATAGAACACGGCAAATGGCACAGAAGCATAACAGACAAATGCTATGACCCGGGACTGCTCTTTGAAGACACCGGCACGGAAATGAAGAAATATGTGCTGCATCCGGCTGACACTTTTGAAGACCATGCCATGTATCTGCGTGAAATGCATGTGGACAAGAACTGGAATGTCACTGTGGGCGAGCGCCGCAAGGTTATAGACTATGCGAACTTGGAGAATCCTGCCCGCGGCTTGCGCGCCGAAGGATATCATGGATATAAGATCAACGGATGGTATTATATTTTCATGATACAGGGCTGTGACGGTCAGCGACAGGAAATTGTGTGGCGAAGCCGTTCGCTTACAGACGGGGAATGGGAAGGCAGACTGGTGTTCGGCGGCGAGATGACCGACGATGCCGGCAAGACCGTGATGAAAACCAACGGCATCGCACAAGGAGGAGTGGTACAGGCAACAGACGGCAAATGGTGGTGCTTCCTGTTTAAGGACTACGGCTCGGTGGGACGCATTCCCATGCTGCTGCCAATGACATGGACTGATGACGGATGGCCAGTTGCGGGATACGACTGCAAGACAACACCACTGTGTATGGATATGCCCGAGAAAGCAAGCCCTACCAAAGGCATTGTGCAGAGTGACGACTTCAAGATATGGAAACCTAAGAAGAGCAAATCGCAGTTCGGCTCCTGGGAGCCTGGACTGAAGCTATGCTGGCAATGGAATCATATACCGGACAACAGCGGATGGTCTCTGGCAGAGAGAAAAGGCTGGCTGAGACTCAAGACCACATCGCTGGCACACAACATACGCGATGCCCGCAACACTGTGACTCAACGCACTTTCGGACCTGTATGTACAGGAAGCACTCTGCTTGACGTATCGAAGATGAAGGACGGCGACTGCGCTGGACTTGCATCATTCCAAAACCGTTACGGCTTTGTTGGCGTGAAGAAGGAAAACGGGAAATTTTACGTCGTGATGCAACGGGCAAAGGAAAAAGGTGATGCCGACGGACAGGAGATTGCAAGGGTGGAGCTGCAGCAAACCAAGGTGTGGCTGCGCACCGAAATGGATTTCCGCAACCTTACGGACAAGGCCGTGTTCTATTACAGCCTTGACGGCAAGACATGGAGCAGCATTGGCGACACTCTGCAAATGCACTATGACTGGCCTGACTTCTGCGGCTACCGCTTCGCACTGTTCAACTATTCTACAAAGCAAACGGGAGGCATTGCAGACTTTGACTGGTTTAAAATTACGGAATAACGCTATAAACAAAAACTATAAAAACAAAAATAAGATTATGAGAAAAATGCTGACCGCGGCATTTGCCCTTGCCGCAACTCTGGCAACAACAGCCCAGAATCCTTATCTTCCACTTTGGGAACATCTGCCCGACGGCGAGCCGCGTGTGTTTGAAGATCCTGACAATCCAGGTAAAATGCGCGCCTACATCATTGGTTCACACGATGTAACCTATAAAAGCTATTGTGGAAACGACATCCGCATCTGGTCGGCGCCTGTTGAAAATCTTACCGACTGGCGCGACGAAGGACCGGTGTTCAGTCATTATGTCAACGGCAAATGGGACACCATGTTTGCCCCCGACCTCGTTGAGGTGAAAGACAAGGCAACGGGCAAGAAGACATATTGGCTCTATCCTCATTCACGAGGCTGGCGCAGAGTGCCGATGGTGTGCAAGGGCGACCGTCCCGACGGTCCTTTCACTCCCGTAAATCTTAATGCCGACGGCACCGCCTGTGTAGACGGCTCGATAATCGACTTCGACCCGTCGGTGTTCATAGAGAACATCACCGACAGAAAAGACCCCGACTTTGCCCGGGGATTCCGTGCCTATGTGTTCTACGGGTTCCGCCATTCCACAGCGTTTGAGCTTGACCAGGACAACATGTATGCCGTGCGTCCGAATACGCAGATTCACGACTATTTCATTCCTGCCAGTGAGCGTTATGGCGTTATCCGCGACCCCAAGGGCACACAATACCCTGCACTGTATAAAGGTCAGAACCCGGGCGAATTCAATTTCTTCGAGGCTTCAAGCATTCGTCAGGTGGGAAACAAATATGTTATGGTGTTCTCCGGCTACAGCGGTCCCGACTACGGACTGGGCTCCACTAACTCTGCACTGCGCTATGCCTACGGCGACTCTCCCTTAGGTCCATGGCGTTCGGGTGGTGTGCTGGTCGACTCACGCGGTGTGGTGCCCAACGAGGACGGAACGCATCTTGTGGGCATGAATGCTGCCCATAACACCCACGGCTCACTACAGGAAATCAACGGTCAGTGGTATGTATTCTATCACCGTCCGCCACGAGGCTTCGGCTTTGCCCGTCAGGCAATGGTGGCACCAGTGAAAATAGAGTGGGACAAGAAAGCAGTGGCAAAGGGCGGTCAGGTGCGTATCGTTGCCTACGACCCATACGCCAGGAACAACGAGTGGACAGCCGAGGCTTCCGACGGTACAAAATATACCGGAGCTGAAGTTACAAGCGAGGGATTCCACATTTTCGGCTTGCCTCCATACGCCTATTATTCTGCCGGCATAGCATGCTACATGAGCGACCAACAGTGGCTGCAGGACAATTTTGACGTGTGGAACAACAGCATGGACCTCGCCAATATTCCCAATGGCGGCATCGTGGGATTCAAATATTTCGGCTTCGGCGGACTGGCAAAGGCATCCAAAGGCATTAATGCCTTCAATGGAACAAAAAATGGTGACGGAACAAAGCTCTGCCTCAACCTCACACCGAAGGGCAAAGGCGCATTCCGTATTCACGTTATGCTCAACGGTCCCTACAGCAACGCCACATGGCAGGGAAAGGAGATTGCCGTTGTCGACGTGAAGGGCGATGCGGCTCAGAAGGCTACCAGCTACGAGGTTGCCGTGCCGGCTGTTGAGGGACTTACAGGCAAGCACGCAATATATCTTGTTATAGAGGGCGAGGGAAGTGCAGGTCTGCTCGACCTGCACGGCATCGGATTCTCCAAGCCCGGCATCAAGTGCAACCGTCCTGAAGTACCAGTAGTGACAATCACTGTCGACGGTAAAGCCATTGCCCTGCCCTCAGCTCCCATGTTTGCCACCAACGACAACGGGCTCATGGATCTCACACACTATCAGGCATACGCTCCATTGAAAGAAAACTCAGCAATAAAGGCAACGGCACAAGGCGGCGACGTGAAGTTTCATGTCAGCAAGATTGTTGACGGACGCGCCACTGTGAGATGTGAGTTTAACGGCAAGGAAAAAGTATATTTGATAAATTAGCAGTTAATTCATCAATTAAGTAATCAAAATTAAGCGGTGATTTAATTTTGATTACTTAACCTGCATTATTCATACTATTCCGTAACGAAAGGGCTAAATGGCAATGCATCAGCGTGAGCACAGCGATAACGATGCAGAATGTAGTAAATCCTACTTTCAAAGAGGAAGAGCGAGCATTGCGCTGAGGTGCTGTCAGTTAGTCCTTGCAGTAGGAACGAGTATGAATAATGCAGGTTAAATAACCATATAACAATAACACAATTTTTCAATGAGAATGACAGTCCGTTTCTTGGCTTTGTTTATCGCATTGCATGCCACAATGACGCTGGCGGCAATGGATGGAACACTTTATACTCCCAACAAGATGGCAAGCAGTCTTGTATCCCGAACATGTCAGGACAGTTATGGCTTTGTGTGGATAGCCACCGATTTCGGACTGAGCAAGTATGACGGTTATAATTTCATCAACTACTATCACAATAGCAGTGATACGACTACCATCTCAAGCAACAACGTCCGCTCTCTCTTTTGCACACACGACGGCAAACTGCTTGTAGGATGTACCATGGGACTGTCAAGTTACGACTATCATACAGACACTTTCCACCGATATACTTTCCCAAAGGGGATTACGCCTCATATCATTTCTATTGCAGAACTGCCGTCGGGAGACCTGTTGCTTGCAACGGCGGGATACGGTATCTATGTTCTCAAAGACGGAATAATCAGCTATGTACCTCATTTTGCCAAGATGTCAGGCAGCGTACACATGAACAATTTGCATGTAGCTGCCGATGGGGCTTCGCTCTGGTGTCAGACAGACGACCACCGTCTTATTCGCTTTGCGCTCAACGGTCATCGTCCAACGGCAATGACAACTTTCAATATAGGTGACGAGACTGTTGTTGCAGCATTCAACCTAAAAGACGGCGACATACAGTTTGCTCTCAGCAACAGTTTCAGGATATACAGCCACAGCAGGCGGACAATGATGCCGGTCAACTACAACCTGCAAAAAGGAATGAGAATAATGAGTGCCTGTATGACAAAAAACGGTGACATGTATTTCGGGACATTCTCAGGCGACCTTTACAAAATAAAAAAGGGAGAGACATTACCGCAAAGGGAAACGCTGCACAACGGACACGAAAATCTCGATTATTTCGTAGTAAACAACATCTTTGAAGACAATGACAAAAACTTATGGCTGAGTAGCGCACACCATGGTGTATATCTATGCAGCATGATGTCTAAACAGTTTAAGACAATCAATTTATCCAGTCTCGACCGCCGCATCTGTTATGGATTCTCATCTATTGCCCCTGCACCAGACAACGGATTATATTGTGTGGCACGATTTTATGATATGATTCATGTTGACAAATATGGCAAGGCTTCATTCTGCAAAGGAATTCCTCATGCCCCAAGTACGGTGATGCGCGACAGTCAAGGGGAATATTGGATAGGCTCATGGCTGTCGCTATATCGCTATGACCCGGTGCGAGAGGAGAGTTATTTGATAAATGATCTTGGAGGCAAGGGCGCTTTGCGCCTTGCCGAAGGCCGCGGGGGGGGAATGTGTACATCTCAATATTAGGAGAAGGCTTTGCTGTATACGACCGCCATACAAAAAAGATGACCTATTATAACAGCCGCAGTCAGGCTGGAGCCACTGGAGTGAAGTTTGATAATGACTACGTGGGCGTAATGTATCAGGACAAAGAGGGAATGATGTGGATTACCACATCGAGCGGTGTGTGGTGCTTCGACCCTGTGCGCCGCCATTTCATCGACCTTGCCGACGGCGATGGAATACTCCGTGGAACAAACTGCAGCTCGATATGCGAAACACCTTCTGGCGACATTGTCATCGGAACCCAAAGCGGACTTTATGTTTACTGGTGTAAAAAGCGTGAAGTGACGCTGCTGCCGGGAACCGAGAATATCAAGGACATGAGGATATGCGGTCTTGTAAATGACTCCATAGGCAATATATGGATAAGCACCATACGGGGTATTTGGCAATATATCTGTGCCGAGCAACGGTTGATAAGCCATGCGGGAGCAAGAGGTATCACCGATAATGAGTTCGGCGAAGGGGCTTGGGCTGCTCTTGACAATGGCTGTGTGGCATTTGGTTCAAACAGCAGCATCACGGTGTTTACTCCATACAACATGAAACACGGAACAGTGGCGGAAAGGTCCGTTCATCTCACACATTTCGCCACGCTGCTGAAAAAATATGACCCATTCTCCCACAAGTTCTCCGTGCCATGGGATGACAACCATTTCACAATGTCATTCTCACTGTTCGATTTCCAAAACAGCGACAACATAGAGTTTGAATATCGCATCAACGGAGGCAGATGGACAGCATTTACAAACGGCAGCAATATGCTGACGTTTACAAAACTGAAATCCGGTACTTACGACATTGAGGTAAGGGCTATGTCGGGTGGAGAGGTGTCTTCACTGACATCAACCTTTGAGGTGACGGTGCTGCCGCCATGGTATGCCACAACATGGGCAAAACTCACATACGCCATGCTCACCATTATTGCCGTTTGGCTTGTCATGCTTGCCGTACGCAAGAGACAACGTGCAGCCTTCGACGAGGAAAAGATGCAACTGCTTATAAATGCCACACACGACATACGCTCACCGCTGACAATGATTCTCGGTCCGATTGAAAAGATAAAGGAGACTGTGCAAAAGACGTGTGACGAAACCACACGAAAAACCATTGGTCAGTATGTAAACATTGTCAACCGCAACGCCGACCGTCTGTTGCTGCTCGTAAACCAAATACTCGATACGAGGCGAATAGACAAGAACCAGATGCATCTCAAATGCCAAGAGACAGACATGGTGGAATTTGTGAAGCATGTATGCCTGTCGTTTGACTTCACGGCACAACAGAGAGACATTGAATTGAGTATTACGGGCGGTGAGAAACGGATAATGGCATGGATAGACCGTAACAATTTCGACAAAGTAATAGTAAATTTGTTGTCCAACGCCTTCAAGTTCACACTTGACGGAGGGCACATCGACATCGGTCTAAACACAGAAGATGACCATATTATAATAAAGGTGACAGACAGCGGACAGGGATTCGGTAAAGAAAAAACATCAAGGCTGTTTGAACGCTTCTATCAGGGCAACGAGCAAACAGGCAAAAACACGGTGGGAACAGGAATAGGACTAAATCTTGCCATGAATATCGTCCGACTGCACGGCGGCACTATCACAGCCGCCAACCGCACTGACGGGCAACACGGTGCCTGTTTCACCGTAAGCCTGCCTTCAGGCAACAAGCACTTGAAACCAGAATTTCTATATGTAGATTCTGTTAAGGAAAAATCGGACAAGAAAATCAGCTATAAGAAATATAGAATTATGATTGTGGACGATGACAGCGAACTGACAGCCTACATAGCAGACGAGCTTAGTCCGTGGTACTTCGTAGATATATGCTCCAACGGTGTTGATGCCCTTAATAGCATTATCTCTCAGAACTATGACCTCGTGGTAAGCGATGTTGTGATGCCTGGCATGGACGGAATAGAACTGCTAAAGAAGATAAAACGGAATCCAAACATAAACCACACACCTGTAATCCTGCTGTCGACAAAGGCTGAGGCAGAAGACCGTCTTGCCGGTTTCAAGAGCGGAGCCGATGCCTATATTGCCAAACCGTTCAGCATCAGTGAGCTACATGCCCGCATAGATGCCATAATAAACAATATACTGCGTTTGCGTGGAAAATACTCAGGTGCGCAACAGCAACGTGACAAGATGGAGAATATTGAGGTGAAAGGCTACGACGACGAGCTTATGACACGCGTGATGAAATCGATAAATGCCCATATCAACGACAACGATTTCTCCATCGAGATATTGGCGCAGGAGGTTGGGATAAGCCGCGCACACCTGCACCGCAAGATAAAGGACATCACGGGAGTGGCAACGGGTAAGTTCATCCGCAACATACGCATGCAGCAAGCTGCCCGTCTCATACTCGAAGGCAAGGTAAACTGTTCAGACGTGGCTTATCATGTAGGCTTCTGCGACAATGCCTATTTCTCCACGGTGTTTAAGCAATATTATGGTGTAAGTCCGACTGAATATGCAAAAAAACATAAAAAGTGAAGCGTATGCTTGTAATTATGGAATAAAAACATTATTTTTGCAATCTATAATTCTTGCACGGTATGAGATTCTTGGATCGAACAGACGAAACGGAAAGGCTAAGTAAGGCTCTCGCAAGCGAAAAGCCTTCATTTATAGTAATGTATGGGCGCAGAAGGTTGGGCAAGTCCACGCTCATGGCTCATGTGTTGTCTGAGTCTGACATCTATTTCATGGCAGACAACAGCGACAGGACCCAGCAGATGGAATTGCTGGCAAAGGTGGTGGCAAGAAAATTTGCGGACTTCGACAAATTGGGCTATCCTGACTGGGAAACGCTGTTGACTGAACTAAACCATCGCGCATCAGACAAGTTCACCGTTTGTCTTGACGAGTTTCCGTATCTTGTCAAGTCATGTCCCTCATTGCCGTCAACGCTGCAGAGGCTCATTGACTCAAAGTGTCTCAAATATAACATTGTGATATGCGGTTCGTCACAACATCTGATGCACGGGCTGGTGCTCGATGCCACAGCACCGCTCTATGGCCGTGCCGACCAGATAGTGAAACTCTATCCAATAGGTATCAGGTATCTGCAGCAGGCTCTGCAAATTGATGCGGCTTCCACTATAGAGGAGTATGCTGTGTGGGGAGGTGTGCCGCGTTATTGGGAGATACGCGAAGCAGCGGGCGGATTTATGGAGACCATATTCAGTCAGGTGGCAAATGTCAACGGACTGCTGTATGATGAGCCCGACCGCCTTTTTGCTGATGACATATCTTCTACGGGCATGGCATCTTCAATCCTTTCGCTCGTTGGAAACGGTGTTAGCCGTTTGTCGGAGATAGCATCGCGGCTTGGCAAAAAGGCCACGGACCTTAGCGGTCCTCTTGCACGCCTTTCCGACCTCGGATATGTTGAGCGCGAGATACCGTTTGGCGACAGTCCCAAGAACAGTAAGAAGGGTATTTATAAGATTGCCGACCCGTTCATGAGTTTCTATTACCGTTTTGTCATTCCCCAGCGTTCATTGATTAGTTTAGGGCGCAGAGCCATAGTTGAGAAATATATCACCGACAACTATGCCGACTTTGTTGCCAAGCGGTGGGAGACATTATGCCAAAGGGCTGTAAGTGGTAACCGGCTTTTGGGTGTGACGTGGAATGTGGCTTCCAGATGGTGGGGCAGTGTGGACAGGAACACTCAGGTGGAGTTTGACCTCGTGGCAGAGTCGTTGGACAGGCAATGCCTCTTGATAGGCGAGTGTAAATGGACACGTCAGGAAAACGCCGAAGTTTTGCTGGATGACCTTCGGCGCAGGGCTGCAAGGTTCCCGTATGCACAAAATCACAAAGTGTATTATGCCCTTTTCCTGAAGAACGCTCCTGCCGACAGTCCCCACGACAATGTGTTTTTGCCGCAGGAGGTCATCAATGAGTTTGTGAATGACGGCATTCTCTAAAGAGAAGTTAATTTTTTGTACAAAATAAATAGATTTTGGTACAAACACACTACAAATATGAATAAATGTAGTAACTTTGTACCGAAAAATAGAAGTTACAGGTATGGAAGGTAAGATATATAGTAACAGTTTCATATCCTCTGGTATGGTAAAGGAGGAAGGACGTACTGCCTATTACAAGCTGTTGGGCAGTGTACATGACGGAGAAACGGTGCGCATCAAACGTGGGGTGTATGTCACAGCTGAGCAGTTGGCAGACACGATGATAGACATAGAAGCCATCGTTTCAGGTGGTGTGCTTTGCCTTTTTTCAGCATGGAATGTGCATGGACTTACCACATCTTTGCCTCAGGCATATCACGTGGCGGTGAAGAGAGGACGGAAAATCTCACTTCCAACTTATCCTAAGATAGAACTTCATCATGTCACAGACACTATGTTTGATATTGGCGTGGAGGAGCAAATTGTCAGTGGTTATCGCATACATATATATAATAAGGAGCGTTGTGTATGCGATGCTGTGAAGTTCCGCAATAAGATTGGCATGGAGGTTTGTTCCGAAGTAATCAACAATTACCTTTCCCTGTCCGACAGAAATCTATCCCTGCTGATGGATTATGCTGATAAACTTAGAGTAAGAAAAATCCTTGAACAGTATATCGCAATAAAGCTATGAGCGAAATAAAAAACTTCGGGAAATCAATCCGCGCAAGACTGCTTAATGTCGCCAAGCAGGAAAATGTGTTCTATCAGACTATTCTTACCAGATATTTTCAGGAACGCCTTCTGTATCGTATTTCGCAGACTTGTTATCGTGAGAATTTCTACCTGAAGGGTGGTGCTCTGATGTATGCATACGAAAGGTTTGCTGCACGTCCGACATTGGATATTGATTTCCTTGGCACACATATTAGTAATGATGGTGAACACATCGCTGATGCTTTCCGCGAGATATGTGCAGTGGAATGTGAGGAAGATGGTGTGAGATTTGTTCCTGATAAGATAACTGCACAGAACATCACAGAGTTTAAGGACTATCATGGCATTCGTCTAAGTATTCCCGTAATGATGGACACTATCGCCCAGCCGATGACGATAGACATTGGTTTTGGAGATGTGGTGATACCGCACCCTGTCTCATTAGACTATCCTCTGTTTGTTGGAGAATTTGCCTGAAACGAGTATTCTTGCTTATTCCACCGAGACCGTGATTGCAGAGAAAATGCATGCTATCATAGATTTGGCAGATCAGAGTAGTCGGATGAAAGATTACTATGATATTTATCATCTGCTCATGACATTCAAATATGACGATATGATATTGCAGGATGCCGTCAACTGTACTTTTGAGAATCGTCATACTTTTTATAATGCGGATACGATGTTCTTCAGAAAAGACTTTCCCGACAATCCGCAGATGCAGCTCCGGTGGACAGCATTTCTGAGAAAGGCAACAGTTAAGAGTAGTCTTTCATTCCAAGATGTGGCACGTTGGCTTCAGGATGCTTTAAAACCATATTGGGAAGCATACGGGTGTATGTAAGTATTATGATAACGGACTATATACTTTATTCTTTTGGGAAAGCACAATGAAGGTATGACTTAGTGTATGTAGAGTGTGACCTTTATGCCAAGGTCACACTCCGCAGAATCCTCATGTCTATAACATCGCAGATAGGATGCACATCAGATTTTTATTCTGTTTTACCTTGTAATCTGAATCTTCACTCATGTTAATCAATCCGTTAGCCATGGTGAAATTTATCTGAATATTACAAATTCTCATACCACCGCCATATTCAAGTGAAGCATTGAACCTTTTCCATTCGGAATTTTTATAAGCATTATTTTCGTCATAATCAAGATTATCATTGTTTGTTTTAATTTTTGCAGACAGTCCGTAATCTAAACCAACGCCTCCGTAAAAGAACAGTTGGAAGTTTTTTGAGAAGTTTAGTCTGTATTCCAAATGCACAGGCAAATATAGGACATGTTCTTCAAGGGATGGCTTATATTCTTCACCTTCATAATCTAACGCTTTACTTTTTGAATAATAGAACTCATAGTATAATCCTGTGTCTAATCCAAATCCATATTTGAATAATGGTTCTATGCGAAAGCCCGCCTGTATGCCGTGGATTGCTTTTGAGTCTTCCCAATATCCATATTTCTCAGTTCCGTCTTCTGTTTCGTAAGCCCATTGTTTCTGCACATATCCAATAGAAAAACCAGCTTGATGATAATTTTCATAAGGACAGTTGAAAGGCCTGCGATATTTTCGGCGATTTGAATAACTGCTGCTGGTGTTATGGACATTAGTATTGCCGTTATTAATAGTGTTGCTATTTATGGGCGTATTGACAAATGTTGACACGTTTGTGGTTGTTGTATTTGTATGAGTATTGCTGCTTTCCGCGTTGTACTTGTTCATCAATGTCTGCACATCTGTGCGCGACTTAGGCCATGGTGGTAATCCTCCGGTTGTCATTTCACAATCATACAATTGTTTTTCTAATGTATCACCATTTAATGCTTTCTTAAGTAGATCTATACCTCTTTGTTTCTCACCTTTTTCAATAAGAAGTTTCCCTGCACCAGCCATACCGATATGGTTGCCGGCTTGTGCTGCTTTCAAATACCAAGAAAGAGCCTTTTCTTTGTCTTCTGTTCCATATTCTGCAATTCTTCCCATTTGATAGAAGGCAGGAGGAAAGCCTCCATTTGCAGATTTTTCAAGATATGTAAATGCATCTTCTATAGGAATAAAATCATCATGAAAAATGGTCCAGTAAACAAAAATCTGGTATCCTGCTCCAGCGTCGCCTAATACATCAGCTTTCTTAAGATAAGACAACCCTTTCATGAGATTTTGATATGATGATGGCGTTAAAAATACTGTAGCTAACGCTTTATACATATTTGTTCTTGACACATTAGGTATGTCGTTCCTTTGTGACAATATGTTTTCTAATTGAATTGCATGGGTATGGGCTTCTTCTATCTTTTCATTCAGAGAAAAATACATCGTTTTCATAAAAGACAAATATAGTGGGTCATTATACTTCTCTGCATAAATGACAGCTTTTTCATAATCTTGCAACATTATACAACAATATAGTGCTAATCCATAGCTTTTTTTCGACAATGATGACCTCGCATTTCCTGTTGCGGCTTCAAAATAATGTAAGGCATTCTTGTAGTCTTTGCTAATCACCGCCATAGTACCATTGAGAAAATTAATATAAGAACCATTACTGGTAATGAATGCAACAATTTTTTTTGTTTTTAAACTGTATATTAATTTTTTATTTATATTCTTTCCTAATGATGGAAAACCTTGTGTGATATCAAAAACAACATATATGTTAGTTACATTTTCTTGGGTAACAGATAACATTTGTGTTGTAGACATATCGGCTCCATTAACATCACCCCATCCCACAGATAAACCTACAACAGGTTCTATATATGTTTTACTGCTACTAAGAGCAGGGGAACTTATTGAAGTTGTTAGTCCTCTTGGGTGTTTCGTCTGAATAGCCAATAAATAATTTTTGATAGTCTTCTCACTATTCGTTTTAATTTCGTCATAGGCAGAAATGTCACTTCCCGAACACAAACCATAGATTTGTGTGTCAAGCGTTCTTTCTCCCTCATAAAATCTTTTTAGCAGGTTACAAAAATTATTGGCGCTCTGCAAGGCTTCTTGTTTCTGCGTCTCAGTTAATGTTTGTGCTGTTGAGAACATTGGAATGCAGCTCAATAATAAAATAAATAGATGTTTCATAGCTTATTGTTTTTAGTTATTTTACTTATTAACCAACCTTTATTATAAGTCTTTTCTCGCTCGAACCGTTCAACTGTGAAATTGTAGTCGTCAAGCTGGAAATGATAGATGACTTTTGTTATATCCCGTATCTTTATCTTACCGGTAGTAACCAAATACTCAAACAGGGATAATGGACTTGCCTTGTAATCCTTGCAAAAGAAAGCCCTTACATTTTTTGCATTGAGATTGATGGTTTCAGGTAATGTGATGAATGATGTTCCATGTGCCCCTGACAAGATTGAAATCTTTGAGTTGATGGAATCTGTCAGATGTGAGAATAAATCAGCTTTTACATCAGTAATAACCCATTTGTAGATGTCATTTCTTACATGTTCAGTTTTCAGGAAAAATCGTATAGGATAACTTTTCCCGTTCATTAAATATGATGATTTAGCCTCTGCATACCAAGTGGAATCTTCATAGTGTATTTTCTTATTGTTTTTTATCACATAATCCAAGAAGTTTGATGAAATAGAGTCCAGCTCTTTGTTTTTGTTTTCAAAAGTTTCTCTATTGAAAAGCGTTATCAAGTTTTTGCGTTTCATAACAGTATCATTTCGCATACTGTCTGCCAGTGTTTCCATATAAGTTCCCTTATAGTCAGTTTCATAATTGAAACGTCGGAAAAACTCGTCTATCAGTTTCACTTTGAACTCCAGTTCCGTCTCGTCAATATAAGTTGAGACAATTTGGGCATTTGTGCTGCTTATTGCTGTAGTAACAAACAATATTGCAAAAAATAGCATTCGTCTCATATATTTATTGTTTTCTGGTTTCTGTAACATTGATATCTCCAAACTTCATGTCCCAATAGGCACCGAGTGAACCGTCTTCAATGCGTTGTATATAGACATCTACATCCTTTTGTGTATAGTCTTTGTAAATAAGCACTTCTCCTTTCTTTCCTGTAAAATATTGGAAGAAGGCACATGTTGCCATATACATATTGTCACTGATTGGGTGAAAATTGCTAAGGACACATGTTTTTGCTTTCTTAATTTCCACATAGGTGTACTGTTTCAAATCACGTAGGGCTGGCAGATAGTTTTTTAACAAAACGTCATTGGTTGTACCATTATTAACTGATGACACTTGCATTTTCACAGCACGGTGTTGTCCTCCATTTACGTCTTTCCAAGGCTCCCCCTTACCCATGAACATGTCAAGAATTGTTGTGATGTAGTGGTTCTTCAACTCTTCGCTTTGTTGCTTGTCGGCAATAATTTCTAAGCCCATCTGAAATGCGTCTATACGCTCTTGACACTGTACTTCAAATGCTTTGCGCTCCTCTTCTGTCAGTTTGAATGTTTTGCGTTCCTCTTGGGCAAAACTTCCCAACGAAATGCAAAATAGAAGCAGTACTGATAATGATAATTTTCTCATAGTTGTTTTCTTTTTTATTGATAATGTATTTCGTGAACTTTCATATAGGTAACTTTTCCCGTACTGTTTTGTTGGATATTAAGTACAACCACCTGATCCATCTTTGTTGCCATGCTGAGATAGTTTAAATAGCTTTCCACAGAACAGGTATTGACAATAGTTTTGTTGTCAATGCCTACTACCTGCACACGTACCTGAGCGTTTGCAAAATAGTTCTTTGCTGTGGGTATATTATGTATTCTTTCAAGTTTGTTTATGCTTTGATTGCATACTGTGGTCAACGCATAGGCTATATTGTCCTTTTGATTTGTTGCCTCATCGTTGGATGGTGTTGGCGGTTGGGGTGTAGGATTGATATTGTTGCTGTTTACATGTGTTTCAACCTTACTTATCTCAGATTTATATATTGGAGTTTGAGGGTGTTCTTTATTTTTTGTATAATCTTTAGTTAACGCTATAGTGTTATCAAAAAGATTTTCCCAACTGATATCCTCTCCTTTATCTACAAAATATTTCAATACGCAAAGAAAAGAATGAGTAAGGTAACTGCCTGCAGTATACCATTTCCCGTTTTCTTGGTATACATAACAGCTGGAGGTATAATTTGGCTCACTTGATGCTACTATAATGCCTCCTTTTGCGTTCAAGAACAGATTCTTATATACATTGCATGTTCCTTTTGATAAAATAGTAGCTCCTTTCGATGCTTTGCTGTCATCTCTATAAAATCCTTCCATTACAGAATTACACAAGTCGCCCATGACAATTGTCAAACGGGGATTTTTTGCCTTTATACGCGAATAGACATCGTGAAGAGGATATAATTGAGATTTGCTTACCAAATCAGCATCATTGACAAAAAGACACATTTCTGGGAATATGGTATTTTCGTTCTCTGCACGTCCTCCGTGTCCAGAATAATAGAAGAAAACGATGTCATCAGGAGAACATGAAAGGCCATTTATCATTTGTTCTAAGCTGTTACGGCTAAAACTTTCAGAAGTTCCATAATAATAGGATTTCTTTAGATTATATCCTATTGATTTTGCGATTGTTGTCATTTCTACTTCCATGCGATTGAAGTCCACTTCTACCGACTCTCCTATTGAGGAATTTTTTGTATTTGCAAATATGATAGCGTGGAATGTCTGTCCGCAAACAGGGATTGGCATAAGTCCCAATAGGACAAATGCAAACAAAAGGTATTTCTTCATGATTCTATAATTTTATAAGTTCTTTGTAATATTTTTCTTCTGGGAAAAGCATATAAGCCCATCTTGCCATGGGACGTATTGTGCTCATAAGATAAAATCTTAAAGGCTGGTTGATTGTTGATATTGCAATTTCTCCTGTAGCAAAGGAAATAAACATATATGCTTTTGATTGTTTATTTGTGAACTCCAAGGTAATGTTGGGGTGGAATGGGTGTTTTATTGGCTCATACTTTTTTATGTACAACTTTCTGTCTGAAATTATGAACGTCAACACTTCTTTCTCTTTTTGCCTAATAATGCCCATGTCTTTCTTTATCTCATAATTGAAAATGCTGTCATGCTTTTCCAATGAGTCATGTTTGTTCACAAAGTCCGCCATGTCGTATAGGCGCACTTCACTGGCATTAAGCAAAATATTGTCTACAGAATCATTGTAGATAATAGATGTAGAGTCTGCATTTGTTTGTTTCTTAGCTGCATTTTGCCTACACGATGTTTTAAACAAAGTACATGATGCAAGTGTAACGGAAACAAACAAAAATCCGATTATAGGTTTGTATCTCATAGTTTTTTCACGGCTTACCAGTCCCTTCTCAGCCTTTTTATTATACGGTGAAGCGTGGGAACTGCATGTGTCACATCTTTGAATGAAGGTCCTAGGAAAACCTGTGCGAACAGATGTAGTTATAGCAGCCCACGCTACGCGTGAGAACCACTATGCCATTCTTGTTCGCTTTGAAAATTTCCTAGGTTTTCATTCGCAAGAGATAAGCATAACGCTTCTTTTTTCCAATATGTCTTTTGGACAAGGAAATCCTTAATCCGTTTGCAAAGGTAATATTTTTTTTGCAGAACTGCAAGAAAAAAGTAAAAAAAGAACTTATTACAAAATATTTTCTTGTTATTCCAGATACTTATATATTTATGGTAATCCAAGTTTTATTACAGTATTATTTTCTGAGATATTCTATTCATATTAATACTTTTGAGTGTGTAAGAATACAAATAAAAATCCGAAAAGCGGCAAAAATCTACGGATTATTTTGAAATATGCCGTAGATTTATGACAAATATCAGGTAAAACATACCTTAATATTATAATAAAGGTGTGTAATATTGCAGATAAAAATTGAATGAGGTAAAATTTCGTAACAAAGAGTCTTCTGAGAATCGCTTAAAATCATTCAACTGTAACCTTGGTTGCAAATACTAGAAATTTTAAATGTTTGTATTATGTTGATAGTCAAAGTGTTAACAATGTATATCTCTTCTCTTTTATGAAAATGACATCAAAAAACGTGCATTTTTGCTTGTTTATGAAACAAAATGAATCTATGTTTTTGGGCAAAGTATCTTATGTTCGTTGCCAAAGTAAGTTATGTTCATGAAAAAATCTATCTGTTTTTTGTGTGAAATGCCATTATATTGCCGCTTCATTTTCTATTTCAAGAATTTTTAGAACGGTTATTTTTCAGAATAATATTTACATAATATATTCATAAGTACAACAATGGCAGCCTTGTGATAAATTCATCTGGCTCATGTTAATTGGCAAGGGCAAAAGTATCTATGAAATGACTCATAATGTCGGTTGTGACCGACAGAAATGCGTTAAATTTGTCGGTTACAACCGACAAAAATATCAGAAAATGTCGATTGCAACCGACAAATATATGGTTGCTTGAATGAATAAAATAGTATCTCGGTATTAGCCTAGATTCTTAAAATTCTACGACTGCTTTACGTCCTTCCAGCCATGCTATCATGTTAAGTACAAGGAAGTTCCAGTTTTGGAATCCCTTGTTCATTATCGGTTCGCCTGTTTCCGGGTTGTAATACTCATGCAGCGCGCCCTCTTTCTGGAAGTCGCTTCCGAATAGTGTTACGGTTTTCTCGGCAAGCATGCGGGCTTCTTCTGTGAAACCGTAATCTACAAGTCCTCTGAAAGTCATGTAGTTGGATATGCCCCATATTGGACCACACCAGTTGGAAGGGTTGTGGGTGGGCTTTGTGCTGTACATCTTTTCCAGCTTGGAGAGAGTGCGGACACCGTATGGAGAATTAAAGGTGCGGCTGTCGAGCAGGTTCTCCCTAACCATTCGCTCAGCCTGCTGAGGTGTGGCTATGCCCGCCCACATTGCCATGAAGCCCGACCATACACCTATGCGCTGTATCAGACACGGATATTCGCGCGGTGCTCCCTCATGCAGTATAAACTCATGTCCGAAGACTATTGAAGGCTTGTTGGTGACAGGCAGCAGGTTAAGGTCTACGGAATAATAGAAACCGTCCTTTTCATCCCAACAATACTGTCTCACGGCATTTGCAAGGTCGGCGGCATCTTGTTTGTAGCCCTCTGCAACATCTTTCATGTCAAGCCGTTCGGCAATGTATGCCATTGCCTTCAGTTCCTTGTGCATAAGGCAATTCAGATAGATGGACGCAGAACTGCGTTTGGGGCGGAAGAATGTGGAAGGGTCGTTGTCCACACCAATGGCTAAGTCGTCCTGCCAGAAGAAGAGTCCTGTGGCTTTGTGCCTGTGGTGGCTCTTGTAGTTTGAGATGAATGCCCTCATGCTGCCGAACTTGTCTTTCAGCCATCCTGCATCTCCGTTGTTCTGCCGTATGAGGAAAGCGGCATGTTGCGCGATAATCGGCTTGTGCATGTTGGTGGCATATATGTCCTGTGGCTTTATCTTCAATGGGTCAGTGTTGGCGTCGATGCAGATTGGCATATAGCCGTCGTCGCCGGTGTAATGAAGGTAATTCAGTATGCAGCCCTGTTCGTAGGGCAGTGCCTCAGCCTTGTCGGATGCTGTTCCCTTGTCTTGTAGAATCTGCTGGAGCGCCACATCGCTCAGCCATGAGTCCCAGTCCCAAAGCACGTTGGCGTAGCCCTGACTGCCGGGAGTGATGAATGGATATTTCAGCACACCTCCGATGGGCGGTTTGTACATTTGTTTGAAATCAGTATAGATATGTTTCTTGCACAGTTCGCTGAATGCGGATAGTGTGTTGTCGGCAGCTGCCTGCGCTGTGGCGGTAAGCGTGCTCAGAAAGATGGCGCTTAAAATGAGTAGTTTCTTCATTGTCGTAGTGTTTTGATTGTTTTTATAGTTCGTTTACCATACGTCGCACTGTTTGCGCTCGCTGCTCTCCTCGGGGTGCTCGGGCATTTGCTTGCCGTTTACGCTGCAATTCACAAAGGAGCAGTTGCGGGTCTTATATAAATAATGTGTATGTGCGGCATGGGTCACAGTGAAGTTCTTCACTGAGATATTGCTGATTGGCTTCTCCGTGTTGCCGTCGTAATATATGGCGTAGGCATCGGCGGAGCCGGCCGTTATGTTGCTGATTTCAAAATCGGAATAGCGGGCAGGAAAGTTGCCGCCACGATAACCGAAATAGTTGGTCTCAAACCGCAACACCGCTCCTGCCGCACTCTTTATACTTACAGAGTCGATATATACATTTTCTATATATCCGCCACGGTCGAGGTTTGACTTGAAGAGCAGGGCGTTTTTCACATCACCAATCTCAATGTTCTTCATGTACACATTCCTTACTCCTCCCGACATCTCTGAACCTATGCACAGTCCGTTGCACTTGCTGTAGAACTTACAGTTTCTGATAACTATGTTCTCCGAAGGACGGTTCACCCTGCGCCCGTCGGCATCACGTCCAGCCTTCACTGCAATTGCATCGTCGCCGGTGCGGAAGATGCAGTTTTCTATCAGCACCCTGTTGCTCGACTCCGGGTCGCAACCGTCGTTGTTTGGAAAATGTGAGTCGATGGTGACATTTCTTACTGTAACGTCCTCGCAATACAGAGGGTGTATGCACCAGAAAGGACTGTCCTTCAGAGTTATGCCGTCTATGAGTATTTGCCGGCAGGCATTTAGCTCCACTGCACATGGGCGCAGCTTCGCCTCTTTGCCAAACAGCCGCTGCTCCACGGGCGTAAGCTCATCGCCCATTGTGCGCAGACGGTCAACGTCAGCTTTTTCCGGCGTAACGCCGTGAGTGCCGTGTATGTTTTCCTTAAAGTTCGGGTCTCCGCCGGGCATTCCCCATCGTGCCATCCTTCCTCCGTTGGCATTTATCACTGCCGTACCCTCGCCGGTTATTGCAAAATTCTTTTGTCCGTGAGCATGAACCATTGATGAGCGGTTGTAGAGTTCCGTGCCTTCCCACCGCGACAATACCGCAGGCAGATAATCGTCGGGATTGTCGCTGAACAGCAGTGTCGCACCGTCACGCAGATGCAGGCGCACGTCGCTCTTCATTTCAAGAGGTCCGTTCATGAAATGTGTTCCGCTCTCCACAATTACTGTTCCGCCTCCATGCGCCGAGCAACTGTCTATCAGGTGTTGCAGAACGTTGCGTGCATTGTCTGTTCCATGACTGCAGAACGTAACCATGCCACCCTTTATTACCGGTGCTGCCACGCTTCCCGCCACAAGCTGCATGCGTCTGTCGCCGTTCACTCCTTTCAGTGAAGCCCTTGCCTCGTCGAGCGTGGTATTTACCTGACGTATGGTGCCGTCGGCGTTGTAGAAAAGTGAGTCGCAGCACACAGAGCGCCGCACTCCGCAATGATAGCCGGGATGGAGCCGTGTGCTGATGTCGGCAGTATGATAGAAAAGATAGTCCTGTCCCTTGTAATTCACGATGGAGTGATGGTTGGTGCCGCTGTTCACCGCGCCAAGCACCACACCTCGGTATTCATACGGACCCAGCGGCGACTTTGCCGTGCAATAGGCTATGCGCGGCTCATGTCCGTGGAAAGGACCGTCGGAATATGACATATAATATATGCCGTTGCGCTTATGCACCCATACGGCCTCGAAGAAATCCCTGACACCCTCCACTATGTACACTTTGCCGTCGTATGAAATCATGTCGTCGTTAAGTTTTATGGCGCATACGGTGTTCTGTCCCATGAACAAATACGCCTGCCCGTCGTCGTCAATGAATACACAAGGGTCTATGAAGTCGCGGTTGCACACCACTCCTGGAGAATCTATTGAGATGAGGGGATGCCCGAGCGGGTCGTGGAAAGGTCCTGCCGGCGAGTCGCCCACAGCTACGCCGATATGTCTTTTGTCTGTGGGATAATACAGATAATACTTACCGTTGCGCTCAATGCAGTCGGGAGCCCATGCCGCCTCCTTTGCCCATGTGGTCTGAGCAATGGGACTGAACACAGTGCCGTGGTCCTGCCACACACGCATGTCGCTGGTGCTGTAGGCATGATAGTCCTCCATTGAAAACTTCAGTGCGTCATCCTTGTCATGGCTTGGGTATAGCCACAGGCGGTCACCGAAGACACGTGCCGAAGGGTCAGCCGAGTACATGTGGTTGATAATGGGGTTCTGTGCAGCCATCCTTGTGGCGCAGAACAACAGAATAATAGTTATCAGTCTTTGCATATTGCAAAGATACTTCAAATTGAGAGCAGAACAAAATATGAAACGCAATTTTAATATTTTTTATGCCGTGATGCTGCGTATCGAGAATAAAAAGCGATTTTGGTTTAGTACATATATATAATGTGTAAACCAAAATCGCTTTATGTTTATCTTATCAGAAAGATAGTGTGAATATTACTTTCGCTTTATTACGACTTTCTTTCCTTTGATGATGTAGACACCTGAAGGCAAACGGTCGATGGTGTTGTTTGCATCGAGCTTCATCACGAGTGTGCCTGCGAGTGAATATACAGGAACGGTTTCATTGGCATCTATTGTCACACCGAAGATGGAAGTGACGGTATTGCCGTGTATGGTGACGTCGTGTGCCGGCATAGTTTCCGGAATGTTGTCGTTCCAGCCTTCAAAGGCTCTGCCCTCGGCAACTTCGGGAATGTAGTCCTCGATCTTCTCACCATACTTCACCTCGATGCTGTTCACTTCAACGCCATCGAGAATGTAAGTCAGTTTGTAGGTGTTCACTTCGTATACGGCAGTATAGGTGACATCTTTTGCCGGCACTGTTTCATCAAGCTCAGGACTCCAACCAGTAAAGGTGTGACCCTCCTTCTCTGGAACTTCCGGTGCAGTTATCTCGCTGCCGTAGTCGAGGCTCTTTGTTGTTACTTCGTCGCCAATCTTAAATGTCACATTGTACTGATTAATCTGCCACAATGCCTTCACAGCCACATCTTCAGCTGGTATCGTTTCAGGAATCTCCTTGTCCCAGCCCTTGAAGGTATAGCCTGTCTTAGTCGGGGCAGCAGGGGCTGTCACCTTTGTAGCATAGTCTTGTTTGATTGGCTTAATTTCGCTGCCGCCGTCAGTGTCGAATGTGATGGTGTACTGATTTATCTTCCATTGAGCCTTCAATGTGATGCTCTCTGCTGGTACAGTCTTAGGCATCTCCTTGTCCCAGCCCATGAAGGTGTGTCCAATCTTGGTTGGATCAGCTGGAGCTGTCACCTCTGTTGCATAGTCCTGTGTTATTGGTGCAATCTCGCTTCCGCCGTCGGTGTCGAATGTGATGGTATACTGATTTATCTGCCACAGTGCCTTCACTGTTACGTCTTCTGCCGGTATTGTTTCAGGAATCTCCTTGTCCCAGCCCTTGAAGGTGTAGCCTGCCTTGGTCGGGGCAGCAGGGGCTGTCACCTTTGTAGCGTAGTCTTGTTTGATTGGTTTAATCTCGCTTCCGCCGTCAGTGTCGAATGTGATGGTGTATTGATTTATCTTCCATTGAGCCTTCAATGTGATGCTCTCTGCTGGTACAGTCTTAGGCATCTCCTTGTCCCAGCCCATGAAGGTGTGTCCAATCTTGGTCGGGTCAGCTGGAGCCGTCACCTCTGTTGCATAGTCCTGTGTGATTGGTGCAATCTCACTGCCGCCGTCAGTGTCGAATGTGATGGTGTACTGATTTATCTGCCACAGTGCCTTCACTGTTACGTCTTCAGCCGGTATCGTTTCAGGAATCTCCTTGTCCCAGCCCTTGAAAGTGTAGCCTGTCTTGGTCGGGTCAGCAGGGGCTGTCACCTTTGTTGCATAGTCCTGAGTGATTGGCTCAATCTCGCTTCCGCCGTCAGTGTCGAATGTGATGGTGTACTGATTTATCTTCCATTGAGCCTTCAATGTGATGCTCTCTGCTGGTACAGTCTTAGGCATCTCCTTGTCCCAGCCCATGAAGGTGTGTCCAATCTTGGTTGGATCAGCTGGAGCTGTCACCTCTGTTGCATAGTCCTGTGTTATTGGTGCAATCTCGCTTCCGCCGTCGGTGTCGAATGTGATGGTATACTGGTTAATCTTCCACTGAGCAGTGTATGTGATTCCATTTAATGGTACAAGCGCCCCCTTCTCAAATGCCGGCGACCAGCCTGTAAATGTGTAACCAGTCTTCACAGGGTCCTTTGGAGCTGTTATTTCCGACTTGTAGTCCAATTCTTCGGTCTGCTTCTCTCCGTCCACATCGAATGTCACAGGATATTTCATCGGGATGAAATTGGCAACGAAATCATAATCCTTCCTGCAAACAAATGAGTATGTGGTATTTTCTGAAACCACTTCCTCTCCAACAGTCCAATTCACAAATTTATAACCTTCAATAGGTTTTGCGGTGACGGTTACTTCCGTTTCTATTTCCTTCACCAGTGGAAGGCTTACCACGGCTGTTCCGTATGTCTCGTCATTAGCTGTGGCCTTTACTGTGTAAGGTGGCAGCTTCGCAATGTTTTTGAAGTTGTTCCACGGCTCACTTGCCTGATATGCTTCCATGCTTTCGGGCGAGACATACAGCGTAGCCTTTGAATACACATTTCCGAAGTTTGTGTTGTTTGCTGACGGTGGTGTCTGCGGATAGCAATAAATAAACGCGAGATTGTCGCAGCCGGCAAATGCACTGTATTCAATATTATTTACAGAATTGCCAATTACAAGCGAATTCAATTGGCTACATCCATTGAACGTATAATCTCCAATATTTGTAACCGCATTAGGAATTTTAACGTAAGTTAGGCTAGAACATCCATTGAATGCAGAAGCACCAATATATGTCAATTCATCAGAAAATATGACTGAAGTTAGGCTGGAACAGCCATTGAAAGCAGAAATGTTAATATGTGTCACCGACGGAATATTGGCGGTTTTAAGACTGGAGCATCCAAAGAATGCCTCGTTGCTAATGGATGTTACACTACTTGGAATATCAACGGAAGCAAGACTTGAGCAACCGGAGAATGTAGAAAATTCAATACTCGTCACACTGCTTGGAATGTTTATGGCTGTAAGGGCTTTGCAATTGCTGAAAGCGTATTGCCCAATACTCGTCACACTGTTGGGAATCTTTAAGGAGGCTAGGTTGGAGCAACCACTGAAGGCACCATTTTTAATACTTGTTACTCCATTGGGAATATTTATGGAAGCGAGATTGGAACATCCCTCGAAAACATAGTCCTCTATGCTTGTCACATTGTCTGGAATTATTATTGAAGTAAGGCTGGAACATCCATTGAAAGCTCTGCCATCGATGCTTGATACACTGTTTGGAATTGTGACTGAAGTAAGTGATGAACATCTGGAGAATGTGGATGCTTCAATCTTTGTAATTCCATTAGGGAGATTTATGGAAGTGAGGCTGGTGCATCCTGCGAAAGCGTCGCTTCCAATGTTTGTCACACTATTGGGAATATTCACGGAAACCAGTTCGTAGCATTCTCCAAAAGCATTATAGCCAATAGACGTTACACCTTCAGGGATAGTTACGGAAACCAATGCGAGGCAATTGGTAAATGTATTATTTCCTATTTCCGTAACGCCGCTTGGAATATCAATGGTCGTAAGTGTATTACAGTTGCTAAAGGCATTGTTCCCTATATTCGTCACACTATTTGGAATATCAATGGAAGTAAGAGACTGACAACCATAGAAAGCTTCATCTCCAATACCTGTAACGCTATAACTTGTTCCATCATTGATGACGGTTGCGGGGATTATTATGGTTTCAAGGTTGTAGTAAGAATTATCCCGCGCCACCTCTACTGTATTAGTCGCACTATTTGTGATGTTGTAACACAAGTCTCCGGCTTTGAAGTCATACGCTCGAATGCCGCTTACGGCTATAAACACCATTAATAATAAACTTGTAATCTTTTTCATGTTTAAGAAAATCTTTTAAATTAAAAATAAGAATTAATTGGTTAGTCCGGGCTGAGATGAGACAATAAAAATAGCGTGGACTAAAACTTCGTCTACACTTTCTAAGGTATCGCCAAACACCATGCTGTCATATACAAGTAAAAGCCCACGCCAGACGGCGTGAGCATTGGCTTTTTACTCCTGACAGCTCTTTCAAATTTGGCGATTTTTAGAAAGTCAGAATACAAAGCTAACGCTTTTTTATTTAAATGTCTTTAATTTCTGTTTTTATATCATACGCATTTCGTTTTTGCCTGCAAAAGTACGAAAAATATTTTTCATTTGCAAACAAATGCGAAATAAAATTAGCAGAATGTGCTTTTTCATTAAATTTCTGTAAGCTTAGAACAAAGAAAGTTGCCTTTTGTCCTCTATAGCGTATCCTTACACTGCAAACTTTACACCCAAATCCAATGTAATAAACCGACTTTTGGGGGTAAAGTTTGCAATTTTTCTTTGTCAATTCAAAAAATCTTATTACCTTTGCACCATCAAAAAGTATGGAGGTACAGATAAGCCTTTCTGGCAATACCAAATAGGAACCCGACAGCATGACACCTGGGCAGGATTGGCTTTTGAACAACTATGTCTAAACCATCATAGGCAAATAGAGCAGGCTTTGGGCATTGCCGGGGGTATTACCAATGTATATTCATGGTCAACGCCCCAAGCCGCAGAGGAAAAGGCACAGATAGATCTCATTATAAAAAGGGCTGACAAGGTTGTCAACGTATGTGAGATGAAATTCTATGACGGTGACTATTCCATGAAGAAAAAGGATTATGACGACATAGAAAGGCGAGTGAGGGCTTTCAGAGTTGCAAATAACGTGCGGATGGCAATACATCCTGTCCTTATCACTACGTTCGGATTGGCAGAAAATCAGTATAGCAGTATATTCCAGAATACGGTAATCCTTAAAGACTTGTTCAAGTAAACTGATAAGACTGATGGAACAGAGGACTATGCCTCTGTTCCCGTCTTGACCACTCGTAATGTCGGAGTGGGCTTCAATATTATTGTAGATGAAAGTCGGATATAATCATGCAACATCTTAGTTAAAAACAGATAAAATGGTTAATTTTTGCTAATCTGTAATATAAAATGCTTGTAGTATAAATTAAAATATGTACCTTTGCAGTCCGATTATTAGGGGAGAGACTTAGAATCCCCGTTGAATGTCGTGTTAATAGTCATTGCCTTTGGCCGGGCGTGACGGTTAGTGAATCGGCGTTCGCGTGCTGTTCCAGCAGCACAATATTTGGTGAAATAAAAAATGTTTTTTAGTAGTAAAATTTTAAAATTAAAGATGAACACTTTAAGTTACAAGACTATTTCCGTAAACAAGGAAACAGCAAAGAAGGAGTGGGTGGTTATCGATGCAACCGATCAGGTTGTAGGCCGCCTCTGCTCAAAGGTAGCAAAGTTGCTCCGTGGCAAGTACAAGCCAACTTTCACTCCACACGTAGACTGTGGTGACAACGTAATTATCATCAACGCTTCAAAGGTGGTATTCACAGGAAAGAAGGAGACAGACAAGGTCTACACTCGTTATACAGGTTATCCTGGTGGTCAGCGTTTCAATACTCCTGCCGAGCTTCGCAAGCGCGAGGGCGGTGCAGAGCGTATCCTCCGCCATGCCGTTAAGGGTATGCTTCCAAAGGGTCCTCTTGGACGCAGCTTGATGAACAACCTCTACATCTATGAGGGTACAGAGCACAAGCAGGAGGCACAGAAGCCAAAGACAATTGATATTAACCAGTATAAATAATTGAGAAGATATGGAAATGATTAATGCAGTTGGTCGCCGTAAGGAGGCTGTTGCCCGTGTTTATGTGACAGAGGGTACAGGCAAGATCACTATCAATAAGAAGGATTTGACAGAATATTTCCCATCACCAATCCTGCAGTACGTTGTTAAGCAGCCTCTGGCATTGCTCGACGTTGCTGAGAAGTATGACATCAAGGTTAACCTTGACGGTGGTGGCTTCACCGGCCAGAGCCAGGCTCTCCGCCTCGCTATTGCCCGCGCACTGGTGAAGATTAACGCAGAGGACAAGACTGCTCTGAAGAAGCAGGGCTTCATGACACGTGACTCACGTGCCGTTGAGCGTAAGAAGCCAGGTCGTCCAAAGGCACGCCGCCGCTTCCAGTTCAGCAAGCGTTAATATTGCGCCAAGCCGTTTAGTATCTAAACCGGGGAGACTCCCAACGCCGTTGGCGACTACTCCTTGGCTGATTCTGAACAAAGTGCCGCTCCTGAATCATGAGTAACGAAATTGGGAAAGGACGGTACGATAAAGAATTTAAAAAGAAAGTAAACAACAATTAAAACATTAAGAAAAATGTCAAGAACAAATTTTGACGCGCTGCTTCAGGCAGGTTGCCACTTCGGTCACCTCAAGCGCAAATGGTGTCCTGCAATGGCTCCATACATCTACACAGAGCGTAACGGTATTCACATCATAGACCTGCACAAGACAGTGGCCAAGATCGACGAGGCCGCAGACGCCTTGAAGCAGATTGCAAAATCGGGCAAGAAGATCTTGTTCGTAGCTACTAAAAAACAGACCAAGGACGTGATTGCCGAGAAAGCAGCAAGCGTAAACATGCCGTATGTTACAGAGCGCTGGCCAGGCGGTATGCTCACCAACTTCCCAACCATCCGCAAGGCTGTGAAGAAGATGGCGAACATCGACAAGCTCATGAACGACGGTACATACAGCAACCTCTCTAAGCGTGAGCTGCTTCAGGTTACACGTCAGCGTGCAAAGCTGGAGAAGAACCTCGGTTCTATCGCAGACCTTACCCGTCTGCCTTCTGCACTCTTCGTTGTTGACGTAGTTAAGGAGCAGAACGCCGTTAAGGAGGCTTGCCGCCTTGGTATTCCTGTGTTCGGTATCGTTGATACCAACAGCAATCCTAAGGACATCGACTTTGTAATCCCAGCCAACGACGACGCTAAGGACAGCGTGGAGATTATCCTCAACGCATGCTGCGGTGCTATTGCCGAGGGTCTTGAGGAGCGCAAGGTGGAGAAGGCCGACGAGAATGCTGCTGCCGCTCAGGGTGATGCTAAGCGTGTTCGCAAGGCACGCAAGGACGAGCCAAAGGCTGAGGAGACTGAGGCTGCTGCCGAGTAAAACCACAACATCTAAGGAATTATTATTCCGCTTTCGGGAACAAAGTCACTCCCGAAAGCGGAAATCCATAAAACTATTGTTAAACTCTTAAAATTATAAAGAATAAAATGGCAATTTCAATTGACGATATAAAGAAGCTGCGCGCCATGACAGGTGCAGGTCTTGCTGACGTGAAGAAGGCTCTGACCGAGGCTGAGGGTGATTTCGACAAGGCTAAGGACCTGCTCCGTGAGCGTGGTCTCGCCATTGCAGCCAAGCGTTCTGACCGTGAGACTTCAAACGGTTGTGTGCTCGTGAAGAAGGAGGGCAACTTCGCCGCTATCCTCGCACTGAAGTGTGAGACCGACTTCGTGGCTAACGGTGCTGACTTCATCGCGCTGACACAGAGCATCCTCGACGCTGCTATCGCAGCAAAGGCTCAGAACCTTGAGGAGGTTAACGCACTGAAGCTTGCTGACGGTCAGACTGCTCAGGAGGCTGTTACACAGCGCTCTGGCATCACCGGTGAGAAGATGGAGCTTGACGGCTACAATGTGCTTGAGGGCGAGAACATCGAGGTTTACGACCACATGGGCAAGCACACTCTCTGCACCATGGTACAGCTGACACAGGACAACGCCGAGGCAGGTCACAAGGTTGCAATGCAGGTGGCTGCCATGAAGCCAGTGGCTCTCAACGAGGAGTCTGTTCCACAGGAAGTTAAGGACAACGAACTTCAGGTGGCTATCCAGAAGACTAAGGAGGAGCAGGTTTCAAGAGCCGTTGAGGCTGCCCTGAAGAAGGCTGGTCTGAATCCTAACCTCGTAGACAGCGAGGATCACATCGAGTCGAACATCAACAAGGGATGGCTCACCCGTGAGGAGGCAGACAAGGCTATCGCCATCAAGGAGGAGACAGCTGCCGCTAAGGCTGCCAACCTCAATGAGCAGATGATTCAGAACATCGCCAAGGGTCGTATGGCTAAGTTCTTCAAGGACAACTGTCTTGTTGACCAGGAGTTCCAGTTCCATGAGGGCAGCGACAAGATTAGCGTAGCTGCTTATCTTAAGAGCCTTGACAAGGAGCTTGCAATCAAGAACTACAAGCGTTTCACTCTTGCTGCCGAGTAATTTGTTACAAAGACAGTGTGAAAAGGCAGGGATATAAGTTGTCTTTGCCGCAAAGCAAATAAATATATTGGGAGTTTAGGTTTCATGCCTTTACTCCCTTTTTTCTTAAAAAGGTGTAAAATGAAGATATTTGCCGTAGGAATGAACTACATCATGCACAATAAAGAGCTTGATGGTACGTTATATAAACCAGAGTCTCCCGTGATTTTCACCAAGGCAGACTCGTCGCTGCTTAAAGACAAAAAGCCGTTTTTTATCCCCGATGATCTCGGACAGATAGACTACGAGACCGAACTGGTGGTGAGGATATGCCGTTTGGGCAAGAGCATACCGCAACGCTTCGCCCACAGATATTATGATGCGGTGACAGTGGGTATAGACTTCACGGCACGCGAACTGCAACGCAAACTGAGAGAGGCAGGACAGCCATGGGACCTGTGCAAGGGATTTGACGGTGCTGCGGCAATAGGCGACTGGATGAGCGTGGAGAAATTCCGTGACATACAGAGCATACGCTTCCGCCTTGACATCAACGGCAACACCGTGCAGCAGGGATTCAGTGGCGATATGCTGTTTAAGGTTGACGAACTTATAGCCTACATCAGCCGTTACTTTACGCTGAAGACCGGTGATATTATCTATACCGGAACGCCAGTGGGAGTGGGACCAGTGAAAATAGACGACCATCTGGAAGGCTATCTT
Organism: Prevotella sp.; assembly: GCA_030539375.1. Lineage (GTDB taxonomy): Bacteria > Bacteroidota > Bacteroidia > Bacteroidales > Bacteroidaceae > Prevotella. The sequence continues at coordinate 56,457 of JAUNSB010000004.1, forward strand.
GAGGACTACAAGGTGCTGGAGTTCAACTGCAAGTAGGGGCTATAGGGCTTACTGATAGGACATAGTAGGGCATATAGGGCAAATAAGGCATATAGTGCCAATAGGGCTAATAATATATAATAAGGTGTATGTATAAAATAAGAGCAATAATGTTTGCCATGATGGCTTTTGCATCAAAAGGCAATGCGCAGGATTTCTTCAACCTCACAGCCGATGAGGTGAGGATAGACTCTGTGTTGCCGGTTTTTACATATACCAAACAGCTTGGCTCCAACTTTGCCGACTCGGTGTATGAGGTGCGCATAGCCTATCCCGAATATATCCCGATGTCGAAAGCCGACATTGAACGATGTAAGCGTATAAGCAGTAAGTCGTTGCCAAAGTTGCCCGAAGTACATAGCTATGTGTCGGTGGACCGCAAGCAGGGTGTGCTTGATGTGGCGTTTGTGCCATTGGTAAAACAGGGAGGGAAATACAAGAAGCTGGTAAGCTTTAAGCTCGACATAACGGCAAAGTCTGCGCAGACGCAAGCCACGGGGGGGTGGGGCAGTGCCGCAAAGGCTGGAACACGTTCTGCGAAGGCTGCGGCAAGAACCTTGCAGCGATATGCCGACCACTCGGTGATGAGCACCGGAAAATGGGCAAAGATACGTGTGCCTGCCACGGGTGTTTACAATCTTACCAACGAGGTGATACGCCGTGCCGGTTTCAGTAATCCCGATAAAGTGAGGATTTACGGCTATGGCGGCAATCTGCAGCCAGAGGTTCTTACAGCCGACTATCTTTCTGCCACCGACGACCTGCAGGAAGTGCCAACCTGTGTTGAGGGCGGCAAGCGACTGTTTTGGGCAAAAGGACCAGTCTATTTCAGCGGCGAGCCGCAGAATGCTACGGGAACAGGTGCCGGAAATAGAGTGAGAAACACCTATTCTGACTATGGCTATTATCTTATAACCGATGGTGAGGAAGAACCTGCACATATCAGCGGCGAAGAACTTTTAGCCACGGTAAAGGCAGACAGCTATTATAACAACGCTCTTTATGAGGTGGACAACTATGCCTGGTTCCACGGTGGCAGACATCTTTTCAACTCGCAGGCGATAACCGCAGGCAACCGGGCAACCTACAGCATTGACATGCCAAAGACGGCAGACAATCAGGGCAAGGACAGCCAATTGAAGATAAAGATTGTGCTCACCGCCGACGATGCGTCATCGGCAGAATTACTGCTTAACGGCGAGCATCTGTGCGACATGACGATGTACTCTCCGGCAGAATACTCGTCGGCATCGCTTGCCACGAGCATTACGACTGCGAAAAGCTGTGCGGAAAAGCTCGACTTCACCATCGTGAACAAATCGGGCGGAAACATACGTCTTGATTATATCTGGGTGAACAGAGACGATGCCATGCCGTTGCCCGACATTACAGCCGGTACATTCCCCGCGCCGGAGTTTGTGTGCGGCACCACCACGCAGGATTTACATTCGCACACCGCTGCCGACATGATTATTATCGTGCCCGCGAGCCAGAACACAAGGGCGCAGGCAGAACGTCTGAAAGCGCTCCACGAACAGCGCGACGGAATGACCGTGAGGATAGTGCCTGCCGACGAGATATTCAACGAGTTTTCAAGCGGCACGCCCGATGCCACCGCCTACAAGCGCTATATGAAGATGCTCTACGACCGTGCCGCCACGCCAGAAGATGCTCCTAAGTATCTGCTGCTCATGGGCGACTGCGCATGGGATAACCGCATGAAGAGCACCGAATGGCGCAACTACTCGCCCGACAATTTCCTGCTGTCATACGAAAGTGAGAACTCGCTGAGCAGCACAGCCAACTATGTGACAGACGATTTCTTCTGTCTGCTCGACGACGGGGAGGCAATAGAAGCTGTGAGGGATGCCGCAGGCAACCGCTTTATGGGAAAGATGGACGTGGCTGTGGGAAGAATACCTGCCCGCAACGCCGATGAGGCAAAGATTGCCGTGGACAAGATTGTGGCTTATGCCAACAACGAAAATCCCGGCACATGGCAGAACACAATCGTGATAATGGGTGACGACGGCGACGGCAACAGCCACATGGAGCAGGCAGAGAACATTGCACGACACATAGAGAGCGAACACCCGTCATACGACCTGAAGCGTATAATGTGGGACGCATACAGAATGGAAGCCTCGTCGACTGGAAACAGCTATCCCGAGGTGACAAGTCTCGTGAAGAACTATATATCCGACGGAGCTCTGATTATGAACTACACCGGTCACGGCGCGCCATACTCCATGTCGCATGAGAAAGCCATCCTTGCCTCTTATCTTATAAATGCAAAGAACAAGCATCTGCCCCTGTGGGTTGCCGCATCGTGCGACATTATGCCGTATGACGGTCAGGAAGATAACTTTGGCGAGGGGGCATTGTTCAATAAAGACGGTGGAGCCGTGGCGTTTTTCGGTGCGGCACGTACCGTGTATGCTTCGCAGAATCAGCACATCAACTATAACTTTATGCAGGAAGTGCTTAGCACCGCTGGCGGCAAGGTGGCAATGGGTGAGGCTGTGCGCAGGAGCAAGAACCGTCTGGTGGAAAGACCTTCGGAAAGTGAATCCTATCAGGATGCAACGCTGAACAAGTTGCAGTATGCCCTGCTCGGCGACCCCGCGCTGTGTCTTGCCTCGCCTACAGCCACGGCAGTGGTAGACAGCATAGCCGGCAAGTCTGTTGAGGAAGGCTTGCAAAAGTTGAGGGCAGGCGAGGTGGTTACCATTGCCGGACATATTGAGAACAACGGCGCGCTGAGCGAAACGTTCAACGGCAGCGTGACACCTGTGGTGCAGGACATCGTGCAGCATGTGGTGTGCAACCTCAACCCTTCGGCAGTGGGAAAGACCGGGCTCGACACTCCGTTTGAGTTTGACATGCGTCAGAACAACATCTTCAAGGGTACGGACAATGTGCGCAACGGGCGCTTCAGTTTTTCGTTTGCCGTGCCGAAGGACATCAGTTACAGCGACGAGACAGGAAAGATTATACTCTATGCAGTGAGCGACGACAATGCCGTGACCGCTGCCGGGTGGAACGAAATGATAGCATTCAACGGCTACGATGAGGCAAAGACCGACTCGCTCGGTCCATCGGTGTTCTGCTATCTCAATGAGGAGAGGTTTGCCAACGGCGATGTAGTTAACGCCACTCCCTATTTCGTGGCGCAGCTGTACGATGAGGACGGCATCAACGCCTCGGGCAGCGGTATAGGTCACAACATGCAGCTCATTATCGATGGCGACATGAACAGGACGTATAATCTAAACGATTACTTCACATACGACTTCGGCAGCTACCAGAGCGGCACGGTTGGGTTCAGCATTCCGGCGCTTGAGGCTGGCAGGCACAAGCTGACATTCCGTGCATGGGATGTGCTGAACAATTCTACAACGGCGCAGCTCGACTTCCGTGTGGAACACGGCATCCAGCCGCAACTGATAGACATAAGCTGTACGCGCAATCCTGCCACCACAAGCACGCAGTTCTGCATCGTGAGCGACCGCATTAGTACCAGTATTGACTTTGTGGTGGATGTGTTCGACATGGCTGGCAGACATCTGTGGAGCCATGCCGCCACGGCAACTCCCGACCGCGGAGGAGTGTTTGTTGACTGGGACCTGTCGATGAGCGGCGGAGGACGGCTGTCCACAGGAGTATATCTCTACCGTGTGAGGGTGAGGGCTGAAGGCAGTTCGTATGTGTCGAAGGCAAAGAAACTGATAATAATACAATAACAACGAAATATGACAATTACAAACAGAATAGCGGCAATAGCCCTGCTCATGCTTGTGGGCATAGCCGCCAAGGCACAGGACGGCAAACTTACGAAGTTTAATCCTGTAGACCATGCAGTGATATCGCAGATCATTGCCCCCGATGCACGTGCCGCAGGTATGGGCGACGTGGGCGTTGCCACCGACCCCGACGTAAACTCACAGTACTGGAACCCCGCAAAGTATCCGTTCTGCATCAGCCGCGCGGGACTGTCGCTCAACTACACTCCGTGGCTGCGCCAGCTGGTGAACGACATCGACCTGGCATACGTCTCGGGCTATTACCGCATCGGCGACTACAGTGCCATCTCGGGCTCCATCCGTTATTTCTCGCTCGGTGAGGTAATGACTTCTAATGATGATAACGCCATGACCGTAAATCCATACGAAATGTCTCTTGACGTGGCATACTCGCTCATGCTCAGCGAGAAGTTCTCTCTTGCCGCAGGCATACGCTGGATCTATTCCGACCTGCGCTACGACTACAGCGAGGATTCATCGCCAGCATCAGCTTTTGCCGCCGACCTCTCCATGTATTACAACAACTATATAAATATCGGTCCGCGAGAGTGCCAGTTAGGACTCGGAATGAACATCAGCAACATTGGCAGCAAGATATCCTATTTCGGCGACGACCGCAGCCAGTTTCTGCCTGCCAATCTGCGTATAGGAGCTTCGCTTATGATTCCTGTGGACGAGTACAACCGCTTCACCATTGCCGCCGACGCCAACAAGCTGCTCGTGCCCACCGTGCCCGTGCAGGAGGAAGGCGAGAGCGCGTCGGAATATCAGGACCGCGTGGTGAGAGAATATAGCGATGTGAGCGCCATCTCGGGAATGTTCAAGAGCTTCAGCGATGCTCCAGGCGGATTCAAGGAGGAGCTGCAGGAGATTCAGTGGAGCGTGGGTGCCGAATATGTGTATCACGACCAGTTCTCGCTGCGCGCCGGCTACCATCATCAGAACGAAAACAAGGGTAACCAGACGTATTTCACCGTTGGCGGAGGATTCCGCATGAATGTGTTCTCGCTCGATGTGGGATATGTCATTGCCACAGCCCAAAGCAATCCTCTTGACCAGACACTGCGTTTCTCTCTGGCTTTCGACATGGACGGAATAAAGGATTTGTTTAAACGATAAGGATATAAAAATAGAATATATAGAAATATATAAGTTATATAAATTATATAATATATTAAGGAGACATGAAGATACGTGTAGGAATGGGATACGACGTCCACCAGCTGGTGGAGCACCGCGACTTGTGGATGGGCGGCATAAGGATAGAACATTCAAAGGGACTGCTGGGTCACAGCGATGCCGACGTTCTCATTCATGCCATTTGCGACGCACTGCTCGGTGCCGCAAATATGCGCGACATAGGCTACCATTTCCCCGACACATCGGCGGAGACAGAGGGCATGGACAGCAAGATTATTCTCCGCAAGACCATCGACCTGATAGCCACCAAGGGCTACAGTCTCGTGAACATCGACGCCACCATCTGCGCTGAGCGTCCCAAGATGAATCCCCACATTCCCGCCATGAAGGAATGTCTTGCCGGGGTTATAGGCTGTGATATTGATGACATATCAATAAAGGCAACAACCACCGAAAAGCTCGGTTTCATTGGTCGTGAGGAAGGAATCTCGGCATACGCCGTAGTGCTGATAAGCAAATAACGGTAAATAACAAAAAATAATTCTCCGTATGCAGAAAACAAATTTGCATACGGAGAATTATTATGTTTATTTCATCAGTTTCTCCAGCGTGTCAAGAAGGTCTTTGTCGCGCAGGTTCTTTGCTATAATCTTTCCGCTCTGGTCAACGAGTACGTTGGCGGGTATGCCCTTTACGTTGTAGAGTGGTGCGGCAGCGCAGTCCCAACCCTTGAGGTCGCTCATCTGCGGCCATGGCATCTTGAGCTGAGTGAGAGCCTTCACCCATGCATCCTTGTTGTTGTCGAACGATATGCCCACAACCTCAAATCCCTTTGCATGATACAGGTCGTATGCCTTTACCACGTTAGGCATTTCGGCACGGCACGGACCGCACCATGAAGCCCAGAAGTCTATGAGGGTATAGCGGTTTTTGCCCACATAGTCGCTTGCCTTTACAGTCTTTCCGTCGGGTCCAGGCATAGCCAGGTCGGTGTACTGCTGTCCAACGGCTGTTCTTGCTGTTGCTGCACGCTCTGCCATAAGCAGATTGTAGTAATAATAGTGATGACCTTCGCCCATTCTTTTCAGCACATCTTCCTGCTCAGCCTCGGTGAAGAGCTTCTGATGATAGATGAACAGCATGTCGCACACAGGCGATGGGATATTCTCAACGATGTACTTCTTTGTATAGGCATCGCGCAGTGCGGAGAGAGAGTCAACGGTGGCTTGTGCCACAGCCTTTGCCTCTTTTGTGGTAGTGCTGTCCATCACAATAGCCCATGGCTTTTCTATTTGGCGTTCATACACTTCCTTACCTGCTTCATATTCCTTGTAGAGCTTGTAGGCTGGACCACCCTTCATCACGTTTTTCTTTTCATCCTTGAAAATCTGCATCTCGATGTCGGCATTCTCAAGCATCACCTCTGCGAATGTGGCGGAAGTACCGTTATGGATTGGCAGTACATAGCGAGTGGTCAGACCGTCGAAGTTGCCCGTAAATTCAAATTTGTTGCCAGCCTGCACTATTGTTGTGTCCTCAGGCACAAAACTGAAGAATCCCTGCACGTTGCACAGGTATATTGTGTCGCCAGGCACCACACAGTCGTCCACCGTACCGGTTATTCTGTACCCGTTCTGTGCTGTTGCTGCAGTCATTGATAATACAGCAGCCATTGAAAGAAAAATTTTTTTCATCTTTTTGTTTTTGTTTATAGGTAAAATTTTAGTTATATTTGTCAAGTATTTCCTTCACAGCCTTAGGATGCGAAGGTGAGTTGAGCACCTTGCCGTCAGGAGTTATCATAATATAATAAGGTACGCCGTTGCCCACCTGATATTTGTGAAATAGGTCCTGATAGCCGTTCTTTGTGGTGACATATTGCGGCCAAGGCTCCGGATGTTTCTCCATTGCGGCTTTCCATGCCTCACGCTTAGTGTCGATTGACACGGCTATCACCGCAAACTTGTCCTTGTACTGTTCGGCTATGCGCTGTATCTCAGGCATGGCGGCGATGCAGATGCCGCACCACGACGCCCAGAAGTCGACAAGCACATATTTGTTCTTAGGCACAATGTCGGTAAGATGGCATATGCTGCCGTTGATGTCTTCCAGTTCCAAGTCCACAAGATTGCCGCCTTTGGTGGTCTTCTTGGCAAAGGCAATGCGCTTCTTGAATTCCGACATGCGTGCAGTGTCCTGAGGCACGGATGTTATGGTCCTCTCCAATTGCTCCACCTGCTCTTTCGTCAGGTTGTATCCACGTTTTAGCATGTCGTTGGCAAGCCACACAGATATCACGCTCTGCGGATGCGAGGCGATAAATGCCTCTTCTGCCGATACAGCTTTGTCAGTATGGGCGGCTTTCAGTTTCTGCCATTCGTTGAAGTCAGTCTGCACCTGCCCGCCAGTGATGGTGAAATTCTTGTCCACGGTGATTTCGCCGTTCGACAGAAATATGTCAGTGTATGTCCATCTTATGGAGTCTACGGGCCATCCCTTGGCACTTACCAATTTCATGTTGTTGGTCATTAGAGTGCCGGGCTGCGGTTGCTCCATGTGTCTGCCATGCAGCGTAAACTGTCCGTTCTTTATCGTTCCGTGGGCAACCTCCACAGAGTACATCGTATCGGTATGGCAGCAGATGCCAGCCTCATAGCCGTCGGGCAAATTTACTGTGCCTCTTACCGTGAATCCTTCAGTCTGGGCTGTTACGGCGGTTGAAACCGTAATCAGCCCAGATATTAGAAAGAACGTTATAAATGATTTTTTCATAGAGAGTTTATTTCTTCATGTAGAAGCGTTTCTCACCGTCCACAATGTAAAGACCTGTCTTTGTTATGCGGTCAAGTTTCTTGCCGTCAATGGTGTATATGCCTTTCTTTGATACCCCCCCGTTTACGGTAATCTCGTCTATGCCTGTGGATGTCTGCGGGTTAATCCAGTAGATGGTGCCGGGAGCCTCTTTCAGTCCATATTTCTCATAGCTTGCATTGGTGAGAGCCAGATAAGCGGTGTTGGGAGCTATTGTAGCATCTGCAGCTAAGAGGTTGAATTCATTCTTGTCTATATCCACGCTGTAGTAATGGCTTGTTACAGCCAGCTCGCTTACTTTCTTTCCTCCTTCTCCGCTCCAAGCCAACTGGTTGTAGCTCTGCTCCAGTGTCGCATCTTCATATTTTGTGAGTGTCTTTATGCCTTTGCCATACAGGATATAAGTCTCTCCTTGGTAGAGTGTATATCTTATTGTGTCGGGTTCCTGATAGCATTTTCCCGATGTCGCATCATATTCCAATGAGTCGCCAGCCACTACACTTCCCCATTCCTCGTGATCAGAACGATTTTCAAATTTAAGTGCTTGCATACTGTATGGCATGCTGTATCCACAGTCGGCGTGGAATGCAATTTTTCCGCCCTCTTTGGGGAAGTTGATTCTTATACCGTTGTCGCTGGTGAAGAAAGCCTGATAACGTGCGGTATCGGCAACGGTCAGCTCCAACGGGTTTTGAGTGGTCTTCTCGCCAGTTGTGGCATTAAGCCAGTATTCAAACTTAGCCGTTGCATCTTTTTCCGATGGAGTGGCTGTCAGCGTCACCTTGTCGCCTATCTCATTGCACACTTTGCTTATCTTTGCTGTTCCGAAGTCTTCCTGTCCCTCTGCCACGCTCACTGCTATATGGGTGAAAAGGGCATAGTGGGTAGTGTCCGACACAAGCGGGAAGTTTGCGAGTGCCGACGCTTCATCATCGCTCTTCATTGTCGCTGTCACACTTAGATATCCCGGATTACCCGTTACACAGATGCTGTCGCTAAACACGGGATCGCCTTCAGCATTCTTCTTTGCTCCGCTGAATCCTGCAAATATCCATCCTTTGGCAGGTATGGCTGTTGCGTTATAGCCCATTACGGAACCTTGTGTGACATACTTCACTTCCACCTGTTCTGACGGTACGGTGAAGTCCTTGAACTCCACGCCGTCAAATTCAGGCACAGTGGAGGATGATGCATCTGCATATACCGTACCTGCACCTGTAGGGTAGGCAATGAGGTCGGCAAAATAGGAAAAGTAGCCGTCGCCGCCGGCAAATGCCGCACCTGTTGATGCTACCAGCGCAATCATTGTGGTCATCAACCGGGTTGCGCGCATAGCTTTAGTAAAAATCTTTTTCATAAACTTAATTTTTTATTGTTGTTAAACTTTTTGTATTGTCTGTTATTGTCAGGCTCTACGTTTCTTTCTCTTTCTAATCATCACTATGCCAAGCGCTGTTACTGTCGCAACGACTGTCAGGACAGCTGCCATCCATGGTCTGAAGGGACAAGGACGTGCCACGACTGTATTTTTGAGCAGAGTCCGGCAGCCTGTTACCAACGGCAGCCTGTGTTTGTGTGCACTGTCGGCAATGACTGCCGTGGGCAGCATCTGTGCTATGATTTCCGGCGCAGCCATCTGCATGGGATGCGCCGGCTGGCTTAGCTCTCCGTGTAGCACTGCTCCAAGCGCCAGTCTCACCCATGGCGATTCCTGCGATATCTGATTGAGCACATCGGCTCGTGTGCCGTGCATGCACTCTGGCATTTGGGTAAATTCTATTGTGGCTGGAGCAATTGCCTTTTCAATGATGTATAGCACCATTGTGGTGCAGTTGTTGTCGATAAAATCGAACGTCAACGTTGCTCCGCGCTTCACCTCACTGTCAAGCAACCGCCACATCTCCTGTTTCTGCCTTGTGGTGAGGTTCAGTTCCGATTCTGTCACTCCGCGCCCCTCGGCGCTGTACTCGTTAAGGAACTTCGTTGTCGGCACCACTGCAAATCCTGCTTTTGCCTTGCGGAGCAACACATCTGCATAGTTGCTTTGGTGCATGTCCATCTCAAAGGTGAAACAGTAGTCGAGACTGCGCTCGGGGCAGGTCATGCGCAAGGCTGTGTGTCCGAAGGCAGTATAGACTTTGTTGCCTTTGCCTATGTTCAACAGATAGGCATGTATGTCGGAACTCTGTGCCACGGCTGTGGCAGCCGTGAGCATCAGCACAGCTGCAGCCAGCAACCGGCTCAGTCTGCCGGGGATGTTCATCCTTTGAGGGCACTCACTTTGCATCGCGCACATATCTTACACTGAGGTATTGCCCCGTTTCAATACTTTCACGGTACACACTGCCGCGGTTGTACATCATTTTACGGTAGAAATAATATCCTGTTTCCTTTTCTGTATCTTGAGTGGCAGTCCAGTAGAATGCCTGCGACCCAAGGAAGCGGAATCCGGGAGTAGACATTATCGTATGGTAGGTATAGTAGCCGCCAAGCAGCAGATTCAGGTCTGTAGTGCGGTCATAGCATGAGAGCATCTTGCCTGCAACGTTGCCGCGCCATTCACGCCGGTCTGCATCGCCGCGGCTCATGCCCATGGCAATTTCCAACTGTTTCCAGTCGTCATCCGTGGGCAGTCGCCATCCTTCAGGGCATGCTTCCACGGCTCCATAATATGTGTACAGTCTGCCGTAACGGTTAGGGTCTACCGGTGGTCGCTTATCGCTTTCGGCTTCTCCCTCCTGAAGATTGTAAAGGCGGCATTTGTTTACATCGTTCATCTCCAGTCTGAAGTTCTCTGCCAGCCAGTCGGTGTTGCCATAGCGCACCCAATTATATGTCTCGCCGTCGCGTGAGTCGGTAAATGTACCTTGTGCCGTTGCTTTTACAGGCGTAAAGTCGATGCTTTCTGATGAATATTCGTCATCGCCGCATGCAGTGAGACAAAGCACCGCCAATGCAACTGCCGACAATAGGGAAAAAGTGTGTCGTATCATATTTATAATATTTACTTTTTATATGTCAAATTTGTAGCCTAATCTCGTAAGTCCGTTTTTCAGAATCTGTATCTTGCGCATCACTTGCGGATAGCTTCCATACATACGCTCTAATGCTTCATCGTTGTAGTTCATCACCGCCGTTACGAATGCGTTTATGTCCTCGTTGCGCTTGGGATAGCTGGATTTGCTGCTGGCACCGAAACCAATGAAGCCGTTGCTGCGCAATAGCTGAAGCTGCTCCTCGTTAACTGTAGTGCCCATGTTTTGCCCGTATTTAGATTCACTCACAGCAATGAAATCACTGAACTCCTCGCTGTAGGTATTTACAAGTCCAGCCACAACAACCGTTAGCTGGCGGTTTGCAAGCTGTTGCTTCACTCTTTCCGTACTTGACGGTTTCAGGTCGTTCATTTTCAAGGCATAGCATCTCTGTCCTGTCACTGCGTATGGACGTACTGTGGTGTTGTAGCTTGTCTGGTGAGTGATGGTAGCCGCGAGCAGCCAAGAGAATGGCTTGAGCTTTGTGCCGAGATGCGGCAGTATGTATTCCTCAAGAAACTCCACTGCCATACGCTGTGTGCTGACATCTGTGATGAGTGTGTAGCTGTAGTTCTTGTCATAAGATGTTGATGTCTGTCCTATGTGATATTCTATGTCTATGTGCTCAGTAAAGTAGCGGTCGTCACCGTTTATGTCTTTGCCTAAGAACACATGCTGCAGAGTGTCGTTGAAGAGCAGAAACGAGCCGTATTTTTCGGTGAAGGCACGGCGCATCTGTGCTGTCTCGCTGTTGTCGTCGGCTGCAGGCATGTAATTTGAAGCTATGTCATATTCACCGGCAACGGGTTCGTCTTCCTCGCTGCACGCTGTTGAAATGCCTGCCATGGCAGCAATAAGTGCCATGAGTTGCAGAAGTTTTATCTTTTTCATGCTGTTTGTCTTTTTCCCTTGATTATTTTACTACTGTATATTCCTTGTGCCTGTTGCCGTTGTTAGGCATTCCCACGTTGAAGTCTATCACATCCTGTGGTATTGGGCAAGTCCATGCCGGGTCGTCTTTTTCAAGAACGAACAGCCGGGTTTCCACTATTTCCTGTGAGCCGCGTTCCTTGTAGCACGTGTAAGTGTGGGTAAGCTCCACTTTCTCCGGCTGCACGCTGCACACACGGTAGCGGCGCAGGTCAAACCAGCGGTGTCCTTCGCCCATCAGCTCTATGCGGCGCTCGTTGCGTATGTCGCTTATCAGCCTGCTGCCTTCCGACTTTACGTCACAGTCGGCTGCACCTTTGTAGAAGCGTGCTCGGCGCAGCGTGTTCAGGGCTGTGCGTGCCGGCTCCTCGTTGCCGCGGTAAGCTTCGGCTTCGGCAAGGATGAGGTATGCCTCGCCTGTGCGCAGCCAGAACAGCGATGATATTTCGCGCTGTAGTGATGGAGCTTGCCAGTATCTCCAGTAGGAAGATCTGTCAGTCATATCCTTTGAGTCGTAGCGTGCGTAAGGAAAGGGTTGTTTTGTCAGTCCGTGGAATGCGCCGTATTCCCAAAACCACTGGTCGCGGCGTGCATCGTTGATGCTATAGGAATTGAACAAGCCGTCGCTCACTTTCAGGCATTGTACACAGTTGCACTGAAATGCGGGCAGGTCATCGCCGCCCATGCTGAATATGGTCTCGGGGTTGTCTTTAGTGGCGAAATCCCCGGTGGTGTTGTTTAAATCCTGCAGTGCGGGTTTGGCTGTTATTACTTTTTGGGCATATTCTGCAGCCTTGTCCCAGTCTTGCATATAGAGATACACGCGGCTGAGAAGCATTTGCACCGATGTGATGTCGGCACGGAATACGCTCTTGCGTGGAATCATCGTTGATGCCTCAAACTCCAGCTCGGCAGAGCGGAGGTCGGCGACAATCTGGTCGTAGCACTCCTGCACGGTGGCGCGCTGGAAGATAATGTCCTCCACTTCCTTTGTTGTCTTTACAGGCACGCCAAGCTCGGTGCCTGCTGTCTGTGGACTGTAGGGCTGACCGTAGGTGTTTGTGAGCCAGAACAGATAGAATGCTCTCAGAAAGTGTGCCTGCCCGTTCACGTAGCTAACTCCTGCTTTCTCCTCGTCCTGTGCCGTGGGCAGTTCCTTGGCAGCCTCCAGTATGTTGTTTGCCACGTTTATGTATTTGTACATTGTGGTCCATGCAGTGTTTTCCTGAAAATACTTTGTGTAGTTCTCGTCCACTCCATAGCGCTGTTGCCAGCCTATGTAGCCGTATTGCGGTTCGTGCTGGTCGAAACTGGCGCCGCCAATGCCTGCGCCTTCTTTCACCTCCTGCAGCTCGTCGGCAAGCAGGTGCAGGAACATTCCAGGATTTGCGAAGGCATTGAAGCTGCTGCTGTTGTTCGACGGCATATAGCAGTCGCCTATCAGCAGTTCGTTAAGGTCGTTCCATGAGCGTACATAGTCATGGTCTTGGGACGACTCCTCAAGAAAGTCTCCGCAACTGCTCATGGTCATTGCCGAGACTGCAAGTATAATATATCTTAGTTTCATACGTCTTTTGTTTTAGAAATTAATTGATACGCCAAGAGTGTAGCTTGGGGTGTCGGAGAGCTGTATCTCTGTGAAGCCGCCTTGGGTAGGGGTTTGTCCGCGCAGTGATTTGTCGCACCATGTGTGCAGGTTATATCCGCTCAGGATGATTGCCAGACGGTCAAGCTTCATGCGGTCGAGCTGTTTGCGGCTGAACTCGTAGGTGAGCGACAGGTTTGACAGTTTCAGATAATTGGCGCTTACCACTCTCGCCGTGCTGTAATCATACATTTCCCAGGCATTGTCAGCAAGACGCGAGTTCCAGTGGCTGCTATAATAATAGTAGTCTTTGTTGCCGTTGCCTATCACCGCCGGTATGTTTGTCTTCAGCTCGTCGCCGGGCTTTTGCCAGCGGTTGAGAAAGTCGCGGTTGATGTTGTGGTCTGTCATAAATGCCGAGCCCGTTGTTGCGAAGCCGTCGAACAGGCGGAACAACCGTGTCTTTGCTCCCAGGTTGTAGACAAGCGAGGAGCTGAGCCGCCATTGCTTGTATGTGAATGTGTTGTTGATGCTGCCCGTGATGTCCGGCTCGCGGCGGCCTGATGGAGTCAGCACCCGGGTGTAGAGCTCATAGTTGCTCACGTTGTTGATTTCCTCCTGACGCTCCTCCATGTCGTCGATGAGCGGTCCGCCGTCTGTGGGGCTCAGTCCCAAGAACTTGAACGAATAGAATGTTCCCACGGGCTGCCCTTCGATAACAGCGTTTCCTGTGAGAAAGTCATTTCGCTGATACGTCTCGGCACCCGGAGCGGTTTTCACCTTATTATATATCTTCGACAGGTTTCCTGAGAATATCCAGTAGAAGTCTTTCAGTTTTACGGGAGTTGCCGTCAGTGTGAAGTTGAAGCCGCTGTTGGTGATTGTTCCCGAGTTGATGATGTATGAAGTATATCCGTTTACGTCGCTGATGGTTTTGCTCATAAAGGCATCGGTGGTGTGCTTGTTGTAGTATTCCACCTCAAGCTGCAGGCGGCTGTCAAACAGGCTTGCCTCCAAGCCCGTGTTTATTGAGCGTGTCTTTTCCCATTTCAGGTCAGGGTTGGCAAAATATGCCACGGTAGATTCCATTTCGTTATAGAACGAGTTCATTCCGCCCTTTTTTATTATGAGCTCCGATGTCTGGTTGTCGAGCATGTTGCCCTGCTCGCCGTAGGATGCCTTCAGGCGCAGGTCGTCGAGCCATTTCGCCTTTATCTTCATGATGTCGCGCAGGTTGGCATTTCCCGATACGCTCCAGATGGGCAGCAGTTTCTCGTTGCTGCGGCTGCCAAACTGGTTGCTGCCGTCGAAACGGCCGTTGGCATTCACGGTGAACAGCCCGCCGTAGGAATAGGACAATGTGGCGTATGCGCTCACCATATTGGTCTTTGAGTCGGTGATTGTGGGCACATTGGACCTCATCCACGACCAGTAGTTTGTGAACGATTCGGGAATATTAACTGCAAATGAGCGTCCGCGGTCCTTGTAGTATCCGCGCTGTGTGTAGCTGTCGCCGGTGACGTGTGCCGACGAAGCCTCGAATCCCAGCGCCACGTTGATGTTGTGTTTCCATCCTATGTATTTGTTGTAGTTTCCCTGCAGTCGTGCCGTCCATCCCACGTTTTTGTTTTTTTGGCTTGTGTATTCACCGCCGTATGGCATGTAGCTGTCGCTGGATACTGTTCCGTCAGAACCAGCCCTTCGCAGCAGTTTTGAGTGGAATGTGTTTTCTCCGTAATAGGTCTCGATGCTTCCGTTGTTCACGTTTGCCGAGAAGATAGCGTTGAAGAACAGGTTGTTCGTGGGCTGGTAGCGCAGGTTGGCGGTAGCGGTCACTGCGCTGGTCTGCTGGGTGGTGCCGCTGTTTTCCATCTCGCCCAAGATGTTGTAGCCGTAGCTGTAGCTGGTGGTTGCAGGCCGCTGGTAGTAGTGTAGGCTGCCGTCGGGATTGTAGGCGGCTATAGCACGGCTCGTGTTGTAGGCATAGTCGATTGGATTCACCTCTCCTGCGGCATATTCGCGGTCGTTGAGATATCCGTTGAGGTTTACCTGCAGCTGAAACTTGCTGCTCAGCGTCATGTCAATCTTTGCCATGGTGGTGTAGCGGCGGTTTGTGGTGTTGTCGATAACATCGTCCTGGTCGGTGTATCCCACAGAAGTGTAATACCTCACACGCTCCGAACCTCCTGATATGCTTACCGAATGGTCGTGGGAGAACGAGTTGTGGCACAGCACGTCAAACCAGTCGGTGTTGCGGAGCTCCATGTTTCTCACCTCCTGCTTGAACTCCTGTTCGGTGAGCTTGCCTGCGTAGTACTGCGACAGGGCATATTCATATCCCACCCATGCCATGCTGCTGGGATATTTGTAGTGCTGGTCGGCAAGATATTTTGAAAACTGTATGCGCTCAGCCGAGTTCATAAGGTTTATCTTGCCGTCGGTGTAGTAAGGGCGCTTGCGCAGTGTGAGCTGTGTGTCGTATGAGATGATGGGCTTTCCCTCGCGGCCGCTCTTGGTGGTGATTACAATCACGCCGTTGGCGGCACGCGTGCCGTAGAGCGCCGTTGCGGCGGCATCCTTCAGCACGTCTATGCGCTTTATGTCCTGAGGGTTTATTCCTGCTATGGCGTTACCTATTCGGTTCACATAGTCGGGGTCGTTGAGCACGTCGCTCGTAAGGCTGATGGGGTCGGTCAGGATTATCCCGTCGAGAACCCACAGCGGCTCGCGGTTGCCGATAAGTGTACTTGTACCTCTAATCCTTATGCGGTTGGTGGCATTGATCTCGCCGCTGGCAGCCGTGCTTATAAGGTCGGGAATCTGTCCCTCAAGCATTTTCGACAGGTCGCTAACTCCGGCAATCTTCAGCTCGTCCATGTCCTTTGATGTCACCGACGATGTGAGGTTACGCCTGTCAAGCTGCTGGTATCCCGTCACCACCACGTCCTCAAGAGTGTTGGTGGCGTCTTCCATCACAATCACGGCGTAGTCGCCGCGGTTGCCGTTCCATGTGGCAGCCTTCATGCCGAGGTATGACGCGTTGAGCGATATGCGGTCAGACTGTGCCTCCAGTGCGAATTTTCCCTCAACGTCTGTCACGGTGTTCTGCTTGTGTGTGCGGTCGCGTACCACTGCTCCAATGACAGGTTCGCCGTGCATGTCTATCACGATGCCTTGCACGGTTTTGCCGTCGGTTGTCTCTGTCGGGATGTTGTCGGTCCTTATTATCACAATAAAATCGCCGTTCGACTGCACTCTCAGGCGGTGTCCTTTCACTATTGCCCTGATTACATCCTCGGGCGTTTTGTTTTTCAGCGACAGTGTAACCTTGAAGTTCACATCGTCATAATTGTACTGGATTTTTCTGCCTGACAGCTTTTCCACCTTTCGCAGTGCTGTCGTGGCTTTCTCGTTGTTGAACGCCACTGTGATGTGCCCCTTTGACTGCGCTATTACAGCCAATGACAAAATCAGCATTACGGCTAAGGCGCCTAAGCGTTTGCCGGCGGTCACGGTAAAATGCTTTCGTGTGTTGAATATTTGCATAATATCACTAAGTTTTATTAATTTTTCCAACGTTTACTTAGTGATAACGTGCTCGGTGTCTACATTGTGCCTTTAATAAAAGTTAAAATCAATACAGAATAAAAGAAAAACGTTGTTTTATCTTTCACTTTACAATTAAAACATTGTCTTTTATGACGAATTTCGCCGTGCAAATTAGCTGCAGCTGCTCCAGTACCTGCTTTATGCTCCAGTTTCTGCAGGCATTGAAATGCAGCTGTGTGCCAATGAGGGCACTGTTCTCAAACACTACACTCATGTTGTACCATCGCCCGATGTCTGTCATTATGTGTTTCAGCGTCTGACCGTCGTAATAGAAGTCCCCGCTCATCCAGCTTGTAGCCACGTCCATGTCGGCGGCTTCCATGTTGAGTGTGCCGTTGCCGTCAAGCCATGCTGTCTGGTCGGGACTGAGGGTGATGTTGCGGTCGCTGCCGGCACTTACCTCCACCTTGCCCTCTATCAGTGTCACCTGTGGCTGCTCGCCGTCAAAGTTGCGTATGGTGAATTGCGTGCCCAATACGTGCGTGCTGATGCTTCCTGCCTTTACCGTGAACGGGCGTGCCTCATCGTGTGCCACCTTGAAGTATGCCTCGCCGTGGAGTATCACCTCGCGCGGCATGCCGGGGGCGAAATGCTGGGGAAATATCAGCCTGCTGTAGGCGCTGAGCCACACGGTGGTGCCGTCGTCGAGCATAAGCTTTGCCAGTTTCCCCTGCGGGATGGTCAGGGTCAGTGTCTCAATTTCGTGGCTTTCGCTTGCCGGCGTATGGTCTGTGATTATTATCTCTCCTTCGCTGTTTACGTCTATTCCTGCTTCGCGTGCCTCGCTGCTGCCCACTTTTATTTCCTCACCGTTGCCGGTGTTCATGGTTATCCGGTTGTCGGTGGCAGGCTGTGCCTCATATACTATTGTGCCCGCCGGGACCAGTGCCTTTGCCGTTGAGGTTGCGGCAGAGGGGGCGCCGGATGTCGTGCTCCTTATTATTATTAATGTGGCGATGCATGCAGCCGTTATGGCTGCTGTCAGGCTTACGGCAAGTCTGAGCCTGCGGCTCGTGTGGCTGTTGCGACGCTTGAATTCCGCAAATGCCTCGCCGGCATCGGGGGCGGCAGTCTCATCGAGCAATGCTCTGCGTATTTCAAAGGCAAGCTGCTCATCATCGTATGGCAGTTGTGGCTTGGTGGTATGGTTGTTAAATTCCATTAGTCGTTTATTTTTTCTTTATTACGTCCGAATAGCGCTTTTTGTGCGCTACCTATAATCTTTTTTAACTTTGTTTATACGTGCATGGCATGTTGCCTGTGCCGTTATCTTGCCATTATTTCCCTTAATAGCCTGAACATGCGTATCATGTGCTTGTGCACCATGTTTTCGCTCATTCCCAATATTTCAGCGGTCTGTTTGTATGTGAGGTTTCTGAAGTAGGTGTGGCGCAGCACCGTCTGTCCCGGTTCGGGCAGCTGGCTTATAGCATGCCTGATTCGCTCCACCCGTGTCTCGTATTCCTCAGCCTGCCCGTCATCGTCAAACGCTTCGGTGGCGCGCATTGCCTCGGCATATCGTCCCGTCACCTTGCTGTGGCGCAGCCTGTCCAAGCTGCGGTTGCGTACGGCGGTGTAAAGGAAGGATGCTCCCGGCATGCCTGTCTCCGTGCCGTCGGCATGCCATTGTTCCCATATTTGCTGCATCACGTCGCTCACGGTGTCTTTGGCATCGTCTTCGTTGTCGAGGATTGTCAGCGCATACAGATAAAGCCGCGTATGAAACTGTTTGTATAGCTGTTCCATACGCTCCATGAGCCGATGTTCTTTCTGCATGCTGTTTGACATTCCGTTTTGATTACTGTATGTTTGTGTACAGGTAAATTAATGTTGCAAAAGTACGAAAAAAATATCATGATGCCAAAAAAATTTGGTGGAAAAGAAAAAAAACGTTACTTTTGCACCTGAAAACATCAACAGGATGGTGTCTGGTGGAAGGATACCTCCCGAAATATGAATAAAAAGTTATAGAAATGCAACACCTGCCGATAATACAAATAGACAATGTACTGATACCGCTCGACATCATCACCGAGCGCTTTTGCTGCGACCTTGATGCCTGCAAGGGCATTTGCTGTGTTGAGGGCGATGCCGGTGCCCCCGTGACCTTGGATGAGATAAGCGCGATTGAGGATTCGCTCGACGTGGTGTGGAGCGGTCTGAGCGCCTCGGCTCAGGCGGTCGTCGACAGGCAGGGCGTGGCTTACACCGATGTTGACGGCGAGCTTGTGACCAGCATCGTGGGCGGCAAGGACTGCGTGTTCACCTGCTATGACAACGGCTGCTGCCTGTGTGCTCTTGAGAAGGCTTACCGTAGCGGCAAGGCGAAGTTTTGCAAGCCCATAAGCTGCGCGCTCTATCCCATAAGGGAGAAAACGCTGCGCTCGGGCGACATAGCCTTGAATTACCACCGCTGGGCTGTGTGCGCCGATGCCCGAAAGAAAGGACAGGAGCTTGACCTTCCTGTATATAAGTTCCTGCAGGGACCGCTTACGCGGCGCTTCGGTGAGGACTGGTATGCAGCGCTCGAAACGGCTGTGGAGGAATTGAAGTCGCAGGGGGTGGTTGAATAAATTCAGAATTTATTTTACACCGCTCTAATGGTGTGATTTTTATTTTACTATCTTTGGATGTTGCTTACTTTTTGTATATCTGCTTTATCCTTTTGAAAATAAGGAAGATACATGGTTTGTGTAGAAGTACCCTTAAAGAGTTTCCACCATTTCCGCAACTTCCGCAAGGTTGGTGGTTTTGGTGGAAACATATTTGAATACACGGAATAATATTGACATTTTGTATTAATGCCTTGGATGTATTCCGTCATCTTTCAAATAATCTTTTGCCTGCTACCAAATAATCTTTCGCCTGTTGTCGGATAATTTTGCGCCAGCCATCAAAATATCTTTCACAGGTAAAGGATAGTAACTACTCGCAATAGTGATATCTTGAACAGTAATGTCCATAAATAAACCATAAATGACCAATTAAAATAATATTCTTGTGGCGATGCCACTAATGAACATAATTTTTTTGCCATTATTTGCTTCAGCAAACATTATTATTTATGAACATTTATGGTTTATTTATGGTCATTACAGTTTAAAAAATAAAATGTCAATATTATTCAGACTTTTTAAATGTGTTTCCACCAAAACCACCAACCTTGCGGAAGTTGCGGAAATGGTGGAAACTCTTTAGATGCCCTATCTGATAAATCTTACATTTACCTTACTATCAGTGAAATAGAGCAAAATAAGCTAAAATAGCCAACGTCTGATAAAATGACGTAATTTTTTACTCCATTTGTACAAGTGTAAAATAAATACACCTCGTCACGCGAGGTGTTCAGCTTTGTAGAAATAACTGGAGAGATGTGTTAATTTACGTTTTAATTTATTAAAAATATTACTTTGGATAAAATTAGTCGGCTTTTAATTTGCTGTTTTTCTTAAAAAGTACTACTTTTGTGGCAAATAAACTTAAAAACGTACAAAGCAAACGCTTATAAATTGGAATATACAAGGCACAAAGTAGTCGCACCTCGCGTGACGAGGTGTGCAGAATGACTTTAAAAACGTCGGATAAAAACTACAAAAATACAAACAGCGATAAGAATTAAATTATAAACAACTAATTATTTTAAAATTTTATGTCTATTAAAACAAACCTTAGATTGGTGCTTGTGTCACTGTTTGCAGTATTTGCAATGGCACTCCATGCACAGACAACAATCAGCGGAAACGTTAAGGACGGTACTGGCGAGGGCGTCATCGGCGCCACCGTTGCCGAGAAGGGCAATGTGAAGAACGCCACAGTGACAGACCTCAACGGCAACTTCTCGCTGAAAGTAAAGGGCAACCAGGTTGTGATTTCGTACATCGGTATGAAGACAAAGACCGTGAGCGTTGCAGGTAACAAACCGGTGAACGTGGTTCTTGAGGACGACAACACCACTCTGAACGACGTGGTGGTGATTGGCTACGGAACCATGAAGCGCCGCGACCTCACCGGCTCGGTGGCATCGGTGAGCGGCGACAAGATTGCCGCCAACCCCGTGTCGAACATAGCAGAGGCGCTGCAGGGACAGCTCCCCGGTGTGAACGTTATCTCTCAGGACGGCCGTCCCGGTGGCTCTATGTCAATCCGCGTGCGCGGCGGTGGTTCTATCACTCAGAGCAACGAGCCTCTTTACGTGGTTGACGGTGTGCAGGTGAGCAGCATCGACGATATTTCAGCCGACAACATCGAGAGCATCGACGTGCTGAAGGATGCCGCATCAACAGCCATCTACGGTGCCCGCGGTGCCAACGGTGTAATCCTCATCACCACAAAGGGCGGCAAGGAAGGTCAGGTGAAGGTGAAGTACAACATGTACTATCAGATAAAGGCTGAGCCAAGCAAGCTCGACGTGATGGATGCCTACGACCATGTGCTCCACACCTGGAGCTATGCCAAGTCGCTGGGCGACACCTATGCCGACGGCGTGGCAAGATATTACGGACTGGGCAGCGCATACGGCAACCACCTTAATGAATATAAGAACCAGAGCGCCCACAACTATATGGACGATGTGCTGCGCGGCACTCACGCATGGAATCACGACGTTTCGGTGAGCGGCGGCTCGAAAACCACAAAATATTATGCCAGCATAAACCACTCCGACCACGAGGGTGCGCTGATTAATTCGGGTTTCAGACGCTGGAGCGCCAACCTGAAGCTGACTCAGGACATCACAAAGAACCTGAAGCTCGACATCGACGCACGTTACAGCGAAATGCAGTTTAAGGGAAACAAATACGAGTTTGCCACACAGGCTTATCGTTATTGCCCTATCGACAATCCGCTGGGAAGCGGCGAACCTTCGGATTTGGATATGGGAAGTACCAATGCACAGGACGACTACAATCCTGTGAACATTTTGAACGACTATGAAAACCTGCGCAACCGCTACCGCATAGGTGTGAATACTGGTCTGACATGGCAGGTAATAAAGGGCTTGACTGCAAAGACAGAGCTTTACCTGAGCCGCCACTGGAGCAAGAGCCAGGAGTGGGAAGGTGGAAAGACCAACGGACAGAGCTATAACAAGGCAACACTGAAGGAAGGCGACGGATATAACACCCGTTGGGACACCACCCTGAGCTACGAGCTGCAGGGACTGGGCGAAGACCACTCGCTGACAGTGATGGCCGGTAACGAAGTTCTCTCAAGCCGCTCGAACTCAGCGCAGATTCTGGGAACCACATATCCCGATGATTGGGATTTCAACTGGGCTTTCGGTAATATCGGCGCCACCAACTTCAAGGGCGAAGACAAGTATACATACACCGACGGTCACCCTACACACTCAGTGTCATGGTTCGGTCGCGCCAACTATTCGTTCAAGGGCCGCTATATGCTCACCGCCACCATGCGTGCCGACGGCAGCTCTAAGTTCATGGGCGACAACCGCTGGGGCTACTTCCCCGCAGCCGCAGCCGCATGGCGCATCAGCGACGAGCCGTTTATGAAGAACGCACAGCCGTGGCTCGACAACCTGAAGCTGCGTGTGTCGTTCGGTACATCGGGTAACGACCAGATTGCCTCAGGTCTTACAGAGACTTTGTGGACCACAGGCTCTGCCACTGTCAACGGTGAGAGTATCACCACATACAAGCCAGCTGACACACTGGGTAATCCCGACCTGAAATGGGAGACTACCGTGAGCCGCAACCTCGGTCTCGATTTTAGTTTCTGGAACGGTAAGCTGCGCGGTAGCATCGACTACTACTGGAACACCACCAAGGACGTTCTGATGCTCGTGCCCTGCGACCCGACATCGGGCTTCAGCTTCCAGATGCAGAACATCGCTCAGACATCTAATAAAGGTATAGAGCTTGCGCTGAGCTATGAGATTGTGCGCAAGAAGGACTGGAACCTGAGCTTCGGCATGACATACAACTTCAACAAGAACAATGTTGACAAGCTGCAGGAAGGCGTGCTGGCAAGCGCCCACACCAACTGGGGCTCCACAATGCGTATTCCTACCTACGACTATATCGTGAAGGAAGGCGAGCCTGTAGGTTTGGTGCAGGGTATGAAGAGCGCCGGTTTCTATACTGTTGACGACTTCAACGTGGTGAACGGTGTGTGGACCCTGAAGGAGGGTGTGCCCGACAATGCCCTAAGTTTGGGCGGCTACTCAAGCCCGTACAATTTGCCTAAAGGACAGAAGGCATTCCCGGGTATGGTGAAATATGTGGACACCGACGAAAACGGCACAGTGGATGCCAACGACGTGACCATCATAGGTCGCACCATGCCAAAGCATACTGGCGGTTTCAACCTGTCGGGCCGCTGGAAGAGCCTTGACTTCACTGCCAACTTCACTTATCAGATTGGCGGAGATGTTTACAACGCTAACGTAATGCATGCCATGATGGGTAACAAAAACACAAGTCTGGGCTCTAATCGCCTGGCTGAGGTTAGCGACACATGGCGTTTCTATGACGTAAACAGCCAAGGCGACCTCGTGGCTGTTACCGAGCCTGATGCCGTGCGCGCCCTCAACGCCAATGCTAAGTATGGCTTCCTGCCGGAGTACGGTGTATGTGCATCTGAGTTTATCGAGGATGCCTCGTTCCTGCGCCTGCAGACACTCACCGTAGGCTACACCTTCCCGAATGTATGGACAAAGAAAATAGGCATCAGCAACGCCCGTATCTACTTCACCGGCGGCAACCTGTTCTGTCTCAAGAAGTATAGCGGACTTGACCCCGATGTCAATGTAAGTCCTTCGGCCGACAGTAAATACAGCGGTTTCCCGACTCCGGCATACGACTACTGCTCTTATCCAAAGTCGCGCACTTTCACCTTCGGTCTTAACGTTGCATTCTAATTCATCACTATTCTAAAGAAGTATAACAATGAAAAATAAAATATTATCTATCGCGCTTTGTGCAACAGGAGCCTTTGGCATGACAGCCTGCGGCGACTTTTTGGACACAAAGTCATATTCAGAGGCTAATGCCGACTTCGTGTTTTCCAGCATGTCGACCGCCCGCGCCGCCATGGACGGTGCCTATAGTGAGTGGCACGGTGCCATCAGTGCACAGATATTCGGCGACGGACTGTTCTATGCCCTTGACATCGCCGGTTCGGACATAATGCGCCACCCTGAGAAGTATGCGGCACAGCCTGCCCGTCACATCCCCGAGGCTTTCTATGTAAACGGTACGGAGGCTGGCGACTATAACCCTGTGACCTACGGTAAGGAAGCGCCGAGCAGTCCCTACAGTGTGCTGTTCTCTGTAATCGGAAAGTGTAACGCCATCACCTCTGCAATTGAGAGCACAAGCGGCTACGAGGCTATGATGCAGCAGACGGAGCCGACAGAAATGAGCCAGCTCTACGGTGAGGCTGTAGCCCTGCGCGCCACTGCTTATCGCGAGCTTATCAAGTATTACGGCGACGTGCCTTTCCAGACCAAGATGGGCGATGCCACCAAAGGCCTTTCTTGCCGCGACTCCATCTACGATGTTGTCATTGAGCAGCTTAAGAGTGTTGAACCTCTTATGAAACCTGTTGACGCAAAGAAGAAGAACTACCTGTCGCAGACCTATGTTGACGCACTGATTGGACGCATGGCATTGGAGGCAGGCGGCTATCAGACACGCCGCGGCGACATCAAGTATGTTGACGGTACCGGCAAGGCGCTGACTTTCGAGACAAAGGGTACCGAGACCAATGGCGCAAGCTACGGCAGACGTTCCGACTGGCAGACGCTCTACGCTACAGCCAAGCAGTATTTCCTGCTGGCTCTCGACCATAAGGGTGCTGCATCTCTGTCGGCAAACTATTCTGACTTCTTCGTTCAGTTGCATGGCGACGATGCCGGATTTGCTGACGAGAGCATCTATGAGGAGCCATTCCAGCAGGGTGCCAGCGGCAACGACCCGCGTCCTTATTCGCTCGGCCGTCCCGCAACTGGCGCAAGTAGCAATGATTATCCCTGCAAGAGTTACGGACAGGGACGTATCAATCCTGCTTTCTACTATGGCGTGTTCGATCCTAAGGATTTGCGCCGCGACATGAGCTGCACCGTGACTGGCGGTAACAAGGGCTTTGAGAAACTGTTGTCCTTTGCTCCCGGTTCACAGGCTAACGGCGGAGGTATCGCCTGCAACAAGTTTGACGAAAACCGTCAGACAACCACATGGACGAAGAACCAGCGCCGCTCGGGCATCAACGCTCCTTATATGCGTCTTGCTGAGGTTTACCTCGGACTGGCTGAGGCATCTGCCGCCCTTGGCGACGAAGCCACGGCAAAGCAGTATCTGAAGACTATCCGCGACCGTGCATTTGGCGGCAACGGCAATGTGGACGCTTTTATCGCCAAGGAAGGCTCAATGCTCAAGGCTGTCATCGATGAGCGCGGCTTTGAGTTTGCCGGCGAGGGCGACCGTCGCTGGACTCTCATCCGCACCGGTCTCCTGCACGAGAAGATTAAAGAAATCAAAGACCTTACAAAGAAGATGCTCGACGGTTTGAAAGCTGATGGCTTCTATACCTTCGACAATGGCAACACCATCTCTGCCAATATCTATACAAAGATGGTTGATGCCAATGCGTTGATAGGTCACCGTCTCACCGAGCAGACTCCTGCTGGTAAGGAGGACGACCCTGTGCTCGCTCCCGGTTGGCGTGGCGTGAAGAATGACTGGAGTACCTATGGTCTCGACTATAAGGGCAATACCAACACCAACCTTGCCATCAAGGGACTGTTCACCAAACTGAGCGCTGACGAGATTGACGCTTTGAAAGCCGACGGTTATAAAGAAACGAAATGGGGAGCTGCTCTGGTTGACAACTATGACGAGTATTACACCTACTTGTTCTATAACTTCGACTACAGCAAGGTTCCTATCTATCTGTTCCCGTTCACTCCTAACACAATGGCTACAGGTGGATTTACCAATGGCTACGGATTTACCAACGAATGACGGATATTCGCTAACAACTGATAGATAAAAAGTAGTTTTTATGATTCGGGGGATGTGCCTGCCTATGGCGCATCCCCCGATTGCGTTTCCATAAGGTTTCTCTTACCCCTCCTACATTCCTACCCCTTCTACAT
>JAUNSB010000071.1:0-21321 GCA_030539375.1 Prevotella sp.
CATTGTCACTTCTTTTGGGGCTCCGAAAGTGACAACTTTTTCTAGTATAAGTCACTTTCTGATAGATTTCGGGAGGTTTATTCGTTATTCTCACTGAAAAACAGTAACTTTGCACAAAATATTATAATAGCGTAGGTCCTTAATGAGGATATGCGCATGGAAAAATAACAAATTCTAAATAATTAAGAGTATGAATGTCAATATTTTTAAAAGTAACTGGTATAGACCAGTGTGCATAGTTCTGGATGTTTTTGCAGTTGTTTTATGGATTTATTTCTTTGTAATATTCTACGACCAGTCATCAGCCTGGACCAATGCATGGTGGATATTTATGGAGTTGATAAGTATTTTCAATCTCTACAGGGATTGCAAAGCATACTTCAACAAAAAAATTAAATCTAAAACATTTGTCCGACATATATTTTTTATCTACCTTTGCACTCACAATTTAGAAACAAAAACAAAAAATGAATAGAATGAAAAAAATATTATTGGGATTATTTTTAGCAACGTCATTGCTGACAAATGCACAAAATCTGTCAGTTAAGAACTGGGAGCTGGAACTGAAATTTGGAGGAACTCTTCCGCTGAGCAGCAACAACACTACTACGGCACAATTAGGCCCTGCGATGGGAGCCGAGGTAAGATACAATCTTGAAGATTCGCCGTTCAGCCTTGGTGCAAAAATAGATTTGACCGTGGCACGCAAGGACATCAATGGGAAAAACATAGTAACCATGCCGAACCAGTCAGACGAGATAAGGGAAATGGGCTACAGAACCATTAATCTCTCGGTGCTCGGCGACTATAATTTCCGTCAGGGACGGGACATTAACCCGTTTGTTGGCGTAGGACTCGGCTTGGGCATACAGCATAGAGGCGAGGATGCCGTATATGAGCATGAGGGGCATTCGGCAATGACACTGACTCCGCGCGTCGGTGTGGAGCTGTTCCGCCACATACGCGTCACTTGTACTGCCACAATCACTAAAAGTGACTATAGCAATATTGGATTCACTCTCGGATATGTATTTGGAGGAGGAAAGAAATAGAATGATACTATGGTCTGCATGTAAGTTTTTATAACTTTGCATTGATATCAAAAACAAAAAATGAATAGAATGAAAACAATTAGGCACTATTATTATATTAATTATAGTTATATGAAAAAAACTATAGAAATATTTATTTTGATAATCTCGTTGATTGCAAATATATCATGTAGTGATGATGATAACTATACAGAGGAAATACTAACAATTATGCCTTACAGGGAGTTGTATCATCCATTACCGTTTGGAGGCGCCACCGCAGAAGGATATGCCGCAAAGAATGCCAAAGGAGAAAGTTTTCATATTGGACACATATATGGATTTGATGATCAATATGAAGAGGGATATTATTATACAATAAAAGTAAAAGTGAAATTTGTAGATGGAGAAGATGGCATAGCGGATGCACTGAGCCGTTATGAGTATTACCTTGTAGAGATTATAAATAAAACAAAAGACGATAGCGATTAAAGTTATCTATTGGATTATCCACTGTATTTTTATTTTCACGACGGAAAATTCGTGAAAGGATATCAATGGTATGAAGATGTTGAAATCATAAAAATAAATTAAGGTGTTTTTGGATTTTTTATCGCCAAATATTTGTCGGGAAAGAAAAATTGTATTATTTTTGCAGTCATGTGGACTACAAAGGAAATTAATAGAATTTGTTTATCAGAGCAATCTGAGAAGGTTATTAACGGCAAAGGATGCAATAAGATTCCGCCACCTGAGCGTGAGCCGCTGTGGAAAGGATTCCTGCTGAAATTCAAGGACCCGCTGATGCTGGTGCTTTTAGCGGCGTTTGTTCTCTCGGTTGCTGTTTCGGTATATGAGATTTCCACGCATACTGTTGGGTATGACGTATTGCTGGAGCCGGCGGGAGTGCTGATAGCACTGTTGCTTGCCACAGGTGTGGGATTCATTGTGGAGGTGAAAGCCGCCAAGGAGTTTGAGCTTCTTAACAAGGTGAAGGACTCGCGCAGGGTGAAGGTTCTACGCCGCGCCGCTGACGGCGGTGAGCCTCGTGTGGTAAGTATAGCCAAGCAGGATGTTGTGGTGGACGATATCGTGTTGCTGGAGAACGGCGACGAGATACCTGCCGACGGCACACTGCTGATGAGCAATTCGCTTAGTGTCGACGAGTCGGCATTCACCGGCGAGCCATATACGGAGAAGAGCGCCGATAAGGCGCAGGCAGACCCTAACGCCACATACGCCAGCGACTTTGTGTTGCGTGGCAGTATGGTGATTGAAGGCACTGCCAAGATGAGGGTTACGGCTGTGGGGCAGGATAGCGAGGAGGGTCGCGGCGTGGCTCTGGCGCAGGAGGGCAGCGAGGTTAAGACGCCGCTCAATGCCCAGCTCGACCGTCTTGGCAAGCAAATCTCTGTTGCAAGTTTTGTCGTTGGCGCACTGATTATCATCGCCCGAATGACATATTGCTATATGTTCCACTGGGACTATTGGGGAAGCAGTTGGCTGCTCATAGCCCAGTACACCCTCCAGTCGCTTATGATTGCCATCACGCTGATAGTGGTGGCAGTGCCCGAAGGATTGCCCATGAGCATCAACATCAGTCTGGCGCTCAGCATGCGCAAGATGCTCAAGGAAAACTGTCTGGTGCGCAAGCTACATGCCTGTGAGACCATGGGCGCGACCACGGTGATATGCACCGACAAGACTGGCACGCTGACACAGAACAAGATGCAGGTGGCTGAGATGAAGATTCTGAACGACACCCCACTGCACCTTATATATAAAGGTATAGCCCAGAACAGTACTGCCGCGCTCAGCGACGGCGACGGCACCGAGACGATAGGCAACCCCACCGAGGCGGCATTGCTGCTGTGGATGAAAGACATTGGTGAGGACTACCGCCAGTGGCGCAATGCTGATGATGTGACGGGTCAGGTGCCTTTCTCCACCGAGCGCAAATACATGGAGACCACGGTCCGCGGTGATGCCGATGGCGAGACAATACGTTTCCTTAAAGGTGCGCCGGAGGTGATAATGGCAATGGCCGGTACCGACGATGAGGAGATAAAGGCGCAGATAGCCGCCTATCAGCATAAAGGAATGCGCACGCTCGGCTTTGCCTGGCAGCGCAACGGAGAGCAGCCTGTGCTCTGTGCCATAGCCGCCATCAGCGACCCTCTGCGCAGCGACGTGGCGGCAGCCATCCACCGTTGTTCCCACGATGCCAAGGTGAGAGTGATAATAGTCACTGGCGACTCGCCGGCAACGGCTGCCGAGATAGGGCGCCAGTTGGGAATGCCTGAGGGCAAGACTGTCACGGGCACCGAGTTTGCAGCCATGAGCGATGAGCAACTTATGAAAGACGTGTTGCCGACACTGCGCATAGTGTCACGTGCACGTCCCGATGACAAGGCACGCCTGGTACAGCTGTTGCAGCGCATGGACGAGGTGGTGGCTGTGACCGGCGACGGCACCAACGATGCTCCGGCTCTGAGCAAGGCACAGGTAGGATTGTCGATGGGCGACGGTACGGCACGTGCCAAGGAGGCGAGCGACATCACTATCATCGACAACTCGTTTGTGAGCATCTGCAAGGCGATATTGTGGGGACGCTCGCTCTACGTCAATATCCGCCGTTTCATACTTTTCCAGGTCACAATCAATGTGTGTGCCTGCCTGATAGTGCTCTTCGGGGCTTTTGTGGGCGAGCAGTCACCGCTCACGGTCACACAGATGCTGTGGGTGAACCTCATCATGGACACATTCGCAGCCATGGCGCTGTCTACACTGCCGCCCGACGAGAGGGTGATGAGGCAGGCGCCGCGCAATCCCAAGAGTCACATCATTGACCGCGGTATGGCGTGGCAGATTATAGGCGTGGGCATGCTGTTTTTTCTCTGTTCAGCTGTCTACTGGGTGTATATCACCCGTTACAACGACGAGCTGCCCAAGTACGACCTGTCGCTGTTCTTCACCTTCTTTGTGATGATGCAGTTCTGGAACCTTTTCAATGCCCGCTATTTCCGCACGGGCCGCAGTCTTGTTTGCGACATTGTGGCTGTGGCGCGCCGGCGGTGCAGGATGTCCAACTGTTTCAGCCCCACCTTCCTCGGCATTGTGGCCGCCATCTTCCTTGGGCAGGTGCTGATAGTGAGCTGTTTCGGCAGTCTGTTCAATGTATGTCCGCTCGACTTCCATGACTGGATATATATAATGCTCATAACCTCGCCGATACTTATAGTGGGTGAGATTGTAAGGGCAATAAAAATGAATACAATAAAGAATTGAAAATACGATGGCTAAAGATAAAGAGCTGACCCCGATGATGAAACAGTTCTTCGACCTGAAGGCAAAGCACCCCGATGCTGTGCTGCTGTTCAGATGCGGAGACTTTTATGAGACATATTGCCAGGATGCCGTGACGGCAGCAAAGATTTTAGGCATAACGCTGACGCGCCGCAGCGGTGCCGCAGGAAAGACCACCACCGAGATGGCGGGATTTCCGCATCATGCTCTCGACACCTATCTGCCTAAGCTCGTTAGGGCAGGCAAGCGTGTTGCCATCTGCGACCAGTTGGAAGACCCCAAGCTGACAAAGAAATTAGTGAAGCGCGGCATCACCGAGCTTGTAACTCCCGGTGTGGCAATGAACGACAATGTTCTCAACTATAAGGAGAACAACTTTCTTGCCGCCGTGCATTTCGGCAAGTCGGCATGCGGTGTGGCGTTTCTCGATATATCCACCGGCGAGTATCTCACCGGCGAGGGCACTAAGGACTATGTGGAAAAGCTGCTCAACAGTTTTCAGCCCAAGGAGGTGCTTTATGAGCGTACCAAGAGGCAGGAGTTTGAGCATTGTTTCGGCACACGCTACTGTGTGTTTGAGCTCGACGACTGGGTGTTTACCGACCAGACGGCACGCCAGAAGCTGCTGCGCCACTTCAACGTGAAGAACCTGAAAGGCTTCGGCGTGGAGCATCTTCAAAACGGCATAATAGCCAGCGGGGCGATTCTGCAATATCTTGAAGCCACTCAGCACACGCAGATAGGACATATCACCTCGCTCACAAGAATCGAAGAAGAGCGCTATGTGAGAATGGACAAGTTCACGATACGCTCGTTGGAACTTGTCAGCCCGATGCAGGACGACGGCACGTCGCTGCTCAATGTCATCGACCGCACGGTGTCGCCCATGGGTGGCAGAATGCTTCACCGATGGATGGTGTTTCCGCTCAGGGACGAGCGGCAGATAAACCGCCGCCTCGATGTGGTGGACTATTTCTTCCGTGAGCCCGACTTCCGCGGCTGTGTTGACGATGAGCTGCATAAGATTGGCGACCTGGAGCGAATAATCTCCAAAGTGGCTGTGGGCAGGGTGTCGCCGCGCGAGGTGGTGCAGCTCAAGACAGCCCTGAAGGCAATCCGTCCGATAAAGGCTGCCTGTATGGCGGCAGAGAATGATGCGATACGCAATATCGGCGAGCGGCTTGACGACTGTGAGGCGCTCTACAACCGAATT
Source organism: Prevotella sp. (assembly GCA_030539375.1). Classification (GTDB taxonomy): domain Bacteria; phylum Bacteroidota; class Bacteroidia; order Bacteroidales; family Bacteroidaceae; genus Prevotella. Next base: position 5,551 of record JAUNSB010000071.1, read on the forward strand.
GAGCGTGAGGTGGAGAACGATCCGCCGCTACAGGTCAACAAGGGCAGGGTGATAAAGTCGGGCGTTGACTCGGAGCTTGACGAACTGCGCAACATTGCCTTCGGCGGCAAGGAATATCTGCTGAAGATACAGGAGCGCGAGCAGCAGATTACGGGCATCAACAGCCTGAAGATAGGCTATAACAATGTGTTCGGATATTATCTTGAGGTGCGCAACACCTTTAAGGACAAGGTGCCGGCAGAGTGGGTGAGAAAGCAGACCCTTGCGCAGGCTGAGCGCTACATCACCCAGGAGCTGAAGGAGTATGAGGAGAAGATTCTCGGTGCCGAGGACAAGATAATGAGTCTGGAACTGCGACTGTTCAATGAGCTTGTGACCTATATCCAGGACTTTATACCGCAGATACAGATAAATGCCAACCTCATAGCACGTATTGACTGCCTCCTGTCGTTTGCCAAGACGGCAGAGGACAACCGCTATGTGCGTCCCGTCATCGACCAGTCGCTCACCATCGACATCCGTCAGGGACGTCACGCCGTCATCGAGACGCAGTTGCCCATGGGCGAGCAGTATGTGCCAAACGACATAATGCTTGACAACGAGAAGCAGCAGATAATGATAATCACGGGTCCCAATATGGCTGGTAAGTCGGCGCTGCTGCGCCAGACCGCCCTCATTGTGCTGTTGGCGCAGATAGGCTGCTTTGTGCCTGCCGACAGTGCGAGGATTGGCTTGGTCGACAAGATTTTCACTCGTGTCGGCGCGAGCGACAACATCGCTTTGGGCGAGTCAACGTTTATGGTTGAGATGACCGAGGCGTCTAATATATTAAATAATGTGTCGGAGCGGTCGCTCGTGCTGTTCGATGAGCTTGGCCGCGGCACCTCCACCTACGACGGCATCTCCATAGCCTGGGCAATTGTGGAGTATCTCCACGAGAACAGCCGCGGCAAGGCGCGCACTCTCTTTGCCACTCACTACCACGAGCTGAACGAGATGGAAAAACATTTTCCCCGCATCAAGAACTACAACGTAAGTGTCAGGGAAATGGAGGGCAAGGTGATATTCCTGCGCCGTCTGCAGCGCGGAGGTTCTGAGCACTCCTTCGGTATTCATGTGGCAGAGATTGCCGGTATGCCACGCTCCATCGTTAAGCGTGCCAATGTAATTCTGAAACATCTTGAGGCTGACAATGCCCAGGTTGGTGCGGCAGGCAAGCCCCTCGTTGACGTGGCTAACAGCCGCGAGGGCATGCAGCTGAGCTTCTTCCAGCTCGATGACCCTGTGCTGTCGCAGGTCCGCGACGAGATTCTGTGTCTCGACATCAACAACCTCACTCCCGTTGAGGCTCTCAACAAGCTCAACGAGATAAAGAAGATTGTCACGGGAGGAAAGTAATTATGAGGGTGTACTCAAAAATAAGTACACCCTCTTTACTATACTATCTTACTGGCAAATATGCTGCCACAATTAATTCTGATAGTTTACAGTCAGCTTAACCGTGTTCTTGTCAATACCTTTTGGAACAATATACGCTACACACCACGGCTCCAGCACTGCCAAAAGGTTCTGACTTACAGTTACAGTCAGTTCATATCCATTACCAGTCTGTGTCAACTCCTTTTCAATCTTACTTATGCCAGAATTTTTATGAATAAAAAGAATTCTACTGTGTAACAAATAAATTACGTTATGTAACATTTAAATTTTTTGTCGTTTTATCATTAAAAGAAATGACCAAGCTTTGCAATCTTGAGATACCGCGGCTTGCGCCATAGCTTCGTAACACGTTTATATGTTTGTTCACTGCATTTTATGAACTGCCACATTCATAAGATAAGAAAAATGAGGAAAAAATATGCGAAAAAGTTGTATAGTAATAAAACTTTTATTACCTTTGCACCATGAGAAAAATTATAGCTTATAAAAGCTACTTTAAGGATTTTGTCAGCAGTCTGTCAAAAGATGAAGCAAACAAGTTACGCCGTGCTTTGGATTTGTTCAAGATGGAGGACAGGATGCCAAGGCATTATATCAAATTCATACGTGACGGAATATACGAGTTTCGTGTGAACTATGGCAATAATGAGATGCATGTCTTCTTTATATACGATGGTGACACAGTAGTGGTGTTGTTCAACGCTTTCAGAAAAAAGACGCAAAAGACACCTGATAGGGAAATAATAAAGGCAATAAGATTAAAGAAAGAATATTATGATGGAAAAGAGAGACAATAATGACATTTTTGATGTTGACGCATGGTTGGATGAGGGACTTGGCAAAGAAGGTACTCCTGAACGTGAGGCTAACCGCGAAAAGGCATGGGAGGAGTATAATGCTCAGATTTTGCTGGATGCACGTAAGAATGCGCGACTCACTCAGGAGGAGCTTGCCCGCCGCATAGGGGCAAACAAAGGATATATATCGAGAGTTGAGCGAGGATTGCTTACACCTACAGTGGCGACACTTTACAAGATAGCTGCTGCAATGGGGCTTACAGTAGAACTCCGCCCAATACATTAGAAATTTCCATTATCTTTGTATTCTGTACGGGAGCACTCGACACTTCGGAGACCGAATCCATGATACATAAAGCTGACGTCCATAATTTCTATCTTTTATAGTTTGGTCACTACAAAGATAATGGATTGTCAGCTTTTTCCGTTCATTTATACCAAAATTAAGGTTATGAAGTGTGAGGATTGGGCTTCACTGACGACCGTTATTTCAAGCTTAGACTGATGGCATTGCATGATGACGGTATCACAGCATTCCTGTGAAGCCCCTTTTAAAAGTTATTATTGGGGTGCAAAGGTAATATTTTATGAATAAAAAGAATTAAGTGCAGCCGTAATCTTTCTTGAAAGTTACATCATCAATAGCAGAATCCGAACAGCCACAGTGGTATGCGGTTGCCATATCCCACTTCCGTGTCATCCACAGCAAGGAAGCTGCTGGGTACGTCAGCAATCTGCTCAAATGACTTCTTTTTGCCTCCAACCTCAAACAAATAATGGTTGTCAATAAGAAAATCGCCTTTGTCGGGTGTCTTGACATCATGGGAAACACTAAGCTGATTGTAGAAAAAAGGTAATGGTTTATATTTGGAACTGCAAATTTTTGACCGTTTTTTACATTTTAAACTGCAAAAAAATGGGATTTTTTATATTTCGAACTGCAAAATGCGCTGTTTTCTTGTATTTGAAACTGCAAAATTGTCATCTCTCTTAAGATACTTCACCATTTTATCTTAGGAAATGTCTATTATGCATACCTCGTAAGGCGAGGTGTGCATTTCTTTTGAAATAAAATCGTTATAAAAAGAGCTGTTTTTTGTATAAAAATAAACAAATTATGCGTTAAAAGATAACAAATCGTTATTTTTAGCGTATTATTTAAATTTTTTGCAAAATATTTTGTGATATTAATTATTTTTCACTACTTTTGCATCCGAAATAAATTTTTGATAGTAAAAACGTCACCTCGCCTTACAAGGTGACATAAATAAAAAAGAAATGAAGCAAAAGGAAATAAAAACAATATAAAATAAGACATACAGGATAACGATAATCCCGTAACATTTATAAAATTAACAACTAATTAAAAAAGTATTTATGGAAAAAAGACTTTTGACTTTGTTGGTCAGCTTGTTCCTATATATAGGGACGGCATTGGCCCAAACTCAAGTTTCCGGTACGGTAACCTCTTCCGAAGACGGCTCACCCATTGTTGGTGCGTCGATAAAGATTGTAGGTACAAATACAGGTACTGTGACAGATGTGAACGGAAAGTACTCGCTTACGCTTCCGGCAGGCAAGAGTGCAGTGAGAGTTTCCTATGTTGGTATGATGGGAAAGACAGTAACTGTAAAAGGTGGAAAGACAAACATCATTCTTGACCCTGATCAGACAAATCTGGACGAGGTTGTGGTGACTGCTATGGGTATTACCCGTAGTGAGAAAACCCTCGGCTATTCTGCCACGACAGTTAAGAATGATGAAATAGTAGGCGCACGCACAACCAATGTTGCCGATGCCCTTTCGGGTAAGGTCGCAGGTGTGCAGGTGAGTACTACGAGCAGCGACCCGGGAGCTGTGAGCAATGTTGTAATCCGTGGTTACGGTTCAATCAACGGCAGCAATCAGCCTCTGTATGTTGTTGACGGCGTGCCGTTGCAAAACAACATGGTGTCTGATTATGATCAGGGCAACAATATCTCAGCTGGCGGTATCTCGAACATCGCACCTGAGGATATTGAGAGCATGACTATTCTGAAAGGTGCAGCAGCTACAGCCCTTTATGGAAGCCGTGCCGCCAACGGTGTGATTCTCATCACCACCAAGACAGGTAAGAGGGGTGTTGCACGCAACTACACCATAAGCTATAGTGGAAGTGTTCAGGCACGCATGGTGTCAATGCTTCCTGATTTGCAGAACAAATACGGTCAGGGTTGGGGCGGACGCCAGACATTCATAGAGAACGGTTCATGGGGACCGGCAATGGATGGCTCGCTGCAGGTGTATGGTCCTGCATGGAACAACCAGCAGCTCATTCACGAGTATTCGGCAGTGAAAGACAATATAAAGGATTTCTTTGAGACGGGTTGGTCGCAGAATCACAATGTTTCTCTCAGCGGTGTGTCAAATGACAACAAGATGACATACTATCTGTCATATTCATATACCGATGATAATGGTATCATGCCATACGATAAGGATGTATATAGCCGCAACACTTTGGCAATGCGCAACAGCTATCAGGCTAACGAATGGCTGAAACTGTCGTCTTCATTCAACTTTGCACGCAGTGCCACCGACGCAGTGGGACAGTTCCAGGGAACATCTGTGATTGACGGTCTATATGAAAGCTCACGCGATGTGTCGCTTGTAGACAAGAAAGACCTGAGCAGCGCGTTCAATACTCCTGAGGCTTACTATACACCATACGGCATCACCAATCCGTATTGGGCTATAGAAAACAACTATAACCACACTGATGCCAAGCAGATTAACGGTAAGATTCAGGCAGATATCACTCCAATAAAGGACTTGACGCTTACATACCGTTTTGGCTTCGACTATTCTGACTATGACAGCAAAATCGGTGTTCCGCAGATTGCCCTTGACGACAAGCTGATAACTAATGACTATGGTTATGGTCCAAAAAACATGAACCAAAGCGGATATGTGCGCAACCGTTATCGCCGTATGCATGAATTCAACCATGACTTCATGGCAAACTATAAGAATAAGTTTATCGATGACCGTCTCGACCTGAGTGCAACAGTGGGTGTGAACATGAATGAGCGTGCCATGACTTCCATGACCGGACAGACAACCGACCTGACTTTCAATACAGGCTTCTGGGACTTGAGCAACGGTTCCACCAAGACAACACTCTCTGAGTTGCAGTCGAAGCGCCGTCTTGTAGGTTTGTTTGGCGACATTACCCTTGGTTGGGACGATATGCTCTATCTCGGTCTTACAGCCCGTAACGACTGGTCGTCAACACTGCCTTTGGAGAAGAACAACTTCTTCTATCCCGGTGCCACACTGAGCTGGATATTCACAAAAGTGATTCCGGAGAATGACATACTGAGTTTCGGTAAGGTACGTTTTGCATATGGCAAGACCGGTAACGACGCCGGCGTTTATCTCACGGGATCTACCTACAGCCAAACAAGCATCAGCGGATATTATGGCAATGGTATTGCCAAGTTCCCAATGAATGGCGTGAACTCATTCCTGCTGGGCAACACCAAGGGCAGCAACTCGCTGAAGCCTGAAATGACAACAGAGTTTGAGGTCGGTCTTAACCTGCAGTTCTTCAAGGGGCGTATCGGCATTGACGCCGCTTTCTACAACAGAACCACCGACGACCAGATATTCACATTGCCAGTTGACCCTGCAACGGGATATTATTATCAGGTGACCAATTTCGGTTCGGTTCGCAACCGCGGTATTGAGCTGCTCGTCACCACTGTACCTGTACAGACAAGAGACTTCAAGTGGGAGTTGAGCTTCAACTTCTCAAAGAACTGGAACAAGGTGCTTGAGATGCCCGAAAGCCTTGAGGGCGGCCGTGTGTCAATATATGATTTCTCGGCAGGAAACGATGCAGTGTATATGTATGCAGAGGAAGGTAAGCCTATGGGCGAGTTCTATACCTATCTTCCACAGTACACCAAAGACGGCAAGATGATAGTTGACGCTAACGGGCAGCCTGTAATCGGCACTCAGGTGGAGGATACGGGCAAGAACATGAACAGTGACTGGACCGGTGGTGTGACCACAGCCTTCACCTATAAGAACTTCACACTGAGCGCAGCTCTCGACATACGTAAGGGTGGATATATGTTCTCACGCACAAAGAATCTTATGCAGTTCACCGGTAACGGCACCATTACAACATACAACGACCGCCGTCCGTTCATTATCCCCAATTCGGTGGTGAACACCGGTACCGATGCCAACCCTGTGTATGTAGACAACACAACACCAATTTATCTGACAGACAATTCATATCAGAACTATTTCAACAACTATGGTTATGGCAACGGCGGCGAGGCCTATCTGCTTGACCGCTCGTTTGTGAAGCTGCGCAACATCAGCCTCACATGGAACCTGCCGCAGAAATGGGTTAATGCAATGAGTTTGAGCAATGTTGCCCTGACAGCTTTCTGCAACAATGTGTTCACATGGACTGCAAGCGACAACTATTTCATCGATCCTGAGGCTACAACGGTGAGCCAGGGTTCATACGGTGACCTTGCAACACAGTTCGGAGAGATGTACACCAATCCGTCGTGCAGAATTTTCGGCTGTAACCTGAGTGTGACTTTCTAACAACAAAGCGTAATAATAAAAGAGACTAAGAATATGAGAAAATATATATTGATGACAGCTCTCGCCTGCGGTCTGGGACTGACTTCATGCGACAGTTACTTGGACATAAACCAAGACCCCAACTCTCCGGCTGAAGGAAATATCACATCATCGATGATCATGCCCGGAGTGGAGATGGCGATATCGAGCGCATACGGCAACTACCTTAGGATAACAGGCGGTTTTCATTCAGAGGTGTATGCACATCTTAACGGAACTTCAAACTACTTGGACTATTCGCAGTTCACACAGTCAGCCACACGCTCAAACCGTATGTACACTCAGCTATATGAGCAGGCATTGGTGAATCTGAATACCGTCTTGGCAAAATCGGAAGCTTCGGAGGACTGGGGCACATATCTTGCTGCAACCACCCTGCGTGCATTCTGCTATGAGACACTGGTGGACTGCTATGGAGAGACACCGTATACAGAGGCTCTTGATGCCAACAACCTGTCACCGAAATACGACGACGGCAAGACAGTGTATGAGGCTGTGATTGCAGAGCTTGATGCTGCTTTGGAGAAGGCTGCGCCAAGCAACGCTGTCTGTACAAACTTCCTGTTTCCCAGTGAGAATGCAGGCAAGTGGATACAGTTTGCCAATGCCCTGAAACTTAAGATGCTCATGCGTATGGCAAATGTCGACGCTTCGGTGCTGGCTAAGGTGCAGCCCCTGGTTGAACAGAACAATTTCCCGACAAATGATATTGCCTTTGCAGGCTGCTGGAGTAATGAGGCAGGGGCTATGAACCCGTTCTATTCAGAGGAATTCTCAAGCTCATGGGGCTCAACACAGACTAATATCTGCGCCAATCTTGCCATCATTGGTACAATGCAGGTGAAAAACGCTTCGGGTGAGGTGGAATATACTGACCCTCGTATCAGTGCATTCTTCGAGAAAAACTCGGAGGGCAAGTATGTAGGCAGTATCTCTGGCACCAACTATCCAAGCACAACAAGCCTCACGGCATGGTGCCGTCCTGTGATGGCATTCAACACTCCTGTGTCGCTGCTCACTGTGGCTGAGGTAAATTTCTTTATCTCTGAGTATTATGCCCGTTCGGGCAATGAGGCTCAGGCAAGGGCTTACTATAATGCTGCCATTGAGTCCTCGTTTAATTCTGCGGGTGTTGACGGTGCAGCCGAGCATATTGCACGCTATCCGTTTGATATGACAAACTATAAGAGGAGCATCGGTGTGCAGAAATGGGTTGCACTTTCGGGTGTCAATACCTTTGAGGCATGGTGTGAGCTGCGCCGCCTTGACTATCCTGCCTTCGACACCACGGTGAAGGGTGAGACATTCTTTACTGAGGGCGATGCCAGCACATTCACCAACAACGGCTACAAGGAGGGTACGCTCTATACCCCCATCAAAGTGTTCGGACTTGTGGGAGCCAATAAGGTGCTGGAGCGTTTCCCGTATTCAGAGGTGTCATCGGCACGTAACTCCAACACTCCGGCATTTGGCAATAGCGACTATACCAAGCCTGTGTTCTGGGGCGAGTAATAATACATTGTTTCATCAAAATGAATCGTAATATGAAGAAAAATATAATTTATCTGATGTTTGTGGCATTGTTTGCCATAACACTCACAAGTTGCGACGACAGTTCTGAGGGCTTGACGCGTATCACATATTATCCTGTACTTACACTCAACGGCGATGAAGTGATGCATGCCGACAAAGGCTCTACGTTTACCGATCCCGGCTGCAGTGCAGAGCTCAATGGTGAGGATGTGTCGGCAGATGTTAAGGTGTCGGGAACAGTGAATACGGCAAAGTCCGGTGTGTATACTCTTACTTATTCTGTGGCAAATGCCGACGGTTTCAGTGCCTCGGCACTGAGAACTGTGATTGTCACCGATCCCAACGATGCCCATGAAGGTGTGTTTTATGTGTCTACTGCCGACAGCTATCGTGTGGCTTCTGCCACAGCACCATATAAGGGAGCGTTCGAGATTGTTATAACCAGCAACGATGACGGCACATATCATGTTGACGACTTGCTGGGTGGCTGGTACAGCCAGGGGGCAGGCTACGGTACGGCATATGCCATGGACGGTAAAATAGCTATCGGTGATGATGAGAGAATCACACTTGTTGACTGTTTCCTGACAGGATGGGGCGACAGCCTTGATAGTCTTGACGGAAAGTTTGATGTGGCAACTGGCACATACAATTGGACTGCCGAATATGCTGGAATGACCTTTGTTGTTGTATTGACAAAATAAAAAAGATTATTTGATATGAAGAAATATATATATATGTGTGTGGCACTTGCCGGAATGTTGTTTGTGTCATGCGAGAAAGACGAGATAGGCGGCACTGCCACAGAGGCTTTGGCTGGTGAGTGGTATGTGACCGTGGACGCAGTCGATGCCAACGGTGAGACTGTTTTGGAAGACCCCTTTGGAATTGGACATGTCCTGATGAACACCTATAACACAGTTGACAATGTAAGTACAAAGATGTGGGTGGATGACAAGGGGTCATTCTGGAACTTTAAGGTGGTCACCGCCTCAGATGTTAACAACCTTACATTTACCACAAATGGTGAGGTGGTGAACAGCGCACTCAATGATGACGGTTCTGTGTATGACTGCAAGGTGAATATCTCCGATGGCAAGATGTTGCCGGGAGCTGCCACTAATCCTCATGGCACAAAGTCTGACAGCATTGTGTTCTACGTGGCATTCGACGATGACACCTATCCTGCTGAGTATGGATATGCCAAGTACAAGGTGTCGGGTTACCGTTACACCGGTCTGGCTTCTGACGACTGATAATCAAAGCAACTGAACAATCTCTCTTTTATAAGAGTTCTCCCCATCCCTTTTATTGCTGTGAAGCAACGTTGGATGGGGAGATTTTTATTTAACCTGCATATTTTTTATTTATCTTTCATGTAGTCTCTTGGCGTTTGTCCATACATTTTCTTAAACATGGTGGAGAACGATGTAGTGTTGCTGAATCCGCATTTATACACTATTTCTGTGATATTGTGGTTACCCTCTTCCAGCAGCTTTGCAGCCTGCTGCATACGTATGTTGCGTATAAAGTCGTGCGGAGTCTGGTTGGTAAGCTCCTTCATCTTGCGGTGCAGGTGTACGCGGCTCAGTCCCACGCTCTGCGCTATCATGTCCACGCTCAGGTCGCTGTTGCTTATGTTACTGTTTATCACATCCATTATTTTTACCATCAGTTTCTGGTCGGGCGTTGTTATTTCCAGCTTCTCCACCTTGTCGCTTTGGCTTTCCTCGCCCGAGAATTTCTTCTCCATCACTCGTCGGCTGTTTATCTTGTTTATTATGGTGCGCTTCAGTATGTCCATGTTGAAAGGCTTGGTGATGTAGGCGTCGGCTCCGGTCTCCAGTCCTTCCAGCACATCATTGTCCATAGCCTTTGCCGTGAGCATTATCACCGGAATATGGTTGGTGCGTATATTCGATTTTATCTTGGTGCACAGTTCGTTTCCGTCCATGCGTGGCATCATCACGTCGGTGATTACCAGCGCCGGCAGCTCCTTCTGAATCACTGGCAGCGCCTCGGCACCATCTGCACAGGTCAGCACCCTGAACGTGCTGCTGAGAGTTTGTGCAATGTATTGCCTTATCTCGTCGTCATCTTCTGCTATCACTATTGTCTGTAGCTTTGGCTTTGCTTGTTTTTTTGATGCCTTTTCTGTATCTTCCGCATTTATTGTATTATCTGCATCCCCCGTATTTTCTACATTTTCAGTGTTTTCAGTCTGTTCTGCATTCTCCTCCGGCGCCTCCGGTAATGTGCCGTTTGCGTTTTCTCCAGTGCTGGTTATATCATTTCCCGCATGTGCCTCCGCAGTGCTGCTTTCCTGTTTTTGTACCTTTTCCATTATCTCCTCTTTTGTCAGGTGGGCATAACCCAATGGCAGTTCGATAACGAACTTGCAGCCTCCTGGCACGTTCTCAGCATGAATGGTACCGTGTTGCAGTTCGGTAAGCGAGCGTGCAAGGTCGAGTCCCACGCCCGTACCGGGCTTGGTGTTGCTGCCCTTTGCCTGATAGAACCGCATGAAAATCTTTTCCAGCTGGTCTTCCGGTATCTGCTGTCCGTCGTTGCTTACATAAATCCGCATGTTCTTGCTGTCGTGTTCCAGTCCAATCACCACGTTCTTGCCGTTTGGAGTGTATTTCATTGCGTTCGACAGGAGGTTCATCATAACCTTGTCCAGTGCGGTGCGGTCAACCCAAGCCGACAGCTTGTCAATGCCGTCGTGCATGAATGAGAGATTGATGCCCTTGTTGCGTGCCGTGTAGGCAAACAGTGAGCAAATTTCGTTAATGAATCCCACCATGTCGGTTTCCTGCATCTGCATTTTCATCTGTCCCTTGTCTATTTTCCTCATGTCCATGATCTGGTTCACGATGTGGAGTATTCGCTCGGCATTGCGCTTGATGGTGGCGTAGATGGCGTTGCGGTGAGGGTCGGTGTCCTCAGCCATGAGGTCTCCCAATGGCGATGTGATGAGCGTCATAGGTGTGCGTATCTCGTGGCTCAGGTCAATGAAGAAGCGCAGCTTGGCATCGTTCATCTCCTCGGCATGAATGTGTTTCTGCAGGTCGAGCTTATCCTGCTGCCGTGCCTTCATGTTGCGCCAGAGCCACCAGCATACATATATTATAATAAGGAGATAAATGGTTTTTGCCCACCATGAGAAGTACCACGGTTGGTGTACCACGATTGTTATCTCCTTCACCTTCGACTGTGCGCCGTTTAATGTAGCCTGTATCCTTATATTATAGGTGCCCGGTGTGAGATGTGTGAGTGTCAGGCGGTTTGTTCCTTCCGCCAGTGAGCTCCACTTGCCCGAATCTATACTATAGCGGAACATCGTGCGCTCCTGATTCTTGAAAGTGAGTGTCGACAGGCGCAGGGTCACCGTGTTGTCCTGATGGCTCAGGTCGAAGCGGCTGCTTTCCGCCACGATGGTGTCGGTTATCACATAGTTTCCCGACTTCATTCTTGCTCTCACTATGGTGCTTCCTATCTCCAGTGCCGACAGTACCACGTCGAGTTTCTGCTGTCGGGGTGTGATGTCCTCGGGCGTGAATACGGTTATGCCCTGCATGCCTCCGAACAACAGCCGGTTGTCTGACAGGCTCAGCGACACGCCGTCGCTGAACTCATTGCTCTGCAGTCCGTCGTTGGCATAGTAGTTTGTCACAGCTCCTGTGGATGGCTCCAGACAGCACAGTCCCTTCTTGGTGCTTATCCACAGCTTGCCGGTTTTGTCCTCCTGTATGTCGGCAATCGAGCTTGACGGCAGTCCCTGTGCCGTGGTGTAGCTTGTAATCTTCCCTTTTCTTTCAATCATGAATAGTGAGTCGTCGCCTCCCACCCACAGTCGTCCTTTCCTGTCCTCTTTTATTCCCGTCACGTTGTTGTTTTCGAGCATAAGGTTTGTCCCGAACGTCTTTGTCCAACTTCCCGATGGAATGTCGAGTGCCGCCAGTCCCATTGATGTTCCGATATATAATATCTTGCCGTTGCGTGACAGCCGCATCTGCATGATATAGTCGTTAGGCAGACATTGTTTTGTGCCGCCGCGGCTTTTGTAGCTCACGGTCTTGCCCGTGGCAATGTCATACATCTTAAGTCCGTCGCCCAGAGTTCCTATCCACAGGTGTCCTTTCTTGTCTGCAATGATTTCAAACACACCGGTAGCCTTGCCGTAACTCCATGGCAGACGGTGATATTCGCCAGTTTCGGTGTCCACCCATCCGCAGCCCTTTGTGTAGGAGCCAATCCATAGCCGCTTGTTCTCGTCTTCGGCTATGCACAGCACAGCCGAGGGAATGGAGTTGCTTTTGCCTTGTGGCGCAAAGTGTTTTTCCTGTCTGTATCCGCCGTCAGTGTTTAGGGCATACAGTCCGCCGCCGTCGGTGCCCACCCACAGTGTGCCGTCACCTGTTTGGTGTACTGCCATCACACATTCGTCGCCGATGAGGTTTTGCTGTGGCATCTTCTTTCCAATGTAGCCGAACCGTGACTTGTGGTTCATCTGTACAAACAGTCCTTTCTGAAACAGTCCCAGCCAGATGTTGCCGTCCTTGTCTCGGGTTATCGACCCCACTTTTGTGTTGTTCAGATTTGTCTTATAGGTGTAGAACGTGCTGTTTCTCACCGTTCCCGTCTGTATATCAAGCAGTTTCAGCCCCTGACCGTTGGTGCCTATCATCAGCGTCTTGTTATTGGGCATCAGCGATGTCACCGGTATGTCCTCTGTCTGTGGTATCAGCGTAAACGCTTTTTCTCCCTTGCGCTTTATGTACACTCCGTGATTGTTGCATCCGGCATAGATGTTTCCGTTGCAGTCCTGGCAGATGTCGCTCATTATGCCCCTCAGGTCAATGTTGTCGAAGTATCGTGTCAGCCTGTTGTAGCGGTCAATGCATATCACTCCGTTGTCCTCGGTCACTGCCCACAGCCGGCCGTCCTTGTCTTCCATCAGTTTCCTTGTGAAGTCGAGCGCTCTTTCGCCGGAAAGAATCTGCTCCGAGGTGGTCAGTCCTGTTATACGGTGTAGTCCCAAGCCGCTTGTTGCATATATAATTGTTCCGTCCTTGCGCCTTATGGCATGGCTGACGAAGCAGGTTTTTGTCTTTCCGTCCTCAGTGACAGTCAGCAGTTTGTCGTTGACTATCACCTGTATGCTGTTTGCCTGGCATACATAGATATGCCCCCCCTCATCCTCTGTCACATGGTTCACCACATTGCTGTTTAGCCCGTGTGTCTTATACAGCGAGTAGAAGTCGTATCCGTCGTATATGTTCAGTCCGTTGTTTGTTGCCACCCATAGCATTCCGCGGCTGTCCTGATATGCCGATCTTACGAGACTGCTCGATATATGGCTGTCGCTGTCGTAGAGTATTCCCATCTGGGCATACGCCGTTGTTGCCAGCCATGCCGTCATGGCGACAACCGCAATCCTTAGTTTCATCATCATGCTGTTCATGCGTAGTTTCGTAGTATTTTTAGTTTTTGTGTGCAAAGTTAATAATTTTTTGTAACATTTCATTCATTTATCTTATCATTTTTGCATTAACCGACACTGAAATAGGAAAATTTATCCACAATGTTGCGCAATGAAAGCTATTTGATACAAATTATAAAGTGTAAATGCGAAACTTTATATAATTTTGCAGCGGAATTTTAAATCAGCTTAACTGAAAACTACAAAGTGATAATGAAAAAAACAGTATTGTCAATGGCATTTTCGGCTGTATCGGCGCTTGCCGCAGCACAGAACCCTTTTGTACAGACATGGTACACCTCTGATCCCGCGCCTATGGTGGCAGGTGATAGAATGTACGTGTATACAGGTCATGATGAGGACGGTGCTGACTTTTTCTGGATGAACGAGTGGAGAGCTTATTCTACTGCCGACATGGTGAACTGGACCGATCACGGCGTGCCTTTGTCGCTCGACACTTTCAGCTGGGCTGATGACAGGGCTTGGGCGGCGCAGACCATAGAGCGCAATGGAAAATATTACTGGTATGTGTGTGCGCACAGCAAGCTCACCAACGCCATGGCAATAGGAGTGGCTGTGGGTGACAGTCCTACAGGACCTTTCCGCGATGCCATCGGCAAGCCTCTTGCCGACGGCAACTGGGACTACATCGACCCTACTGTGTTTATCGATGACGACGGGCAGGCATATCTATATTGGGGCAATCCACGTTTGTACTACTGCAAGCTCAATGCCGACATGACGAGCATCGACGGAGAAGTTGGAACTATTGAGATGACCGAGAAGGGGTTTGGGGCTCCAGACCCGAAAGAGCGCGTAAAAGGTCATAAATATAAAGATATGTATACCGAAGGTCCGTGGGCGATGAAGCGTGGCAAGAAATACTACATGCTCTATGCCGCAGGTGGAGTGCCGGAGCATATTGCATACAGCATGAGCGACAATCCTGTGAAGGGGTGGAAATATATGGGCGAGATTATGCCGCTGTGCGATACAGGCAGCTTTACCAATCATTGCGGAGTGGCAGACTTCAAGGGACATTCCTATTTCTTCTATCATACAGGCAAGCTGCCGGGAGGCGGAGGCTTCGGGCGCAGCGTGGCTGTGGAGGAGTTTAAGTATAATGCCGACGGCACATTCCCCACGATAATGCCTACTGACAAAGGTGTAGAGCCTGTGGGCACGCTCAACCCGCTGAAGCGCGTTGAGGCTGAGACGATGGCTTTCTCACGTGGAGTGAAGACTGAGGTGAACAATAAGACCGGAGTGTATGTGAGTGATATTCACAACGGTGATTCCATTGTAGTGCGCCAATGTGACTTTGGCTCTTATTCTCCAAAGACATTCACTGTGTGTGCTGCAAGTGCGCTCCAGGGAGGATGGATTGAGGTGCATGCCGATGCCCCCGACGGAAAACTGCTTTGCAAACTGAAGGTTGACAACACCGGAGGCTGGGAAGAGTGGCGTCAGTTTACCGCCAAGCTCGACAGCGAGGTGGTGGGTGTACATGACATCTATTTCCTGTTCCGGGGCAATAAGGGTGCCAAACTGTTCAACTTCGACTGGTGGAGCTTTCAGGAATCGGGAAGATACTATTAAAACAATATGAATATGACAGATGCCGTAAAATGGTTTGTGGGGCAATGCTGACAGTAGTTGCCGCCACAGCCACGGCACAGTGAGCTTGCTCTTATAGCATAAAAAATAAAGGTTTATAGTTAGTAGTTTTTTTGATTTATATAGTTGTAGTTTTGTAATGTGGGGATGCAGACCGTAATAGCGATTACGCTCTGCACCCCATTTTTCTTTTTCTTAAATTACCTCACTCGTTTTATCTTAAGATACATGGGGCTTTATCTTAAGATACAT
>JAUNSB010000163.1:0-3432 GCA_030539375.1 Prevotella sp.
GCTGCAGCAGGACGTTTGCGGAGTGAACAAGAAATACAAGTTGGGCTACGACAATCCTAAAGTGGAGGAGTTCCAGCAGTGGATTGACAACGCAAATAATAATTAGAAATTATGAATTACGAATTACGAATTGTCGGCTTGCGCCGATGAAGAGTTATTAATTTATGAATTGGAGCGTAGATTGGTTTTACATCGTCGACCTTCGTTCCAAAGATGAAAATCCTCACAATTTGTAACTTAATAATTCAACATCGCAGCGAAGCGCGAACATTCGTAACTCCAAATTCAAAATTCGTAATTACTATATGTTCAACTGTGGAAAGATAGCGATAATAGGTGGCGGAAGCTGGGCAACGGCAATAGCCAAGATTGTGGTGGAGCATACCCGTCACATCGGGTGGTATATGCGCCGCAACGACCGCATTGAGGAGTTTAGGCGGCTGGGGCACAACCCCGCCTATCTCATGAGCGTGCGCTTCAATATGGACGAGGTGTTCTTTTCAAGTGACATCAACGAGATAGTGCGCAACTATGACACCTTGGTGTTCGTCACCCCGTCGCCTTATCTGAAGAACCATCTGAAAAAGCTTAAGACGCGCATTGCCGACAAGTTTATCGTCACGGCAATCAAAGGTATTGTGCCCGACGAGAACCTTGTGTGCTCGGAATTCTTCCATCAGGTGTTCGATGTGCCTTACAAGAACCTTGCGTGTCTCGGAGGTCCGTCGCATGCCGAGGAGGTGGCGCTTGAGCGGCTGAGCTATCTCACCGTGGGCTGCTCCGACAGGGACAAGGCAGAGGCTTTCTGCGATGTGCTCTCAAGCGAGTATATCAAGACTAAGACTTCGGGCGATGTGATAGGCATCGAGTATTCATCGGTATTGAAGAATGTCTACGCCATTGCTGCCGGAATATGCAGTGGATTGAAGTTTGGAGACAATTTTCAGGCGGTGCTTATGTCGAATGCCGTGCAGGAGATGGCACGGTTCTTGCAAGTGGTCAATCCTTCCGAAGTCAATAGTGTGACCGACTCTGTGTATCTTGGTGACCTTCTGGTTACAGGATATTCAAACTTCTCGCGCAACCGCACCTTTGGCACCATGATTGGCAAAGGCTATTCGGTGAAGAGCGCGCAGATAGAGATGGAGATGATTGCTGAGGGATATTTCGGAACGAAATGTATGAAGGAAATCAACCGTCACCTGCACGTCAACATGCCGATACTCGATGCAGTATATAATATATTGTACGAGCGCATAAGTCCGCAGATAGAGATAAAGCTTCTCACCGACTCGTTCAGGTAAATGGGAAACAAAATCATTCAACAATAATTTTAAAAATCAAAAAACAATGAAAAGTATTAGCTTAGACATTGCAAAGGCTACACAGTTTCTTAAAGAAGGTGCTGTGAAGGCTATGGAGCCAAAAGTAAACGCTGCCCGCAAGGCTTTGGAAGAGGGGACATGTCCCGGTAACGATTTCCTCGGCTGGCTGCACCTGCCGTCGTCAATCACTCCAGAGTTCATCAAGCAGATTCAGGATTGTGCCGACGTGCTCCGCGCCAACTGCGAGGTGGTGGTTGTAGCAGGTATCGGCGGCAGCTATCTTGGCGCCCGCGCCGTTATCGAGGCTCTCAGCAACTCGTTTGCATGGCTCGTTGCCGACAAGAAGAATCCTGTAATCCTGTATGCAGGAAACAACATCGGCGAGGATTATCTCTATGAGCTTACCACATACCTCAAGGATAAGAAGTTTGGTGTAATCAACATCTCAAAGAGCGGTACCACCACTGAGACTGCCCTCACTTTCCGTCTGCTCAAGAAGCAGTGCGAGGCACAGCGCGGCAAGGAAGAGGCAAAGAAGGTTATCGTTGCCGTTACCGATGCAAAGCGCGGAGCTGCACGCACCTGCGCTGATAAGGAGGGCTACACATCGTTCATCATTCCCGACAATGTGGGCGGACGTTTCTCTGTGCTCACTCCTGTAGGCTTGCTGCCTATCGCCTGCGCAGGCTTTGACATCGCTCAGCTTGTGGGCGGTGCTCAGGACATGGAGAAGCAGTGTGGCATCGACGTTCCTTTCGAGGAGAATCCTGCCGCTGTCTATGCTGCCGTTCGCAACTGTCTGTACGCAGAGCTTGGCAAGAAGATAGAGATTCTTGTGAACTATCAGCCTAAGCTCCACTTCATGTCGGAGTGGTGGAAGCAGCTCTACGGCGAGTCTGAGGGTAAGGACAACAAGGGCATCTTCCCTGCATCGGTTGACTTCACCACCGACCTGCACTCCATGGGACAGTGGATTCAGGAAGGCGAGCGCACCATCTACGAGACTGTCATCAGTGTTGAGGCTGCCGACAACACAATGCTCTTCCCCGAGGATGAGGAGAATCTCGACGGTCTGAACTTCCTCGCAGGCAAGCGCGTTGACGAGGTCAACAAGATGGCTGAGCTCGGAACACGTCTGGCTCACGTCGACGGCGGTGTGCCAAACATCCGCATCTCCATGCCGCAGCTTAATGCTTACTATATCGGTCAGATTATCTACTTCTTCGAGATTGCATGCGGCATCAGCGGCAACGTACTCGGTGTAAACCCATTCAACCAGCCTGGTGTTGAGGCTTACAAGAAGAATATGTTCGCGCTGCTCAACAAGCCCGGATATGAGGCTGAGAGCAAGGCTATCCAGGAGCGTTTGGCTAACGAGAAGTAAATAAAACAATGTTTGAAAAAGAAATACAGAACTATTTGAATAAGTGCGGTTTTGAGGCATTGCGCCCCAAAGCCGTACTTTTTGATATGGATGGAGTGCTCTACAACTCCATGCCTAACCACGCCTACAGCTGGCATAAGTCCATGGAGTCTTTTGGACTGAAGATGAGCGAGGCAGATGCCTACAAGTATGAAGGCATGCGCGGAGTGGAGACTATCAAGCTTATCTGCCGCGAGCAGTGGGGGCGTGAGATTAGCGACGAGGAGTCGCAGAAGATGTACGACGTTAAGTCGCAGCTGTTTGCCACTTGTCCTGAAGCTAAGGTTATGGACGGTGTTCAGGACCTTATGCGCATGATTAAGGAGTGTGGCATGCAGATTGTCGTGGTTACCGGCAGCGGACAGCGAAGTCTGCTCGACAAGCTTGTTGACGAGTTTCATGGACTGGTGAGCCCCGACCTCATCGTGTCGAGTTTTGACGTTACTCACGGCAAGCCCAACCCTGAGCCTTACCTCAAAGGTCTGCAGAAAGCCGGTGCCGAGCCGTGGCAGGCTCTTGTGGTGGAGAATGCTCCGCTCGGCGTGCGCGCCGGAGTGGCTGCCAACATTTTCACCGTGGCTGTAAACTCAGGGCCGTTGCCCAATGAGATGCTTGCCGCCGAGGGAGCAAGCATTGTGTTCGACAATATGCCAGCGTTCCGCGACCAGTGGCAGGCGCTGGCGG
>JAUNSB010000072.1:0-21109 GCA_030539375.1 Prevotella sp.
TGCCATAAATTACACAAAAGAGGGCATGTCACAGGTTTATGACACACCCTCCTCAACTTTCTTTCCAAAACATTCACACCGTCAAAAATGCATATTTTATCTTATTTCAGGTCTTCTACTCTTTATTATCTTTGGGATACGCATATCTATCATCTTACTTCGAGATTGTTTAGAAACATCTTGTACGTTTGATTTTGTAGAGGTAGTAGCTCTACCAACGGAATAACCACAAAGATTTCCTTTACCATCAACGGCTACTAAAACCACAACACATTGATCTGAATATCCACTGAAGCTGTCCGATGTTTTGCTGAATGTACTTAAGTTACCTTTGTTTATCTCTTCATACGCCCAATAAACTAAAAAACAATCGTCTTTATTATAATTGTTTAAACCAGACCAAATGATTCGATAATATCCTACCGCACCATTAACTAAAGTAGCATCATACTGCCACGTGTAATTACCATTTGATTTTAAATTAGAAATTATAGCCCGTGGTTCCGTTTCTGACCTAGTCGTGAATGACTGCCTCAGTAAAGGACCGCGCTCACCATTTTTATTATAAGCAACAGCAACCAAATAATATTTAGTATTTGGTTGGAAAAACTTATTATCATTATTTCCCCAACTAAAAGTGTATCCTTTGTTATCAGAAACAATATCAGGAGAGTTGGCTTTAATAAGATCTGCTATAATTTCATTATCATCTTTATATCCGCTTGAGCTTTTGAAAACATCCGAATAAAAAGAATATGCAGAACTTCCAAAATTCCATTTGGTTGCAACACCGTCATAGAGAGGTAAAGGATTATCCGCTTCAACCGTTGCATTCTGGTCTATTGTCTCTTGCATACTCCATCCTAATGATGCGTAATTGCTGGAAGTAGGAATTGTCAGGAAACCACTACCGCCAACAGACATAATAGTTCCATCTATATTCCGACGTTCATAGGTTTTACCCTCCGTCTTATTCTCGATGGTCAAAGCATTTATTTTATTATTATACTTAAAAGTACCATAAACATAGTCAGTATAACCATTGCTGTTGACTGTTAACTCAACTTTATCTTGGGTTGTTGTGCTGCTCCATGTAAGCTGACTACTCGTAGTACTCATCTTTTGAAGATAACAATAGTCACCTTCCAAAGTTATCCGAGTACCAGACTTTCCCTTAAAACGTAATCTGCATGTGACGGGCTTCATTGTTACCGATACATATATATCAGTTGAAGATGCGGTATATGTTCCCTCTCCCATATATACTATCGAAGAGGGTTTCAAGTAGTTTAAGCCACTAGCATTCTCATAATACAATGCACCACATTTTGTAGCAGTTGTTGTAGATGAAAGCTTCTTGTCTGTTGTGA
Organism: Prevotella sp.; assembly: GCA_030539375.1. Taxonomy (GTDB): domain Bacteria; phylum Bacteroidota; class Bacteroidia; order Bacteroidales; family Bacteroidaceae; genus Prevotella. The sequence continues at coordinate 1,371 of JAUNSB010000072.1, forward strand.
ATTTCCAGTTGCTACCATCAAATTTGGCAGTACCATCAATAATACTGCTGCCAGACTTAAGACGAAGACTCACTTCACTCCCTGTTTTCCAAGTTGTGGAGGCTCTTGTCATATCATCTGAATACACAGGAGCGCCACCATCAAGATGCAAATTATATACATATCCTGTCTCGTTAGAGGAGCCATTTTCTATTGTTTCCAACACATCGTCATTTTGCGTGCAAGAGGCGAACAGAGCGACTGCCAATGCCACAAAAACCGTTTTTAATATATTCTGTTTCATGTTATTATACTTGTAATTTTTTTAATTCAAATCTTTATCCGCTGAGAAATCTTCCCGGTCAATATTCGTTGAGCCACCAGCTTCCTGACTGACTGTTATAGAAATTTTTTGTGAGCCACCATCACCTTCGACCTCAATAACTCCCGTTCTTTCAGAAGAGGTAGTATTGTTTGTAGGAAATACAGTTATTTTACCGATTCCAGAGCCTGATGTTGGTTGAGCAGTAATAATATTTAACCAATTGGGAGAAGAAGACATGTGCCATTTAACATTAGCCGTAATATAAACTGTTTGTTCATCATCAGGATAAGCATTGAAAAAAAGAGTAGTTTTGTCTGCAGATAATTCTACCACATCTTTGTCCAAACAATTGTCAGAGCCAAACTCTTCCCTTGTCAACTCCAAATGTATGGCAGCATCAGAGCTTTTCAACTCGTCCAGCACGATATATCCGCTCTGCCCCACTTTCAATGCATCAGCCCTGACACTCTTAACATACTCTGAGCCATTTCGCGTAATTACCAAATTACCGTTAGGCAACATTCCATAAATATATGGTGTGTAACCATCTGAGCCAACAGTAAGACTAATGGCTGAAATTGATACAGTCACTCTCTGAAATACTGCGTTGAAACTAGAGTTTAAAACAAATCCAGAGACCCTTATGCTCTCACCGCTCTTTCCCTTAAAGCGTATCCTAACGCAATTAGGAGCTAAATTCGACACTATGGAAAGAACACCATCCTTAGAATAACTGAAATCCGCAGAAATGTCAGAGAAATCAACGCTGCTGCTATTCAATGTGACAACCGTGTTGCTTGACTGATAACTTACTGGATTTGCAAAATGGCGGCACTTGCATGTTCCCGAAGAAGGAATTGTGCCTGAGGAATATTGCAAAGTCCATCCATCCTGCTTCAAATATTTAGCATAGGTATATTGACCATTATTAAAATAAATGTATACAATATCGTTGTCCTTCCACGACATATAGTCTTCTCCTGCACTTCGTGTGGAGGCGTTGTTGAACGGAACCTTCTCTACATCAAAATGCACTTTTACAGGCTGTTGCTCTTGCATGTCCTCATTGCTGCACGACACATAGGTAAACAAGCCCATCAAGCACCACAGCAAAGTAAAGGCAAAACTTTTATTACTTTTATTTGTTTCCATAACTATAACTTTATGTCATCTCCAAATGAGTCTTTTGTGAATGGGTCATCAGGCTTAGCCTCTTGACTAATATACATAGTATAAGTTTTGTCACCGTTCTTAAACTCTATGTATCCAGACCTCTCTTTATCCGTCTCATTCTTGTCTGCAGTTACCGTAAATTCCGTATATCCAGTTCCTGACTCTGGGCTAATCTTTACAAAGTTGGCCGTGTTGCGAGATATTGTCCATGTTGACTTGTACTCATAATCTCCAGCATAGGCTGTCACTCCACCTGATTGTTTTCCACCTTCGTAGGAGAAGCTCATGCTCTCCGGCCATACAGAAAGTAAATATTCAAGAGTTGTGAAACTGCTGGTACTTTCACTCTTAAAAATCTTACTGCCTTCCTTGGCAAAAGCCTGACAATAGTATTTTGTGCCAGTGCTCAGACCATCTACCGTTATCTCAAACTTACCGTTACCCACACGCTTTGTAGAGGAAGTACTGTTCAAAGCATACAACGAGGTTCCATAATAGAAGCCAACCTCAACATACCCATTCGCCCCGGAAATGCTTCCATTCAACGCGACTGATGTGGTATTGATTTCTGAAGGTTCATTGGTGGTGACAGAGATATTGCTTCCAGGATTAGCTTCCTGAAAAATGTCCAAGGTATAAGAATCTCCTCCATTCTTAAAATCCATCGCCATTGTTTCAAACATAACATATCCACTTCTTTCCCAAGAATCCTCATTCTTGTCAACTGTTATCGTAACATTCGTATTACCATTGCCTGTTGTCGGACTAATATTCACGAAATCTGTACTGTTGGAAGAAACTTTCCACGAAGCGGCATTATTTCCTAAGCTCGCATGCACAGTGACAATCTCACTACCCCCATCATAAGGAATGTTTAAATTCGAAGGCGACACATAAATTCTATATGCATTATCTCCCGAATCTGAACTTGAGCAAGCTACAAAGGAAAGCAATGCCATTAAACCAAAAGCAAATTTTAGCAATCCTTTTTTCATTGAATCAAATTATTACATACCTGTTGGCGAAATTTAATTCGACCAACAGGCATACTGTATTATACTTAGAACTTATACCCTGCTGTAACGTAAACAGCTTGATTGTAAATACTTGCATCTGAATCCGATGCAGCGAAACTGACAAATCCTCTTTCATATTCCAGACCAAACACAAAACGGTGGTATTCAAAATCTACACCAACGTCGACTCCAGCATCAAAACGCTTGGCATCGCCATCGCTGAAAATGTCAAAGTCATCATTGTAATAGCTATTTTCATACTTACCGCTTATTCCATAAGCAAAATACGGGCCTGCCTTCAACGTAAGATTCCAGTCATCGCTCAAATTAAACCTGTAGGCTCCCAGCACAGGAATCTGAATATAGAGCGGACTAAGATTTTCATCAACCGAATAAGTATAATAATTCTCATAATAATCATCGTAATAACTACCTTCATTGGAACACTTCGTTCCCTTCAACGCAACCTCAAGCGATGGCATCAAAGAGAAATTATGAGTCAAGGGCTTTTCTATGCCAACTCCGATTTTACCCACAAATTTGCCTTTCATGTCACCGTTAATGTCGCCGGTACACATTGCCCATCCGCCACCAACCTTCACATTCCATGTAATCTGTGCAGATGCAGTCATTGTCACTGCAAATGCAAAAACGAATAAAATAAGTTTTTTCATGTCATTTGTCTTTTAAATTTTTATACTTCTATTTTAATTCTACCTTGTCAATATTTCCTTACCTGACCGCAAACTGGATTCATTTATCCCAGCTGGAATATTGAAAATCATGCCAGGAATATTTCTGAATGCGTTCTTTCCAATTTTTACCACAGAACTGGGGATTGTCACACTTTCCAATTTACGGAACTCAGAAAACGCATATTTCTCAATAACCTCCACCCCATCAGGTATGACCAACCTTTGGGCAGAGTAATTGTTACCGTTAATGTGTGTGTCTATGATTGTAACAGGATATGACGTATTGTTATAGCTGACTTGCGACGGTATCACGACATCTGTTGCCTTCACATCGAAGCCGTTTATAGTAGCTGAGCCGTTTTTGACTTTACACTTAAATGTCACACCGTTACTGATATATGAAAAAGATTTGTTCAACGCCTTTGGCTTAGCAGCCGGCTTGGGGGTACTGGTGGGCTTTTGTATATTGGCGTCCTGTTTTTTCTTTTTTGATTTGTCTTTCGGTGCTGCATTGGCTATAGCTCCCCCCACAATGGTTTCACCCGGCTTCTTGGTTTTGGGTGTAACCGTTTCCTTCTTCTTTTGCTTTTTCTCGGAGTTTGCATTTTTCGGCGGCTGATTCCCATTACTCTGTGCTACGGAAACAGCAGAATTGTCAATAGCCAAAACCTCAGTAATAACCCTTGGAGCATGCTCTGTCAGCTTCACTGTTGACTCTGCTGTAATATACCCTTCGGCAGCAATTATATAACTGTGTTCTCCCACAGGCAACTGCATTTCAATGTGTCCATTACCACGATACGGCTTTGAATCAATTAACACCATGGCATGTTCCGGCGTATAGTTGAGGGTAAACTTTTGTTGTGCAGAACTGTTGCTTGTTGCAATAAACTGCTCTGGAGCAGGAGCATCCGGGATTTCCAAGACAAGCTCATACACACGGTTGCTCTCAAGACCGTTTATGTGGTAGTCCTGAAACACAACCTTGACTGGCAGATGATTTTGCAAATGGATTCTCATGTTGCGTGACCCCTTACACATGTAAACCCAGTTTTCCACTCCATGCTTAACAATATTGCCGATTCTGTTACCCTCCACACGCTCAATGTTGTCTACTACCTGAACCTTAACCAATGCGCACAGATTTCCGTTGAGGTCCTTACGTCTGTCACCGCCAGATATATGATCGGTGGTTTGTGTGAAACTTTTCACGGTTACCGCCTTTTGGGCCATAACATTACCAACCGCTAAAAACATCAAAAATAATGTAAGAAATAAATTCTTCATGCCTATGCCAATATTAATCTAATGTAGGTATATTGAAATCCATAATGTTTATTATCTCCTCCTTTGTGAGGGTGTGCGAGCCAACACGGTCGGGCTGCCATGTACGGTAATGTATGATAGGATCCTCGCCGTCACGAAATTGCCAGACAAGCAACAGATAACCGTCATCTTCGTAATTGCTCGATTTCCAATGCTGGTGAAGTGTCACGCCATAGTAATCTGGGTTGACAGGGTGGCGCACCACTTCCACATCGCTGAATGTTACCTTAATAAACTTGTTATGCTTAAAATTTTCCGACAGATTATTTAAATATTGCGGCTTGTTCTGTACTTTATAAGTAATCTGCTCGCGCCATGTCTGCATGTCGTTTGTACGGGTACGCAGCATCGGGACTGTAGCTGTGATGATAATGGCATCGTCACTGAAGATTCGGTTGATGGCATTCAGGTCTTTCTCATCATAAAAACTACGGTAGTTCTCAACAAAACTGAGGATTGTAGTACGTCTTTCCAAATCCGACACACTAAGTCCCTGCTCCATAATACGACCATAAACGGCATCGCTGGCTGCCATGGCCACACTGGCTATCTGCCCGTCACGCGTAAGCCTTATCGTCAAGGCACGCTCCGGCTCGTCGCTGTACCCTTCCGCCATAGGGTTAACCTTTGTGTAGATGTTGCGGATAACATATCCCTCGGCCGAAGTGAGACAGCGCTCCACTATTTGATTGTCCTCACACAGGAAATGCAGGTTTTTCCATAAAGCCTGCAACGAATGTTTGCCGCTGATATCCATGTCGATATCGTCAAGCCTTAAAGGACGCTCCTGCGCACATGCGCGGTTTATTTCGCTGAGAAGACTGGAAATACCGCGTTCCATACGTTTTTTCACGGTCTGGTCCTGTATACCGTCAACTATAGTCATGTTTATGTCCTGTGCCCATACTCCACAGGTAAAGGCAAATAACATACAAAATGTAATTATGCGTTTCATATTTTTCTTTATTTTTTGATAAACCAAATAACAGCAGTCATATTTGTCGGATAATTATCGAGACTGTCATCCGAACCGTTAACCATGTTAGTTCGCATTCCCGATGAGGTGACCGCAGACAGCATTGTAATAACCTCCTGACTTTGCATGTCGAAAAGAATCAAATCCAGTGAGCTGTAATCCTCCACATCTTTCAACTTACCGAACTGTAAGACATCGCCCTGCGCCTGCATAGACTTCAACAGTTTATACACATCTGTAAACATTTTTGCCTGAAGAATACGCTGTACAAAAGCATCGGGAACAAAATTCTTATATACAGATGAGCCAAGTGCTGACGACTCGCCAACAGAAACGCTCACGGGCGCACTGCCTGAAATCTGTGTTCCAACAAAAGTCCTGTTGGCAGGAGGCACACCATTTACAATAGCATCTGCCTCTATCTTTTTTATATATACAAAATACTGTTTCTTCATGCCACGATCTATGTTTATATAACTGGCATACGGCATTATTCCATCCACAGTCAATATATTGCCGTCTGACCTTTTGAGGTTTACTTCAAGCAACAGTCTCTTTGTAGCATTTATTTTGGCCGAATCTGAATTTAGGTCAGTGAATTGGTCCCAATAATAAATGTCACTCTGCTTTTTTATTTCATTAATTCGCTGCAGCATTGTATTGCTGTCCTGTGCCATAAGATGTGTTATACCTACAAATATGGCAAAAAAACATATTAATCCTCTCATGGTAACTTAAAATTTGCGCCCGACTTTTTCGTAGGAGCTGTTCCAAACAATTTTGATTTCTCTATAGTGGGAATGTACAGATACACGTCTCCATGCACTGCTGGAGATTGCGATGTGAGCTGTTCTGTAGGGATACGCAAGCTAAACAAATGATTGTACCCTTTGGACAAGTTACTTGCAAATGTCACAGCGCGTACCATTCCGTCCCGTATGCCATCACATGCAAAATAGAACTTGCATCCCTGCTGACGGCAAAAAGCCTTCAACTGACTTAATGGCATTGTGACCTGTCTGCGATGATAATCACTAAGATGAAAATCCAAATCCATAACTGCATCCGGCACCGAGGTATTATCACACATCAACAGGTTGGCAAATGTCTCAGCCGGAAATTCGGAATCAACAACCACAGCAGGTTGAACCGTTTCCATTGTCATAACAGCGGGTTCATCACCAACAAAAGTGTTTTCCGTCTTATATACGGTAGTTAATTTGTAATACACATTTTGATTAAGCAGATCAATGATGTACGAATTTCCCGGCATAACAAACAGTCCCTCTGTACCATAGATACTTAAACTGTCCTCACATACAATGGCCGGCTTCGGTCTGGAGATATTAGCATTGCTGGCTGTCAACTCTTTTAGAAAATCTTTTTCCATATTGCGGCGAGTGTCGTTATTCAGCAATTCATATTCTATCGGGATACCTATAACAGCAATATCCCTGCCCTCTTGTTGCCATGTGACAACGTAAAGTTTGTCTTCACGATTCTCTATGCTGCATTCACACTCTCTGAGCTTTCCACTAAGCAAAGTTTCCCAACTGCCCTGCTTGAAAATAACCTTCGAGAGATATAGCTGGTTTGGATTGAACTTGTACTTCCAATTCAACACTGCATACTCCAGAAAATCATAAACAGGCGAAGGCTGCAACACACGCATAATCTCACTGAACAAAGGTGCGCCTACATGCTCTATCTCTCCCATAGGGTCAGTCCGCAAAGCCACAATCCTTCCGTCTTTTGCTTTAAGCTCTATTGTCTGTTCAGGCATGAGCGAGTCAGGCGTTACGTGTAGTCCCAACACCTCTGCCGCCTTACTAAGCCTGTCTGTCTTATAGCTTTGGGCATTAGTTTTTATATTGACCGCAGCCAATATAAAAACTAACACTATATGCAAACGAAAATTCATTACTGAGCTGATGTTTTTAGTTTCATTCCAGGAGTAATTGTCATTGTTGTCAATTGGTTCCACTTTACAATGTCGCGCACAGTCACACCATAGCGCCGGGCTATATCTGTAATTGTCTCACCAGCCGACACTGTATGATAAGTGCCTGTATATGTGTTGGTTGGTGTCGAGACATTGTTTGTTGGAACATAGCTTGACACTGCTGCCCCATAACGGAAACTCCATATTTGGAAATGTCCGTCAACACCACCACGGTCGCTGGCGAAATAAATGTTACCGTCGTTAGCCCAATATGGCTCACCATCGAATGACTTATTTGTTGTCAGCTGTGTAAGACCATTACCTTCTCTATTCACAACATACAAGTCGGTATCACCTTTCTGATTCTTATACCATTGAAATACAATATGCTTCCCGTCGGGGCTGAAGCATGGACGCCATACAGTTCCCATACCCGCGTCTGTCAGATGCGTGGGATTGCCACCTTCTATATTTAAAACACAAAGAAATGTGTTATTACTATCGCTTGCATATCTTACACATACAATGCTGCGTCCATCCCATGAGAACGAAGGTGTGCGTCCATGTCCAAGCAGTTTGGTCTCATTAGTTTGCAGGTTCTTTAACCATATCTCTGTATACTTTTCGTCTGCGGTACGAAGCCTTTTCTCATAGACAATCATTTTTCCATCACGACTCAGGCATGGATGTCCTTCCTCAGCATCAGGTGTATTCGTAATTTGCGTTGGAGCACCTCCTTGTGCGTTCACCATATAAATGTCTGCTGCAGGATTTCCTTCGGGTTGCCCGGCAAAAACAATCATGTTGGTAGCTGGGCAATAAAAAGGAGCTTTGTGCCTATTATGACCGCCTGTAACCTGTATCATCGATGCAGTTGTTGTTGTTTCCTTCCGATAAATATTTGAGTATGTGCCGTCGTATACTATAAAAAAAAGATTACGACCGCCGTCACCACCATTGGGAGTCCAACATTTATATGCAGTTTCATGTACTTTAGTCAATGACGTAAGATTCTCACCTGGAGATTGTACATCATGGGTTAATGGAATAGGGTTAACTATTACATCAGGATTACAACTACCACAACTGGCAAATAATGCAGAGAACATTAATGAATGCCCCATAAACTTAAAAAATTCCTTCTTGTTCATAACTAATATATTTTTTTATTTATAAACTAATTATGACACAAAAAAAGCGTGGTTCGTCCTGTTGTCCGCTCCACGTACCAAGGCTCTAGCATTGCCTATCTAAGATGAACAGACAACGTCAGAAGCCCACGCCGATATGAATATACACTCCACCGCAGAAATTTGTATAGACAACAAAACTTGCACCCTAAAGGGTACAGTTTGTGCTTACAAGATCTCCACGGGATTGATATAATCACACCCTGGACATCTACCGTTGCTACGTTCAAGACTTAGATAATGAATTTGCTAGATTCGGTACGTCTCAAACACAGCGTCGAGTAAACGCCTTCAATATGTCTTGGAAAGTCCTTCTACCCACCCTGCCGCCTTGTGCGCGGCAGCCATCTTAAATGGCATCCTAACACTTGGCTCGGCGTGGCCTGCGTCATCTGTGTTGTCATTGACAGAGCACGTCTGCCGGCGACAAAAAGAATCCAAAGCGGACAATCCAATGGCAAAGGTACAAATAAAAATTGATTTAAACTAAAATTTACTAACAGAAATTAAATTGTTTGCATATTTTAACCATAACCTGCATTATTCATAGACTTTCCTACTACGAGTCCTAAAAGACAAAGTATCTTGAGACAAACGGGTAACAATGCTCATGCCGAACGTACCTATAAAAATGATGACGGAGAAAACTCCCCGTCATCATTTGTTTTGCCAGTTTTTTAAAGCGGCATTTTCTGATTAAGCCTCCTCTGCCGGAGTCTCCTCTGCTGGAGTCTCAGCGGCAGCGGCCTCAGCAGCGGCGGCTGCTGCAGCAGCTTTTTTGTCAGCCACTTTCTTTGCGATAGCTTCGTTGACTTTCTTCTCTGCCTCGATGCTCTTGGCATAAGCCTCTTTCTTAGCCTTAGCCTCGCTCTCGGCAATTGCCTTCAGGCCGTTCTGCTTGTCCTGCTTCCATGCGTCGAACTTCTTCTGAGCAGCAGCCTCATCGAATGCGCCTTTCTTAACGCCACCCTGGAGGTGCTTCATCAAGTACACGCCCTCACGGCTGAGGATATTGCGTACAGTGTCAGTAGGCTGGGCACCGCAGTTTACCCAATAGAGAGCTCTCTCAAAATTCAAATCTACTGTGGCCGGATTGGTGTTAGGATTGTAAGTACCAATCTTCTCAGTAAATTTACCATCACGTGGTGCACGAACGTCGGCGATTACGATGCTGTAGAAAGCATAGCCTTTACGGCCGCCGCGCTGCAATCTGATTTTTGTTGCCATTGTTTAATTTAATTGTTTTTATTTGTTTAGAAATGAATTTTATGCTGCCATCCCGTGACAGCGGCTGCAAAGTTACAAAATAAAGCCGAGACACACAAATATTATATGTATCCCGGCTTGCAAAACCCTTACATTTTACTATTTTTTAACAAAAGTAAGCCCACACTGCATACCGTTTACGTTTTTCATCAGCGATGTAATGGTTGAAACAGTGCTGTTGGTGGACTTTGCCCCGAAAGTCTTAAACAACGTAAGCAGTTTGTCAGCCTTGGTGACAATCATAAGGTTTTTGCCGTCAATCTGCGTGGTTATTGACACAGGCTTGACGGTACCGTAGGTTATCACAAGCTGCTTGTCCTTTATCTGCCATTTACCGTTTACGGCTTTCTTTCCTATTTTCTCGGTGAAAGTTCCGTTCTCGTTGAATGTGATGCTCATCGCTCCTGGTTTGATGCCGTATTTTGTAAGATGGCTCTGCAAGTTTTTCTCAATCTTGTTCGATGCCACCTTTGCAGCGGCATTGGTGAGCACGTTGGTGCTTGAAAGAACTATTGCCGGCTCCTGATAGGTCCATGTCCCCACGATGTTTTTGGCTGTTGCGGTCTTATTGTTTGAAAAAACCGATGTCAGTCCAGAAATCAGGTCACTACCCTGGCTGCCTTGCGACGTGCCGCCGCCGATAGCACCGAGAATGTCGCCCAGGCTCTGTGCTTGTGTGTGTTGTGCGCCGAGAAGCATCATGCAGAGTGCCACGGCCTTGATTGTAATTCGTTTCATTTATGCTTTTGTTTGATTCTATAATTTGTTTTGGGGTACAAAATTACAAAAAACAATGCTTCTGTGCAAATATTTTGCCCTTTTATTTCATCTGAATCCTGTAAACGCCGAACGACTGCGGCGCGAGCTTGAGGCTAAGCGCATTGCCGCTCACCGTCACGGGGCGCACACGCGGCACGATGGTCTCGCCGTCGAGCGTGTTCACGGCGCGCAGGTTGCAGTTCTGCAGATAAGTGCACGAGCCCGATGTGAGCGCGCGCTTCTTCAGTCCATTGACGTTCACCTTCACGTCGGCAGGCTTCGTTCCGGCATTCACTAACTTTACGATAAGCTCGCCCGTGTTGGCGTCGGTCACCGCCGAGGCGTAGAGGCTGTCCTGCCCCGTCACCGCCTTGCCGTCCATGGTGAGCGGCACCACGTCGGTACCGGCGTTCATGCCGTACATCTGCTGTACGTAGTAGTTGGGAGTGCGCATCATCCTGAGGTTGTCGAACCAGATGAGGTCGGGATTCCACTGCCATGCGTCAACATGGGCAAAGAGCGGGGCGTAGGTGGCGAGGCGCACCACGTCGGCGTTGCGCTCCAGACCTGTCATGAAGGCTGCCTCGGAGAGGGCGGCGAGGAAATTGTTTGCCTTGCCCGTAGACTGGTCGTGCGAGGCATATTCGCCTGCAAACACCTTGGGTCCCTTCCGGTCGTAGTTGTCGTAGCGTGCTGCATTGCCGAAGAACCAGTCGGGAGCCATGTAGTAGTGCTCGTCGACGAGGTCTGCGCCCAGCCGCTTCATCTCCGGCCAGAGATAATCGAACTTGTCGCCGGCGGCACTCGGACCCGACGAGCCCACGATGAGCATCTTGGGATATTTTGCGCGGATGGCCTTGATGAACACCTCAAGACGCTCGGGATACTGCTTGCCCCACTGCTCGTTGCCCACGGCAATCATCTTGAGGTTGAACGGAGCGGGATGGCCCATGTCGGCACGCACCTTGCCCCAGGTGGAGGTTACGGGTCCGTTGGCAAACTCTATGAGGTCGAGAGCGTCCTGCACGTAGGGCTGAAGCTCGTCGAGCGGCACCAGCTCGGTGCTGGCATACTGGCACGCCAGTCCGCAGCTTATCACGGGCAGCGGCTCGGCGCCTATGTCCTCGCTCAGCTGGAACAGCTCATAGAATCCCATTCCGTAGGTCTGAAAATAGTCGGGGAATGCCTTGTGCTTGAACTCATAGTTCCAGCGGTTCTCGTTCAGCGGACGGTTCTCCACTGGTCCCACGCTGTTTTTCCACTGGTAGCGTGTGGCAAGATTGTTGCCCTCGATGATACAGCCGCCGGGGAAGCGGAACACTCCCGGGTTGAGATCGTAGAGAGCCTGCGCAAGGTCGGCGCGCAGTCCGTTCTCCCTGCCCTTCCATGTGTTTACGGGGAAAAGCGAGATGTGGTCCATCTCCACCGTTCCGCGGGTCTCAAGAACAATGCGCAGACGTGAGTGGGCGTCGGTGAAAGGTGCCTTCACCACCACGGTGTACTTCTTCCATTCGCTGCCGCTCACCTCCACGGCCTGTTTCAGCAGGTTCTCGGCGTTCGAGTTCACAAGCTCCACCGAGAGCTTCACGGGCTTCTGGTCGGGAGTGCGGGCATACACCGAGAAACGGTATTCCTCGCCCTTCTTCAGCCCTATGCCGCGGTAGCCCTCGTTGTCGATGCCGGCGCGCAGCAGCCGTCCGTCGTTCACTATGCGCACATAGTGTGGGTTGCGGTCGAAGCAGGGGTTGGCGTCCTGCACCGTGACGTTGCCGAAGGGCACCCAGCCCATGAACGCCTGTGGAAACTCAAACGAGCGGTTCTTCACCAGCTCGGCATACAGTCCGCCGTCGGCTCCGAAGTTGATGTCCTCGAAGAAGATGCCGTACATGGCGGGATTAATCTTACACTGCGGTCTGGACACGTCGACGGTCATAACGTGCTCCTGTGCCTGCACACCGAGCGCCGCCGACAATGCCATTGTCAAAAATAAATTTCTCATAATTGTCTTTTGGTTTTTATTTCTTAGTTTTGTTTTCTCCTTTTATCCTTATCACCGTAAACGAATACTTCGGCATGGCATAGTTGAACTTGGTTCCGCCAAGTTCAAAATCGGATGTCACGGGGCGGGCGTTCCTGTCCTTGGGGTCGCCCGTGAGCACGGTTTTCACGGCTGTGGGGTTCTGGATTTCCATGCCGTCGAGCCTCACGTCGGCGCTCACCTCCACGGGCAGCATGTTCACAAGCCGCACGATGTAGTCGCCGCTGCGCTCATCCCTAACCACCGACACTCCCACGCGCTTCCTCACGTCGTCGCGGTCGGTGTCGAGGGTCACTGTAGAATTTACGTAATGCGTTCCGGCGTTCTGCCCGTACATCTGCTGGGTGTAGTAGTCCACGGTGGGCTTCACCTCGTTGTTGTTGAAATAAATCAGGTCGGGGCGCCACTGCGTGTGGTTTTCCTTGGCGAGCAGCGGGGCGTAGGATGTCATTGCCACCACGTCGGCGTTGCGCTCCACGGCGGTGAGGTAGAGAGCCTCGGCAATGGCAGTCTCAATGTTGTTTGGACGGCCGGGCAGGTGGGCGGCATATTCGCCGAGATACACCTTCGACTTGCTGCGGTCGTAGTTGTCGTAGTAGTTCTGGTTGTGAATCATCCATCCCGGGTCCACGTAGTAGTGCTCGTCGACCATCGGCACCTTCAGCTCGGTGGCAACGCGCCAGCCCTCCTTGTAGTCGGTGCCCTCGTAGAAAGGACCCACGGTGCCTATGACTGTAATCTCGGGATGGCGCTCTCTCACAGCCTTGTAAATCATCGCAAAACGCTCCTCGAACACCTCGGTTATCATGTCCTCGTTGCCTATACCTATATATTTAAGGTTGAAGGGCTTGGGGTGGCCAGCCTCGGCGCGCTTGCGGCCCCAAGCGGTTTTCCTGGCGTCGCCGTTGGCGTATTCTATCAGGTCGAGCACGTCCTGAATGTATTGCGGCATGTCCTTCATCGGTATTCCGCCCTGCTGGCCGTAGGTGTCAAGCTCGCAGGTGGAGTTATGGTTGGCTATGCCCGAGTTCTGGCACGGCACTCCCGCCGCCAGCACGGGCACAGGCTCTGCGCCCATGTCCTCGCAGAACTGGAAATACTCGTAGTAGCCCAGCCCGCGTGTCTGGTGGTAGCCCCAGATGTTGCGCAGCGCCTTGCGGCTTTCGAGCGGCCCGATGGAGCCTTTCCAGTCGTACATGTTGTCTATTCCGTTGCCATGTGCCACGCAGCCGCCGGGGAAGCGCACAAAGCGGGGCCTAAGGTCGGCGAGCGTCTGGGCGAGGTCGGCGCGCAGTCCGTTCTTGTGACCCCGAAACGTATTTTCGGGGAACAGCGACACCATGTCGAGGTTCAGCGTGCAGGGCGTGAGCGGCCGCAGCTGCAGTGCGCCTGCCTCAACGTCGGCTTTCGCTGTGAGCACGGCGCTGAGCTTCTTCCAGTCCTTCGCCGTAACGCTCACCGTTGCCGCCGCCACCTCGTTGCCCTTCGCGTCGAGCAGGCTCACGGCAACCTTGCCGCCCTTGCCGCCCGCCACGCGGGCAAACATCGAGAAGTCGTATTTCTCGCCCTTCCTCAGGGCGATGCCGTCGTAGCCCGTGTTTTTCATCACGGTGGTCGTGCCGTCGGCATTCACCACGGCGTAATATTTGTTGTTGGCGTGTATTGGATTGTCGGTGCCGAACTCCATCTTCTGCTGCTTGCCGCCGGTAGTGATGCTCCAGGCGTAATCATGGTCCCAGCCGCCGTCCCGAGCCATGTCGGCGGCAGAATATTCAAAGTCGCGGTTCTGCACCAGCTCGGCATACAGCCCGCCGTCGGCGGCGTAGTTTATGTCCTCAAAGAATATGCCTATGAAGTCGGTGCTTATGGCTTTTTGGTCGGCGGCGTTTGCCACAATCTTCGCGCCCACGGTCTTCAGTCCGGCAAAGCGAGTGGCGTCCTGCTCGGTGCGCTCTGTGTTTTGGGCATAGCGCAGGGCGCGGTGTTCGGCAAAGCGCAGCAGGCTCTCAACGGTGGCGTATGCCACCCTCTGCACCCATCCCGTGTATTCCGTGCCGCCCACATTGGCGGTCTTCTGCCATGTGGCATACACATCCTTGGGCTGATATTTCTCCAAGTCCTGTTTCTCAAAATATTTCTGCGACCTCCAGTCCATGAGGTTGGGAGAGTCAACGTAGGCACAGGTCTTGCCCGTTTTCGACACCTCCCACACGCAGTGCCAGCGCCCGTCGGCGCGCGTCTGGACGAGATGCGGGCGTATCATACGCTTTCCGCTGCCCCAGGGACCGAAGTCGGAGTTCACAAACGACGTTCCGCCGGCAATGCTCACCCAGCGGTTGCCGTCGCTGCTCCATGCCAGTTTCAATCCTCCCGCACCGTCGGCATTGGAGTAGGAGAACATGTACACTGAGTCGGGTTCGTTGCACACGCCGTGCACTGCGGCAGATGCCGTGGCGCACACCGCACCGCTCATAAAAAGGAGAAGAGCAGTCTGCTTAACTGTTGTCTTTAGCTTCATTCTATTTTGTAGTTTTAGTTATAATTCACTTGCGCTTTTTCGCTTTTCCGCTTGCGTCTTTTCGCTTGCGTCATCACACTTTTAAAAAGTTTAGTGTTGCAAATTTACTGTTTTTTTGCGACAATCGGGTAAAAAAAATGTTATTTTAGGGGATTTTCCCATAAAATAGCGATTTTTACACCTAAAAATAACAATATCTCCACCCCAACTTATAAAAAAAAGCTAAAAACATAACTCTTTTCACAAAAATATAACTACCTTTGTCGTGCCAAGAGCCGCGACGTATAAGTAACGGCTCACGGCAACACCAGAACAAGAGACTAAAACAAAAAAGTATGGAAAAGACACTTGAATATCTTGACAACTATCAGACGGCATACTACAGGCGCTTGTCAAATCTGCCATATTTCACGCAGATAGCTGCCGTGATAGAAAATTTTCTAAAAAACATAATTGAACGCGGTGAGTTCTACATCAGGGTTCAGACAGGTGTGCTGGAAAGCATCCTCGAATCGGGAAGCATAAAAAGCATGATGGAGACACATCAGGGAACGACAAACGGAGGTGAGGACACCCGCAGACAGGTGACGGAAAACCTGTTTGGCTGCGCCACCGCCACCCTGCTGCCTGCCGACTATCCCAAGTACGGATTCCTCTCGCAGAGCAACGCCCGGCGCGACCTTATGGTCAACGCCCACATGTCGATGCAGTTCGGCGACGCCTCGATACAGCTGGACAAGAGCCGCCTGATGCACCACACAACCCTCTGCGTGGGCAACTCGGTGAACATGGGCAACAGCGAGATTATGGTTCCTACACGCACAGACAATGTCAGGGCGACGTGCATCACGGGACTGGCACACGAGGGAAAGCGCCAGATGCTGCCCAACCCGATGGCGTTCTACTATTATCTGGCAACGAAGATAATGAAGGGCGAGCTGAACGCCGACAACTTTGCCTCAATAGACCGCATCTGCGACGACTCGCCCATGCCCATAGAATATTTTGAGCTGCAATACCACGGTAAAATCAGCCTGAAGGACGACGTGAAGCGCATCGACGTGATACCGGCATCACAGGAAGAGCGCACAATGCTGGACAGGCTGAAGCCAGGATTCGAAGCTGCAGGAATACCGCTGGAAATTGCAACCTTCTGACAGGATACAGTGCCGAAGACTGCAATTTCCAGCCACGGTATGCCTAAACTCTCTTAATTGACCGTCTCCACCACAGCACCACCATTAGGAATAACAGTAATCTGCAGTCGTCCGTCATTCCTGAGCCTCAGCTCTCCAAGCCGGGGCTCACCTTTTTTGCCGTCAAGGTACATACGCACGTCCCTGCCGCCCATCATCGGCAAAGCAAGACTAAGCTTCAGCGGCTCGCCGGTGGCGTTTACTGCGGCAACATACCACGCGTCGCCGTGGCGGCGTGCCAGCACAACGTATTTGCCGGGATAGCCGTCGATGAAACGGGTCTCGTCCCAGGTGGTGGGCACGCGGCGCATGAAGTCGAGGCACATCTGCGGAGCGTCCGTCAGGTTGTTGGGAGCGAGGGCGAAGTTCTGAATGGGGTTCTGGAACAGCACTGCCGTGGCAAGCTCAAACACATCGGTGGTGCGGCGCACGGTGCCGCCGTCGTTGCCGCGGTTGAGCCGTTTGTTGAGGAATGTGCCGCCAAACTCCATGCAGCCCACGGCATTGCGGATGAACGGATGCAGGCAGGCGTTGAACGCCTCGGCGTCGCACGAGCCCTGACTGAACACAAGGTTCTCCGAGGCAAGCACAGCCTCGCTGCCCACATAATTGGGGTACATCCTCTCCCAGCCCCGAGGCAGGGTGCAGCCGTGGAATATCACCATAAGCCCGTGGTCGTCGGCATCGCTCAAGATTTCCTCATACAGGCGCATGGTCTCCTGCTTGTCGCCGCCGAAGAAGTCGACCTTTATTCCCTTAACGCCGAGACTCTGCATCCATCGCATCTCACGCTTGCGCACAATGGCGTTGTCCATACGGTTTACCGGTCCCTGCTCAATGTCGTTCCAGTATCCGCTCGAACTGTACCAGAGGAACACACCGACACCCTTGCCGCGGGCATAGTCCACGAGCTGTTTCATGCGGTCGTGTCCGATGTTGGTGTCCCACCAGTTGTCCACCAGCACATACTCATAGCCCATGGCGGCGGCAAGGTCGACATATCGCACCTGATCGTCGTAGTTTATGCTTCCGTCCTGCCACAGAATCCAGCTCCACGTGCCTCTGCCGAACTTGTAATCGTTCCTGCTCTCATAGCGAGGCTCCACCACGTCCCACGGAACGGTGGTCTCCACTATCGGCTTGAGCGTCTCGCCCACGGTAATCGTGCGCCACGGAGTTGCGCCGGGCAGCGCAAACGCCGGCTCCGCACTTCCCAGTCCGTTGTTCTCCTCAGCCATCGGGAAAGCTAAGGTATAGCCGTCGGCGTAGTCGCTCAGGCGCGACGCACAGTAGCGGCTGTCAACGCCCGTCTCGCTCACCAGCACCCATCCGTCGCCAACATGGAAAAGACATGGGAAAGTGTAACCGTGACCGTACTGCGAGCGGACATCCATCGGCGCATCGGGATTATAAACCTCCTCATAGCTTGGCTTCGTGCGCTTCCAGCCTATCATCGCGTCGCTCTGCGGAGTGAGAAACGTCGTGGTATTTTCAGGGAAACGGAATCCAGTGCTCTCTGCCTTCACCGTGACGCTGGTCTTGCCGTCCTGACGGGGCAGACTGTAGCGGAACGCCACATCATTGTCCGCCACCCTGAACGTTATGTCCATCCTAAGCCCCGCGGCGTTAAGGAAATGGCACACCAGTTCGTTTGCCTTATAACTAACTCTTGATGTCTTGCCCTTCGGCAGCGGATACTCCTCGTTTATCACGCTGACCTCGTGCCCCACGAGCTTCATGCCGCGCGAGAAGTCGCCGATGCTGGTCTCTATTCCCAGCCTGGAGCGCTCCATCATCCGCCTGCCATTATATAATAAGGTGTAGGAGATGTCGCCACCGTCGTCGCACGACACTGTAACCGCCAGCCGTCCGTCGGGACCTGCCACCACGACATCGCCGTTTTCGTCACTCAATACCGAGTGCAGCATTTCACTCCTCACTCCACACTCCTCACTCCTCACTGAGCAATGTTCCTCACCTGCCATAGCATTAATGTCGACTATGGTCAAAAACGCCCAAAGGGCCGTAAAAATCCATTTTCTATTCATTATTCATCATTGTTTAGTTTTCCATTTACACTGAAAGATTGTCACACGTGCAAACTTTTCCGTATCCGCCACTCCTGCGGATAGAGGTTGTTGGCGCGGTTGCCGAGGTTCTTCACAAAACCGAGGGGATGCTGCCTGTATGTCACCACCACAAAGCCGCGGGGAACGGAGGCGTCGAGCACTATGGCTTCCTTACGCAGGTAAGCTATGGCATCGGCGTATGAGAGTTCCGCCATGGGGAAAGCGCCGTCGCAGAGCTGTGTCGACAGGGCGAGCGACTGCTGCGGAATGATATCCCTGCCCTTCAGCTCGCCGAGCGTCACGCCGGCGTGAACGATATTGAGCGACTGACACGCCACGGCGTAGAGGTCGCTCATCTCTTTGTGGATTGCCACAAAGCGGTCGCCCTGACGGTAGACGCAGAAATCCTCCTGCGAGCGCAGCCATTGATGGGGGAACTTCTCGGCTTTCAGTTTTGATTTATCGGTCTTCTGTCTTGCAGGCTTCATGCGGCAGTTGTCCGCAGCCGCATCGCCGCTCTTGCGGAGCACAGCCATGAAGAGCCCCTCGCCACGGCTGATGCCGGGGATGAAACGGTAGACGGGAGCGTCGAATCCCGGGAGCAGCGAGCCCGTGATGCGCCAGTCATCCACGATTTCCACGGGCAGCACTTCGGCTCCCAAATGCTCGCTAATCCAGCGCACGTTTTCCTCGTCCTCTTTTATATTATATGTACAGGTACTATATATTAATATACCGCCAGTTTTAAGACATTGCCACGCATCTGCCACAATATCGCGCTGGAGCTGGCGGCATTTCTCCACGTTTGCCACGCTCCACTCGCTGATTGCCCCTTCGTCCTTGCGGAACATTCCCTCGCCCGAGCAGGGAACGTCGCAGAGAACCACGTCAAACTGTAGCCCCGACCGGACATAGTCTTTGGGGTAGTTGTTTGTGACGATGTTCAACGGGCATCCCCACTTCTGAACGTTCTCGGCAAGGATGTTGGCGCGCTGCCGCACAGGCTCGTTGCTCATTACAAGACTACCCCCAGGCAGAGCCCCCATGGCGGTGGTGGTCTTGCCGCCCGGCGCGGCGCACATGTCAAGCATCCTCACGGGAGAGCTGACATACTGGCGCAGCACGCGGTCGAGAAACATCGACGACGCTTCCTGCACGTAGTAGCAGCCGGCATGGAGAAGCGGGTCGAGAGTGTAGTCGGGGCGCTCGGGAAGATAATAGCCGTCGGGGCACCAGCCCACCTGGGATAATTCATAATTCATAATGCATAA
>JAUNSB010000073.1:0-17778 GCA_030539375.1 Prevotella sp.
TAAGACAGCACATATATCTTTAAATCAGGGTGTTACCTATTGGGTTGGACTATGAGCAAAAAATATCTATAAAAATGAAGAATCTCACTCCACACCAAGCACTCTCAGCACATGGTTCTCAACTCTGAATTTCACGTTACGGCGGCGGAACTCCATGCCGTATATCCTGTCCTCAGAGCTATGGTATTGCGGACGGGGATCCTGTTCCAATATCTCCCGCAACAGCTTCACGTCTTCTTCAGTGAGTTTTTCCGCCACTTCCTGCGGAATGTCCACCCGTAAGGTCTGCCACTTGTCGGTGTCAACAAATCCGCTCCGCGCATCGGCGTGGCTGTCGGTGAAGGTAATGTAAGGCTTGATGTCGTATATCGGCGTGCCGTCCATGAGGTCGGCACCCGCAACTCTTATTATCGGACCGCCTTCGGCATCGGCTGCTATCTCCAATAGCTTGACCGATGACAATGCGAGATTGTTGGGGCGGAACGACGAACGGGTGGCAAACACCCCCATGTGGCGGTTGCCGCCCAGACGCGGCGGGCGCACGGTGAGGTGCTTCCTTGCGCTGACATTCTCCGAGAATCCCCATATCAGCCACAGATAGTCAAAATCCTCCATTCCCCTCACGGCATCGGCATTGCGGTAGGCTTCACAGAAGCGTATCTCGCCCACCAAGCTGTTTGCGATGCCGCTCTGCCGCGGTATGCCAAACTTGCCCGTGAGCGGCGAGCGGAAAAAGGCTATCGGTTGTATGTCCATCGCTACTGTCTATCCCTGATTATTGCTGCTTATCCCTGACTTTCCTGTGTAAACGGCATAATTTTCCAGTCTGCGATGGTTTTTCTTTCGCTGTCGAAGCTTATGCCCACCTTTACCATAGGCAGTCCGCATAGTGCAAAGCGCCGGGGATAGTCCTTCAGGTCAATCTGGCGCATAGCGGCATCGGCGCTCTGATTGAGCTTCAGCTCTATTATATATAATGTATGGGCTGTGCGCATGACAATGTCCACACGTCCCCGGGGAGTGCGCACCTCCACGTCGACATACATACCGAATAACGAAAAGATGATGTAGAGCATCTGCTGGTAGTGCCCCTCGTAGTTGGTGTTGTCGCAGTAGGGCACGGTAAGCAGGAACTCCTGCAGCAGGCAGAGCGCACCCTCCATGTCGTTCTTGAGCAGGCAACGGTACATACGCCCGACCGTAGTCTTGCCTTCGCTGGTGTGGCGGTCAAGATAATTTGGCAACATGCTCTGCAGCAGTCCCACGCGAATTTCATTGTTTGGTATGTCGAGCATATACAGCTCTGTTTCAATGTCTCCGTCCTTGATGGTGAGGTATCCGCTCTGATAAAGCAGTGGAGTGATGTCGGTGAGCCGCTCCGTGGGTGCGTCGAAGTCAGAGGCAAACACCTCACGCTGTCCTATCTTTTGCGGAATTACATCATATTTCCGCAACATCTCTATGAGGAAAGTCGGCGTGCCGCTGCCAAACCAGTAGTTGTTCAGTTTCATGTCATTAAAGGCGTTCAGCAGACTGTACGGGTTGTATATGTCGGGCGAGGGCCATGTGAAGTGATATCCATCGTATTTTGCTTTCAGCTTCAGCGCCATCTCATCGGTGGTGATGTTGAGCTTTTCGGCAAACAGTTCGATATAGTCCTTCATCTGTGTGAGCAGTTCCTCCTTGGTGATTCCGCAGATGGCGGCATATTGCTCGTCCATGCTGATATTCGTGATGTTGTTCAGCTCGCTGAAGATGCTCAGCTGCGAAAATTTTGTTATTCCAGTGAGGAAGACAAAGCGCAGATAAGGGTCGCAGGCTTTCAGCGGCGAGTAGAAGTTGCGCATCACGTTGCGGAGAATTGGCAGATTCTCTTCCTCGTGCATAACGTCGAGCAGCGGTGCATCGTATTCGTCGATGAGCACCACAACCTTCTGCCCCGTCTGCTCGCAGGCACGTTCTATCAAGCCTTGCAAACGCTGGTTCAGATTTTGCTTGTCAGGTTCATTTCGACCATACACCTTTTCATAGTCGGTTAGTTTTCCGCTCAGTTCTGAAATCAATGCCTCCCTGTCCACATGCTTCGCCGTACTCATGTCAAAGTGGAGCACGGGATATTGCGTCCACTCCGTCTCCAGCTTGTCTATAGCCAAGCCTTTGAACAAGTCGCGGCGCCCCTCAAAGTAACTCTTTAGCGTGGAGGTGAGTAGCGACTTGCCGAACCGCCTCGGGCGGCTCAGAAAATAATACTTTGGAGCGCTGTGCGCCAGGTTATACACATATTCCGTCTTGTCTATATAAAGACGGTTTCCCTCGATGATGTTCGAGAATGTCTGTATGCCAACAGGGCACAGTTTCAGTTTCTTGTCTGCCATAATCTACTCACCTGTTTTATGTTATGCTGCAAAAATACAAATAATATCCCAATCTGCCAAATAAATCGCAAAAAAAATATTTTTACGTGCAATAAAATGCCATGCAGCGTGTTATAATAGCAGAATAACAAAAATTACTCATTTAAAGAATATGTGATATGAAAGTAAAATTAACTCACTGGTACAATTGGATGACGGGCGTACTCCTGTCGCTGTTGGGATTCTCATCGTGCAACAAAAATGAAATTGATGATCCCGGTAATAATATATGTCTGTATGGAACCCCTACGACACATTATATTATAAAAGGTAAGGTGACAGACACCGACGGCAAGCCGATAAACGGCGTGAAGGTTGAGGCAAACGATACATACGACGATAGACGCCGTCCTTTGACTGATGAACCTGTATATACTGACGAAAAGGGCGAATATTCAGCAAACGCGTGGGGGATTTCGTCTGATGGCCAAGGCAACATACTGCTTGAAGTGACTTTTGAGGATGTTGACGGTGAAGCCAATGGAGGAACCTTTGCCAACGACACGGTGCGCGGCAAGGACATGACTATTGAAAAGGTGAAAGATGGTGACGGTGCCTGGAACCGCGGCACCTACGAGATAACAGCCAACAAGACAATGAAAAAGAAACAATGAGGAGGAAATGACAAAGGCATTACCATTGTCGCTACGCAGAAAGCTGGCACTCGAACTGTGGCGCAAGCAATATGACAGACTGGTGGAGGAGCACCCGCTGCAACAGCTTTTCTGGGAATGCACACTCAGATGCAACCTGCATTGCCGCCATTGCGGCAGCGACTGCAAGACACAAGCCGGCATCACCGACATGCCAAAAGAGGATTTTCTGCATGTGCTCGACCGGATAAGCGAGGTGACCGACCCTCACAGGGTGTTTGTGATTGTTACGGGCGGAGAGCCGCTTATGCGCGACGACATTGCCGAGTGCGGGCGCGCCATCTACGACCGGGGCTTCCCGTGGGGAATGGTGACCAACGGATTGCGGCTCACTCCAGAACGGTTCAGCTCACTGATTGACGCAGGACTTCACACCATGACCGTGAGCCTCGACGGACTTGAGGACAACCACAACTGGATGCGCGGACATAAGAACAGTTTCCGGATGGTGACGCAGGCAATTGACATGCTTGTGGAGAACGGTGATGTGATTTTCGACGTTCTCACCTGCGTAAACCGCCGCAACTATCAGCAGCTGTCTGCCATCCGCGACTTTCTTGTGGGCAAGGGAGTGAAGCGGTGGCGCATTGTGGCGGTGTTTCCTGTGGGCAGGGCGGCTGCCGACCCCGACATGCACCTCACCAGTGAGGAGTATCGCGGCATTCTCGACTTCATAAAGCAGACGCGAAAGGAGGGCAGAATCATTGCGAGCTATGGCTGCGAGGGATTTATGGGTAACTACGAGGGCGACATACGCGGTCATTTCTTTGGCTGTCAGGCTGGTGTCACCGTAGGCTCGGTACTCGTCGACGGCTCAATATCCGCCTGCGCCAGCATTCGCTCCAACTTCCATCAGGGCAACATCTATCAGAATGATTTCATGGATGTGTGGCTGAACAAATTTCAGCCTTACCGCAACCGTGAATGGATGCGTAAGGCTGAATGTGCTGACTGCAAGTATTTCCGCTATTGCCGCGGCAACGGAATGCACCTGCGTGATGATGAGGGCAACCTGATAGTTTGCCCGCTGAAAAGACTTATCCCATAACAACTTCCACGGTGTGGCTGCCTGGAGTTGCTGGTATCACATTTCCGTCGATGGCGTTGCCGTCGACGGTTATGCTTTTTATGCCAGTTTCCATGCCGTCGGGATTCTTCACCGTGATAGTGTATTCGCCATCGCGGAAACGGCGGGTTACGGTGTATTCCTTAGCCGTGGAGGGAAGGCACGGGCGGATGGCGAGACCATCGTAGTCGGGCTGTATGCCGAGGATATACTGGCTTACGGTGAGCCACATCCATGCGGCGGTGCCCGTGAGCCATGAGTTCTTTCCCTCGCCGGGCTTGTAGGCATCCTTGCCTGCCACCATCTGACAGTTTACGTAGGGCTCCACCTTGTGCAGAGTCTGGCGGTCCTCCTCCACATACGACGGAAGAATCTTTGTGTAGTGCTCCCAAGCCTCGTTGCCTCTGCCTGCCACCGTCATGCCGATGATTACCCACGGATTGTTGTGGCAGAAGATGCCGGCGTTCTCCTTGTAGCCCTCGGGGTAGGACGAAATTTCGCCCATCTCAACGTGGTACACGCTGTAGGCGGGATTGTTGAGCACAATGCCGTGCTCGCAGTCCATCATACGCTCCACGGAGTCAATAGCCTTGTCAACCATTCCCTTGTCGAGCCCTATGCCAGCCATGGTGCACCAGCCCTGACTCTCGATGAATATCTTGCCTTCCTCGTTTTCGTTTGAGCCAATCTTGTTGCCGTAGAAGTCGTAGGCACGCAGATACCACTCGCCGTCCCAGCCGTGCTTCTGCACAGCCTCGTCCATGCTTTTCACGGCAGCTTCCATTGCATCAGCCTCGGCAGCAAAGCAGGCAATGCCATACCTGGCGGCATCCTCGCCGCGGTCGGCGAGCGTTCGGCACAGCCTCACATATTCCTTGCCCGTGACCACAAACAGTCCGGCAATCATCAGCGACTCAGCCTTTGAGCCCTCGCTCTTGTTCTCCGTGGTCTGGAAACTCTCGTTGGGGTCCCACGAGAAACAGTTGAGGTTGAGACAGTCGTTCCAGTCGGCGCGGCCTATGAGCGGCAGCGCGTGCGGTCCGAGGTTGCGGGTGACGTGCTCCATTGAAATCTTGAGATGCTCGAAGAGAGTCTTCTCACTGCCCGGCTGGTTGTCGAATGGCACAGGCTCGGTGAGAATAGAGAAGTCGCCCGTTTCCTTGAGATAGGCGGCAGTGCCGAAGATAAGCCAGCATGGGTCGTCGTTGAATCCGCCGCCTATATCGTTGTTGCCACGCTTGGTCAGCGGCTGATACTGGTGATAGCAGCCGCCGTCGGGGAACTGTGTTGATGCGATGTCGATGATGCGCTGGCGGGCACGGCTCGGCACAAGATGCACGAAGCCTACAAGGTCCTGGTTGGAGTCGCGGAATCCCATGCCGCGCCCCACGCCGCTCTCGAAGAACGATGCCGAGCGCGAGAAGTTGAACGTCACCATGCACTGATACTGGTTCCAGATGTTCACCATGCGGTCGAGCTTGTCGTTGCCGCTGCTTACGGTGAAGTTGCTGAGCAGGCGGTTCCAGTATTCATTGAGCTGGTTGAAGGCTGCATCCACCTTGGCGGTGGTGTTGAAAGCCTCAATCAGTGAGTGAGCCTTGGTCTTGTTGATGGTCTGGTGTGCCTCGAACTTCTCGTTCTGCTCATTCTCCACATATCCGAGAAGGAACACAAGGTCGCGGCTCTCGCCGGGAGCCAGCTCCACCTCTATATATTGGGATGCTATTGGGCTCCATCCGTGGGCATGGCTGTTGCGCGGCTTGCCCTCCACCACGGCGTCGGGCGCCGACTTCTCGCTGTAGAGCCCTACAAAGGTCTCACGGTCGGTGTCGAACCCTTGGATGTCGGTGTTCACGGTGTAGAAGGCATAATGGTTGCGGCGCTCGCGGTACTCTGTCTTGTGATAGATTGTTGATCCCTCGATCTCCACCTCTCCTGTAGAGAAGTTGCGCTGGAAGTTCTCCATGTCGGTGGCGGCGTTCCAGAGACACCATTCTGTGAACGAGAACAGCTTTAGGTGTTTTATCTCATTAGACGTGTTGCGCAGGGTGAGCTTCTGCACCTCGGCCCATGTTTTCAGCGGCACGAAGAAAAGTACCGATGCCTCCACTCCGTTCTTTGCTCCCGTGATGCGGGTGTAGCCCATGCCGTGGCGGCACTCGTAGAAATCGAGTGGCGTGCGGCACGGCTTCCATCCCGGACTCCAAATGGTGTCGGCATCCTTGATGTAGAAGTAGCGCCCGTCGTTGTCCATCGGCACGTTGTTGTAGCGGTAACGTGTGATGCGGCGGAACTTTGCGTCCTTGTAGAAGCTGTAGCCTCCGGCGGTGTTGCTGATAAGGGAGAAGAAATCCTCGTTGCCCAGATAGTTTATCCATGGCCATGGGGTCTTCGGGTCGGTGATGACATATTCACGATTCTGGTCGTCAAAATGTCCGTAGCGTTTTTGTTGCATAAAGTTGAAGTTAGTTAGTTGTTGTATTTTGTAGGATGGGTAGGAGTTGTAAGAGTGGTAGGAGATGTAGGAGGAGTGGGAAACTCCTCACTCCACACTCCTCACTATTTCTCCTTACGGTCATCTATGTTATCGCCCTCAGTGGGAGCCATCTCCTCCTCGAAGTCAGTCACACCGGCTTCAATCAGGATGTTGTACCACTGTATGAGCTTCTTGATGTGGCTCACCTGCACACGGTCACGGTCGTAATTTGGCAGTACCTTTGCGAAGTACTCGCGCAGTTCATCGCCCGAAGCCTTCTTGTAGTTGACAGAGCATACCTTTCCGTCCTCAACGGTCTTCATTGATGCGAGCACCTTACCCAGTGCCACGTCTTCGGTGTCGGTGAACATTGCTATGTCGGCGAGAGATGTTATGCGGTCGGTGGCAAAAGCTGGCATGCGGCGGTGGGTGCTGTCGAGAGCCTCCACGATAAGATTGTTATTACCACGGCTTACAAGTTTGTACAATCCCGGTTTTCCGGCGATAGATAAAATTGTCTGTAACATAATATTTCTTCTTTTAGTCTGAATTTAGTTTGTTTACTATAATGTTTATTTGTGTTATCAAATCTTTTTTCCCGTCATTGTCGATGACAAAATTGCTTCTGGCAGCTTTCTCTTCCTGACTCATCTGTTTGTCAATCCATTGCTGCGCCTCTTGGCGCGAGATGGAGTCGCGGCTGCATATTCTGTCTATACGCACTTCGAGTGGCGCCGTGACACAGATGACATGAGTGAAGGCAATGCGCTTGTCGAATCCGCTCTCAAACAGTATTGCGCTTTCCAGCCACTGTTTGCCGCTGTTCTCAAAGTCGGCAGCCACAGCAGGATGCACCACATTGTTGATGGCGGTCTTGTTGGCATCGCTCTTCAGCAGAAACTGTGCCACAACAGCCTTGTTCAGCCTGCCGTCGGGCAAATAGGTATTGTCGCCTATGAGCTGCGTAAGCTGCTGGCGCAGGGCGGCAGACGAGTTCATGAGCACTTTGGCGGCATGGTCGCAGTCGTACACCTCAATGCCTTGCTCTGCAAGCATCCGGCACACATAGCTCTTGCCACTGCCTATTCCTCCTGTTATGGCGACCTTCATTAATTTATTAATTATTATTTATTAATTGGCTGCGTATGATTCTTCACTCTTCATTGACTTCGTCGATTTGCGGCTGCACCTCGGAAAAGCTCAAGCAAGCTTGGCTCTCCACTCGGTTTGCACGAAAATTCTTCATTTCTCAGTTTTCCTCAATCAGATAATCCACGCTGTTCATGCTCAACCTAACCTTTTGCACCTCATGCGGCTGGCGGACAAGATGCAGTGTACACTTGTCGGATGGATGTTTCACAAGGTCATCGTAGTCCACCACCACAACAAAGTCGCTCGCTTTGATGTCCTTGAGAGATTTTGCTCCGGTAACAAACGTAACGTTGACTTTCGACGGGAATGTCCTTATTATTTTTCCATCGGGCACATTGACACCCTTTATGCGTATGTCACTGATTGTGGTTTCAATGAGAATGTCTGTGTGGAAAGTCACTTTCACGCTGTTGGGACTTATCTTCACTCCCTGCATCTTGCGCAGCGGGGTGTAGACGCTCAGTGTGTCGTGAGCCTTCGTGATGTAGATAGGGTCGGTGTAAACACACTCAAGGCTATCGAGTTTTTTGTGAGAGGCATATACCAGCACACTGTCGGGGCTGTAGGTTACATTGGATATGAAATGCAGCTCCTCGGGCTCAACTTTTCCGGTGTACACCACCGGCACTTTCTTGCTCTGACCGTAGTTGTAGGTGAACTCACACTTGTCGGGCTTACCCTGCTGTTGCACAATCTTGGTTGACGAAGCAAGCTGTTTGTAGAGAATACGCTGTATCTCCGCTGCCGCCACCACTCCGTAGCCGTTACCTTTATTATATGTGTTGAAGTCGGCTTTAATGCCTATCTTCTCGTGCTCGTTGTCGCCAATAAGATAGTTCACCAGCACAAATCCCTTGTCGCGCAGAATCACCCTCACCGTGTCCACCTCATCGCTTGTGAGAACAATGTTCTGTGGCACGTTGACAATGTGAACCGGAACCTTTATCTCCTTTTCCCACACCTCGTTGAAGGTGGTCATGGTCCAGAAGGCTCCCGAAAGCACCAAAAACAACAGAAAAATCAGAAACTCCTTATTGATTATCCTAAATAAGAAGTTTCTGACATGTTGCATTATAGTGCTTATGTTCAGCATTTCACGTAGTGGTTTGCCCGTAGTCTGTTATTTCTGCTGGTTGGCAGAACTTGACATGTCCTTGAACACAGAGCCCTTATCTACCTTTATCACCACACCCTTTGCTATTTCGAGGTCAACGGTGCCTGTGGTGAGGTCGATGCGCTTCACTGTACCATAGATGCCGCCGCCGGTAACCACCTGCTGTCCCTCCTGCAGTGCATTCTGGAAGTTGCGGATCTCTTTCTGTCTCTTCTGCTGTGGGCGAATCATGAAAAACCACATGATGGCAAACATTGCCACAAGCATGAGAATCATGCTCATTCCGCCTCCCTGTGCTGCCTGCGCAGCCATTGTAACTGTTGTCATTTTCGTTTTATTTAGTTTTTATTAATTCGTAATTGTAAATTCAATAACTGACTTTATAGAACTTAGTCTCTCATACTGGCTTGCACGAAATTTGGCTTAATCCCTTACGTCGCCGGTAATTGATTCTTCATTCTTCACTCTTCATTCTTCATTTCCTCATCTGCTTCAGCATTTTTCCATTGTCTATGAGATAGCGCGCTATGGCATCGAGCATACCGTTGATGTAGCCGCCACTGCGCGGTGTGCTGTAGCGCTTTGACAAGTCAATAAACTCGTTGATGGTTACGCTCACCGGTATAGTGGGGAACGTCATCATTTCGGCTATCGCAATCTGCATCAGGATTATATCCATGTAGGCAAGACGCGAGAAGTCCCAGTTCTTAGATGCCTCACTCATGTATTTCTGATACTCGTTGCCGTTGAGGATGGCAGCGCGGAACAGCTTGCGTGCAAACTCGCGCTCCTCGTCGCTCTCATACTCTGGTATGAGCGACTGCTTCTCCTTGTTCTTCTCATCAAAGCGCTTGATGGTCTTTATCACAAACGAGTCCACAATCTCCTTGTCGTCGTTCCAATACAGGCTGTCAGCTTCGAGCATGGCATCTATATCATCGTTGTTCTCGATAAGCATGCGGTAAATTTTTCTCCACAACTCGCGGTCAGCAGCATAATCATCGGTGGCGCTGTTCATATACTCCTCATAGAAGTTGCTGCCTATAATCTGCTTGTAGAGTTTTTGGACTATGTCAGGATGATCTTCCCATTTTAGCTTCTGCATACTTGTGAAGTCGTTGAGCTCCTCGTTGACTTCAAGCTGCATTATGAATCTGTTATAGATGAAGCGCTGCGGAAGCTGCGGCTTGTTTTCGCGGATAGCCTTCACCGTGGCTATTTCGTGCTGACGGCGTGCCTCTTTTGTTATTGCTACCATGAGCGACAACATTATTATATATAGGTCATAGGCTTTCGACAAGCTGAAAAACAATTCCTTTTCAGCCGTGTCAATGTTCTGGCTACCGTTTTGATAATAAGCATAGGTCAACTGTACGATTTTGTTTCTAATCAATTCTCTGTTAATCATATTTCCCGCTTTCTTTTTATTGATGATTCTCTAATCTGTCTTTATTTTTTTGCAAAATTACTTATATTATTTGGAAAATGCAAGATTTTAGCAAAATATTTGAGATTTTTTTGCTAATAGTTTGGAAGTTTGACAAAAAAGCAGTACCTTTGCACCGCTTTTTCGGGCACATCGATTAAAATCAGTGTGATGGTGAATTAAGCACAATAATGTTTTTATACTTAATTTTAGAGTAACACAAAAATGAAAGAAATTACACTTAACGGTAAGGCGCGTACCGAAATCGGCAAGAAAGCCTCAAGAGAAATGCGCAAGGAGGGTATGATCCCATGTAACATCTACGGTGAGAAGAAGGGCGAGAACGGTCTGCCTGAAGCTATCTCGTTTGCTGCTCCAATGACTGAGCTCCGCAAGATTGTCTACACTCCTCACGTTTACGTAATCAAGATTAATATTGACGGTACTGAGCACACAGCCATCATGAAGGAGCTGCAGTTCCACCCCACAACCGATGCTCTGCTCCACGCAGACTTCTATGAAATCAACCCAGAGAAGCCTATCGTAGTGGGTATTCCTGTTAAGCTCAACGGTCTGGCACAGGGTGTTCGTGATGGTGGACGTATCAACCTCTCTATCCGCAAGATCAACGTTAAGGCTCCTTACACAGTTATCCCAGAGGTGCTCGACATCGACGTTACAAACCTCGGTCTCGGCAAGAGCATCAAGG
This sequence comes from Prevotella sp., assembly GCA_030539375.1. Lineage (GTDB taxonomy): Bacteria > Bacteroidota > Bacteroidia > Bacteroidales > Bacteroidaceae > Prevotella. Next base: position 11,011 of record JAUNSB010000073.1, read on the forward strand.
TTGGCGCTCTCTCATTCGAGAATCTTGAGCTGGTAACCTCTCCTGAGGTTGTTGTTTGCTCTGTTAAGGCTACACGTGCTTCTCGTAGTGCAGCTGCCGCAGCTCAGTAATCATTGCTGACATCAGACTATGGACAAATATTTGATTGTTGGTTTGGGCAATGTCGGCGATGAGTACGACCTGACCCGCCACAACACAGGATTTATGGTATTGGACGCTTTTGCTAAGGCGTCCAATATTCATTTTGAGGATAAGCGTTACGGCTTTGTGGCTGAGACAAGCCTCAAGGGGCGCAAGGTGTTTCTGCTCAAACCGTCTACGTTTATGAATCTCTCGGGCAATGCTGTGCGCTATTGGATGAACAAGGAGAACATCGACCTTGAGCGTGTGCTTGTGGTGGTCGACGACCTCGCCCTGCCTCTTGGTGCGCTGCGGCTGAAACCTTCTGGCAGTAATGCCGGTCACAACGGACTGGGACACATTCAGAGTGTGCTCGGCACCGACAAGTACTGCCGTCTGCGCGTGGGCATAGGCAATGAGTTTGAGCGCGGCATGCAGATTCAGTGGGTGCTTGGCAAGTACAACGACGAGGAGCTGCAGACGCTGGCTCCGCAGATTGACACAGCCGTGGAGATAATCAAAAGTTTTGTGTTGGCGGGAGTGAATATAACAATGAACGCTTTTAACAAGAAAAAACTAAATGGCTAACGAGGCAAGAATAGACAAATGGCTGTGGGCGGCACGTATATTCAAGACGCGCTCCATTGCTGCCAATGCCTGCAAGAACGGCAGGGTGATGATTGACGGAACCAATGTCAAGCCTTCACGCATGGTAAAGGTCGGCGACACAGTGAGTGTGCGCAAGCCGCCTGTCACCTATTCGTTCAAAATTCTGCAGACCATCGAGCAGCGTGTGGGCGCAAAGCTCATACCCGGCATCTACGAGAATGTCACTCCGCAAAGTCAGTATGAGCTGTTGGAGATGAACCGCATAAGCGGTTTTATCGACCGTCAGCGCGGCACTGGACGTCCCACAAAGAAGGAACGCCGCAGCCTCGACTCTTTTGTGGGTGACTCGTTCGATGGATTCTTCTTTGATGATGACGACGATGACTATGAGGAGTGAGGAGTGTCTTTAACTTCATCTTCTTTTAATGTAAAAAACAAAATGATTCAGAACATTGTATTTATAATAATAGGTATATCGCTGGTGCTCTGGGGAGCCGACCGCATGACCTCGGGAGCCGGGGCGTTGGCGCGCCGTATGAAAATCTCTGAGATTGTAATAGGCTTGACCATTGTGGCAGCCGGCACCAGTGCGCCCGAGCTGTTTGTCAGCGTGATGTCGGCACTGCACGGCACTCCCGACATGGCTCTCGGCAATGTCGTAGGCAGCAACATATTCAATACCTTGCTGATTGTGGGATGCTCGGCAATGGTGGCTCCGATGGCGATAGCCAAGACCACCGTAAGGCGTGACTTACCTGTCACTCTGTTTGCCTCGCTGCTTATAATTGTTTTGTGCATGGACGGTTTCACCTCGTTGTCGCTGTCAGGCAAGACCTTGTCGCGCATTGACGGTGTGATTCTCCTGGCGGTGTTTGTGCTGTATATGGCATACACTTTCAAGACGAGCAAGGCATCTGAGCCCGATACCGACGGCTCTGCACCTCAGCCGGTGGTGAAGAGCATCGCCTACGTGGTGCTTGGATTGGCAGGACTGATTGTTGGCAGTAACGTGTTTGTAAGCCATGCCTCTGAGCTTGCCGCCTCGCTCGGTGTGAGCGACGCTGTGATAGGACTCACCATCGTTGCAGGAGGCACATCGATGCCCGAACTTGCCACAAGTGTTGTGGCGGCACGCAAGGGACAGAGCGCAATGGCAATCGGCAATGTGCTGGGAAGCAATGTGTTCAACATCCTCTTCATCCTTGGCACCACATCGGTAATAACACCAATGCACATTCAGGGCATCACGCTTGCCGACATCCTTACGATGGGATTTTCGGTAGTTCCCCTGTGGCTATTCTCCTACACCAAATATCGTGTGGAGCGTTGGGAGGGGGCTGTGCTCGCAGCAATGTTCGCAACTTACATGGCGTGGCTTTTGATGAGTATTTAGTGAGGAGTCGGGAGTCATTGTCTAACCTCCCTAAAAAAACAATAAGATGAAAAATAAAAAAAACAGTGAACAGGTGAGTGTGCTGTTTATGCTTTTCGGCATACTCTTCTGCGTTTGTCTGATAACGGCAAACGTGCTTGAGACAAAGCAGATTTCCATCGGACCGCTCAACATCACGGGCGGACTGATAGTGTTTCCTGTTTCTTACATCATCAACGACTGTGTGTGCGAGGTGTGGGGCTATGGCAAGGCACGCCTGCTGATATGGACGGGATTCTTTATGAACGCCCTGTTTGTGGGCTTCGGTGCTCTTGCCGACATCATTCCCGGTGCCGATTATTGGGACAATCAGGCAGGCTTCCACGCCATCTTCGGACTTGCTCCGCGCATCACCGCCGCATCGTTTGTGGCGTTTATCGTAGGCTCGTTTGTCAACGCCTACGTAATGAGCCGCATGAAAATCTCATCACAGGGCAGACATTTTTCATATCGCGCTATTCTCAGCACGGTGTTTGGTGAGAGTGCCGACTCGCTGATATTCTTTCCCCTGGCGTTCTATGGCATTGTGCCCGACCATGAGCTTCTTGTTCTCATGGTGTCGCAGGTAATCCTCAAGACTGTTTATGAGATTGTGGCATTGCCAGCAACGGTGAAGGTGGTGAGGTTCACAAAGAAGTTTGAGGGCGAGGATGCCTACGACACGGCTGAGAAATATAAAATATTCAAGTTCTTTCAATAGAAGGCAATAAGGCTTATTGGTCCAATTAGCCTAATAGGCTTTATTGGCTCAATTAGCCCTATAAGCCCTATAAGCCCAATAAAAATAATAAAAAAAAATATGAGCAACAACAGAGAAAATGAAGGTCTGCACGCCCTTGGCGCAAAGACCGAATACAGGAGCGACTATGCTCCGGAAGTGCTGGAGACATTCCAGAACAAGCATCCCGAGAACGACTATTGGGTGCAGTTCAACTGCCCAGAGTTCACATCGCTGTGCCCTATAACGGGACAGCCAGACTTTGCAGAGATAAAGATAATGTATCTGCCTGGCGAGAAGATGGTGGAGAGCAAGAGTCTGAAGCTCTATCTCTTCAGTTTCCGCAACCATGGAGATTTTCACGAGGACTGCGTGAATAAAATCATGAAAGACCTCGTGAATCTGATGGATCCCAAATACATTGAAGTGGTGGGATTGTTTACTCCGCGTGGCGGCATAAGCATCTATCCATACGCTAACTATGGTCGTCCCGGCACAAAATATGAGAAACTGGCAGAAGAGCGTCTGATGAATCACGGACTGGTATAATCACAGTCTTTTTTACTTTGACGCCTTGAAATTGAATATCGGACGTATTATCGTATCAATGTTTACGGTAGGTCCGATATTTTCTATTATCTCCTTGGCGGGCTTATACACCATAGGCGACTCGTCGCGTGTAAAATCGTTGACCGACTCTGAATAGATGCCAGCCATTGCCGCTGTGAACTCTTCCATGGTTATCTGTCCGTATGCCTCGCTGCGGCTGAGCACGCGCCCTGCGCCGTGAGGTGCCGAGCAGTTCCAGTCTTCATTGCCCTTGCCTGTGCATATCAGCGACCCGTCGCGCATGTTGAGCGGAATTATGCACCGCTCGCCTTCGTATGCCGATATGGAGCCTTTGCGTATGATATTGTCGTTGCCAATATAATTGTGTATGCTCTCAAACTCTTCCAACACCTCGGTGTCGGCGAAGAACCGCATGAGCAGCATGGCTATGAGCCGTCTGTTGAGCACAGCCCACTTCTGGCACAGGCGCATGTCGTGAAGATAGTCTTCGCGCGTTTGTCCCTCGATATAGCACAGGTCTTGCGGCATCGGCGGCTTACGCATCCTGAACGAGTTGTGAAGCTCGGCTATCACCTTCTGCAGTTCATTGCGCCGTCCGGCAGCCTTATATTCGGCAATGATGCGTGTCTGCTCCTCCATTATCTCGTCCCATCCCGAGAGATGCTTCACCGCCTGTTTCTGATATATCTCAGCCACCTGTTTGCCGAGGTTGCGGCTGCCCGTGTGTATCACAAGATAGGTGTAGCCCTCGTCATCGCGGTCAAGCTCAATGAAGTGGTTGCCGCCGCCAAGTGTTCCTATTGCCTTAAACAGCCGCTTCTGCTCTTTCAGCTCACGGTAGCAACGCAGACCACTCACCAACTCCTTTGCCTCACGGTATATGTCCATGGCATCGTCCATAGACTGTAATGATGTAATTTCGCGAATGTCTCGTCCCGACGGAACATTGTCAAGCACATGATTGTTGAACGCATGGAAGTCGATGTCGCCGTCGAGCCTGAATTTCAGCACCCTCATGCCACAGCCGATGTCCACTCCCACGATATTGGGAATCACCTTGTCGCCAAGGTTGCCCGTAAATCCTATCACGCAGCCTGCACCGGCATGCACATCCGGCATTATGCGTATCTTCTTGTCGGCAAACACGTCGATGCTCACCAGCTGTCTGATTTGCTCCGTTGCCGACTCCTCTATATTGTCGGTGAATATCTTCACGTCATAACCGTCTATCGTCTTCATAATTTTTCTTCCTGTTTTTTGTCGTTATTACCTCCTTTATATATCTTCCACATATCGCCTGCCACGTCTGCTACCTGCTGGCGGAACCATATAGGAGCAAGCACCTCAACATCGGCTCCATGTGACAGCACCTCCTGCATGAAATCGTATGTGGGTCGCACAGAATAGCGGAACACGCTGTATGCCTCGCACCTGTATATCTCTTTCTGCGACTCATGCAGCGGCAGCGAGCGTATGTAGTTTGCCTGGTCTTCTGTCACCTGCAGTTCCACCGTTTCCACCTTGCTGCCGTCGCAGGCTATCACACCAAAGCATCCGTAGAAAAACTCTTCGGGATCGAAATCCCTCGGATATGCAAACCTGTCGTTCTCCTTATGCAGGCTTATAATGCGGTCGAGCGAATAAATCCTCATCCCTCCGGTATCGGTTTTGCGTGCCACCATATACCAGCGCTGCTTAAACAGTTTCACGCAATATGGCTCTACTGTATATGTACTTGGCTCACAGCTGTAATACCCTTTGTAGGTCATGCCCAGCATGCGGTTCTCCTTCATCGCCTCTATTATCGGCGACAGGTATTGCTGACCTGACGGAATATCCTCAAGCATTATGCGATCCTTTATGCCTTTGCATCCCTGCAGCAGGTTGCTCACGGTAAGTGTGTTGAGAATCCACGACCGCAGTCCGCCCGACGACACGGCACTCTCGTTATGGATAAAGTACCGGTATTCGCCCTTGTTCTCATTCTCTATAACCAGTCCGAACAGTTCCTCCACGGCAACCCGCCATTTGTGGAAAGTGCGTTTCGACAGCTCCGCCCCTTCACTTATGTCATTGTCCTGCCACAGGCTGTTAAGCTCCTCAAACGATATTTTCCTCTTGCGGTATATCGTGTCCACCAGCCACACATACTTATTAATCAGATTAGATGCCATTGTCTTTAATTTTTTTAGTCCTTATTGTTTTTACGGTGCAAATTTACTACAGACATGCGCCCATTCTGGGCACAGGTTTGAAAAAACATCAGAAAATACTAAAAGTTGCCTATGTTTTTAGATTATCATTTTTTCATTAACCAGTCTAAGGCATAGATCTGCTGTATTCCATTATGCGACACCAAAGGGTCATCATCCATGGTGATAAGATATTTGGGATAATGGTCATCTATTTGCTGTAGAGGCTTCAACTCGCGTTCCAGTGTGGCAGAATCCCGCACAGACAGTGCCACTTGGTAATAGGCGGTCTGTCCCGACTTGAAAGTGATAAAGTCAATTTCAGCGTTGTCTATCTTTCCTATCATAACCTGATTCCCCCGGCGCAGCAACTCCAAATATATCACATTTTCAAGCAAATGCCCCAAATCGTTGTTACGGATTCCCAACAGCAGATTGCGGAAACCAAAGTCACAGATGTAATACTTATGTCCCACCTTCAGATACTGCCGCCCACGGATGTCATAACGGCACACACGGTAGAACAGATAACATTCTGTAAGCGATTGCAGATAAGTCTCCACCGTGTGTTCCGAAACCTTTCTGCCTCCAGCTGTCAGATTCGTGGATATTGTACGTATGGAAATCAGATTGCCGATATTGTCAGAAAGAAAACGTATGATGCGCTCCAATAAATCCATGTCTTGAAGTTTGCGCCTTCCATCAATGTACTCTTGCCAGAACGGCGTATGCCTGTAATGACCTTCACAATCTGCTTGTCGCGCCACATACTCAGTTGCGACAGATATTCTATTCTTTCTACGGTCTTCATTGTCGTGCTTACTCTATATAAATTTGTAATCGACTGCAAATATAACTATATTTTCCGAGAAATTTGCAATCAACTGCAAATTTCTTCCATTTTTACGTATTTTTTGCAACTCACTGCATATTTATTTTTCTACAGCATACTGATACGGCGCATATATTTGTAATCTCCTCAGTACCAAAGGTCAGAATAATATTTCGCAAAAAGATCTATTCCTTCCTGCAGCCTGTTTCTGTATTCTTCCGAGACTTCCCTAAAACGTCCGTCCATATTCGCATATTGTTCAAACGACCATATCATTTTGTCCAATGTGTCACAC
>JAUNSB010000073.1:17788-21099 GCA_030539375.1 Prevotella sp.
CCATTGTCCAAAACAATAGTTTTCCCGTCAACCTGCTGAAGACTGTGTGAGCCTGGAGTGGCACCCGAATAGCCGCTGGCTTTTTTGAACTCTCTCAGATAGGACGATATGATTGCTCCCAACGTTGAATTTAGCCCCCACAGTTCGCTCAGTTTTATCTCATCCTTATCCCGCTTATTCTGTTTTTTCCTTTCCACAAAGCTGTAGGGATAATTTCCCCGTTTACATCTGTTCTTTTTCATTTTCTTGTCGTTTTTACGTTTTTTACTATTCCACGATGCAAATTTACTATAGGCATACGCCCATTCAGGGCATAGGTTTAAGAAAAACATCATGGAGATGTGCCAAAACCACCCTCATCAGAGAGAAAACCGATGGTTGCCTATGTTTTAGAAGGAAAAAAGTCAAAAGTTGCCTATGTTTTAGAATAAATCAGCCAAATGTTGCCTATGTTTTAGAAAATACAACTTCCATTTGACAAAAAAATATAAAAAAATATTTTATATTTTGTTTTATGCTCACTTATCTCGTTCACTACATACATTTGTCAACAACTGTGACCGTCGTGTTGTGGCTGTCAGGATATGGAGTGGATCTCTTTCAATACAGGACATTGCCACTCCCAATCCTGATAATAAGCCTTTCCGTCTGATAAATTTGCCGTTCTACTATGTCGGTCAGTTAGACCAGATTCTTATGAGATACAGCGAAAAATGATAAAATCGAGAGGAATAATACGAAATAATGCGACACCAGCGGGGCATTGTCCATGGTGATAAGATTTTTAGTTCAGCACTTGCCGTAGTCACAGTATATCGTGAACACAAATCCTGAGATTATCTCCACGTCTTGCCATGCCAATGTATATCTTTCTTTCAGGTCATGGAGCGCCTTGGTCAAACCGTTGGCTTTCATCTCCCTGGCCATTTTGTTGGTCATCTGCAGAACGCGATCATCAATGTGGGTAATATGCCAATAATCGTGTATAAGCCCCCAGTTGTGTTTTTTATTTCTCGCTTCACCACACAGTATGTCAAACAAATCACACGTGCGGTCGTCAATTCTCTGATTCCGGTTATTATCCACTTCAAAGTGGCATGAGACACTCTTGGGAAAGTGCAAACCTTGCTTATACATCCGTACAGCTCTATCGATATGCAGCTTATACACCATGTACATAAAGTCACGCTTCTCCCACAGCATCCGGTCAACCTCCAGCAAACGGTTACGCCGTTCATCAGTCATCTCATAATGTCCGTCAAGATATTCCTGCCGTACGGATGTATAGTATTTCATCAGATACTGTTTAGAATTCTCACCTATATTAAGGTCATACGACAACGACAGTATCAGACTTTCCACGTCCGACACGCTAATGCCGTTTTCACCTATTGCTATTTTCTTTGGATATCCACGTTCATATCTCATCATACTCAAATTTCATTTTCAGGTTAAACTTATCAATCTTCAGCACATCCTGTATGGGCATCCCGCAAAAGTCTATCAGATTATGGGAAGCCCAGTTAAAACAGATGTGCTTTGTCTTCTCATAGTCAATTCTCATCACACTCCCCCAGCTGCGTATCTCAGGAGCTTCATTATAGTCGCTGCCCCACAGCACATTGTTCTGGTAGTCCTCCAGACTGATTTCCATGTCCTGTTCTGTGCCCAACATTGCCGTACCAGGCAATATTTCATTCCATGACAGCTTCAAGTTCTCCACCATAACGATCCATAACTGGGCCTCATGTGTCGTGAATACCATCTGCCGGTCGTTATCGTCACGGTTGTAATACAGGTCTGAGGGTATTTCAAGCACTGGTGTGATTTGCACAGGACGATACATCTCCGACCCGCTGTTCTTCAGCTCCATCTGTTCCTTGTAGATGTTCCAGCAGATGGTTGTTGCCTCTATCACCTTTTCCGCCAGCAGATTGTTAATATCCTCAATCCGCTTAATATTTTCGTCTGTATATACAAACTGTTTGTTCAGTTTACACTGCCTTTCGTCCAGATAATCTCTCAGCAGCCCCCTCCGGTTGTAGTCACTCAGATAGGAGTCAGAACGCATACGGATGACAACATCCTCAAGCACTTCCACTGGCAGCATCTCCAGATTATCAGACTGGTATCCGTCTAAAAATTCCATAGGCTTATCCCTTTATTATTACCATTAATCCCACAGATAAAGAAAGTACTTACTGAAAAGACCTAATCCCTCATCTATGATTTTATTTTCCTCTTCTGTATGACAAACACTGCCTCTTATCAGTTCAAAAGCATCTATCATCTTTTGAATGATTTTGTCCCACTGCTTCATATCCCCTGCCATTTCAGGATATCCATGCTTGTCAAGTGCCTTGAATGCCTGAAGCCTTGGCACAATATCTCGCGCCAATACAGATTTTGTATTCCAAACCTCTACAAGTGGATAATCATGCTTGTGACTCCATTTACTTTTATCCCTTTCCATAATTCACTGTTTTTATTGATTTCAGGTGCAAAGATAATGGCTACCTGTGAATATCTGAGGCAGAGGTTACGATTTTACTAATAATTTATTGATTAAACGACAAATACAGCAAAAAAATGATAAAATCGAGAGGAATTTTTAGTGTTCTGTGTAGTTTTGTTATATGCGCAGCCAATTGAACACTCCTCACTCCACACTCCTCACTATCTAAAGTCTTCATACCGTGCCATCCAGTGCGCAGCCTTCTCGTGCTCAAACTGCTGGCGGTCAATCTCGCTCTCGCGCTTAGGGTGCAGAATGGCGTTGTTGCCGTCAGTCATGTGCTGCCAGTAGGTAAGCTCGGCAAAGGGTGAGTCCTGCCTCTGCCCTATATGATGCAGCTCATACGGGTCACCGTTATCATCCCTCGGAGGGTAGCCCTCACCCATAAGGTCGGCATTGTTTCAGTCCTTCCAGCTGTCATAGTCGGCAAACTTCGTTTTCAGCCACTCCTTTCGGCAGTTATAAGCTTTCCCGTCTATTGTCGGGTTAGTCAGCGCCGGGCGTCCGTTCACTGTTTTCTCCACTAAGCCCGCCTCCATATAGATGCGTGCCTCCTCTTCCGAGTTTATTGCCTGAAAGATGGCATCCGACCATCCTGTCAGCTGTTGTAAATGCTTATAATTTTCCATATCTGTTATTTTTTAAAAGATTCTATTTATTGTTTACATGATTATTTCTTTCCCATTTTAGCTTTCTATCAGTCCCGTCTTTGATATATTTAAAGTCGGTCAACTTAAACACATTGACCTTAACTGAAAAAGGTTGTCACTTTTAGGAGAGTTAAACTTAATTTGTT
>JAUNSB010000074.1:0-21064 GCA_030539375.1 Prevotella sp.
CTATTTTCGCATATACCCAAACCGCCATAGTAACTTTGCTGTAAATAACCGTCAGTAAGACGTAATATCGAACAATAAAACAAATATAACACATGAGAAATTTGAGTACGATTATCAGCAAAGAGACCTGCCTTTTCTATGGTCTTCCAGGCACAGCCATCCTTGCCGTATCGCTCATCCTGTCCTGCAAAGTCGGTAACGACTTCGGAGGAAGCACGTTTGTAAACACCGTTTCCTTCTTTGGCTGCAATGCCCTGTTATGGCTGTTGTATCTAGTATTGTTCCAGTACCTGCCTGTTGACTTGATGAGGATTTGGCTGTCAAGAGCAGAACTTACGGGAGTAGAGTCTGAGAAGGTGAAAACAGAAGCTGCTCCCTCATCGGATAATACTGTTGTCAAGTCGGTTGTATCTACGACTGCCGCCGTCCAACCAATGAGCACAGAAGAATATCATGCCCACTGTGCCGAGTTTGAGCGCAAAAAGCAGGAGGAGCACCAACTGCTTGTAGATTGCATCATAGATTATGTCGGCAGGATGATGTCTCCCTTTATTGAAATACTGGAGCTTGACCTGCTCCGTAAAGAGATACGTGCATGGTGCGACAATCCGAATTATGAGCCCAAACCTGTCAAGTTGAAATTTGTCCATGAAAACAGAGACAAGCTGAAAACAGTCTCTTTCAAGCATTTCGTTTGGAACATCGCCGCGAGGCTCGGATTTGAGAACGGATATTCCGGCAAAGTGCAGGCTAAGTTTATCAAAAGGCTGTTCCCCAACGAGCTTGCGGACATTGAGGTGATTTCACTGGAAAGGAGTCTGACAAGCTCGCCTGATGACGGACATATCAAACTCGACAGACCCGTACACACGGATAATTATATCTTCCACTTTTAACCACAACCATTTTACTCTAATTTTTGCAATATGATGTGGGGAAGCTCTCACGGGCTTCCCTTTTTGTTATATGCCATTCCCTTTTTATGCCATAACGCCCTGCTATTGCTTATTGGTTGCCATATAACACGTTTTCTTATCCCATTTTATTTCTCTTCCATCCTGTTTCTACCCTTTGTTTCTTGATAGTGCAATTATCCTGAGTTTATCTGGCGATTACCGTCAATACACCGTATCACAGGTATATCATTCAGTTCCTTTGCCGCAACTTAATTTTCAAAAGTATGACAAACGAACTTACATTCAACGACCTCCCGCAGGTCGTGGCCGAGCTTCGGAATGAGGTAATCGGCATGAAGCAGATGCTCACCAGTCTGCAAAAAGAGAAAGGACAACGCAAGGAGAACACTCACCGCCCAATGTCTGTGGAGGAAGCAGCAGATTATCTGAAGATACCGCTTCGCACCCTTTATATGAAATTGGGTAACGGCACCATTCCTGCCACAAAGCCCGGAAAGCGGTATGTCCTCTATCAGGACGAGCTTGACAAATGGCTGGAATGTAACCGTAAGAATCCTGTTCCTTTGACCGATAAGGAACAGAACGCAGCCATCCTTGCTGCTAACAGACGTAAACCAAACAAAGCGGACTGGAGGTGAGCATGGAGAACAGTACAAAAGAAATCAGTCATGACGTGGCTGTCAGTCTGTGGAAGAATGCCGTTCTCAGCGTGGAGACGGAGTGCGAGCGTCAGCCGGAGGTAATTATGGTGAAAGGAGTCTGCATCGGCACTCTCGGCAATTTCAGCGCATCCACAGGCAAGGCGAAGAGCAAGAAGACTTTCAACCTCTCTGCCATTGTCGCCGCCGCCCTGTGCGACCGTCCCGTGCTGTGCTACACAGCCTCGCTCCCCGAAAACAAGCGAAACATCCTCTATGTCGATACTGAGCAGAGTGCCTATCACTGCCAAAAGGTGATGAAGCGCATCCTGCGTCTGGCAGGGCTTCCCGAAGACAAGAATTGCGGACGACTGCAGTTCCTTGCCCTCAGGAAAAACACACCAGAGGAACGCCTCGCCATCATAGATGTAGCCATCAGAAGTACAGAGAATCTCGGTCTTGTCATCATCGACGGTGTGCGTGACCTCATCCACGACATAAACTCCCCTGCAGAATCATCCCTCGTCATCTCCAAGTTGATGCAGTGGACGGACGAGTACCAGCTGCACCTGCATACCATCCTTCACCAGAACAAGTCGGACGACAATGCCCGAGGGCATGTGGGAACAGAACTCAACAACAAGGCTGAGACAGTCATGCAGGTGGAGAAGGACAAGGCTGACGGCAGCATAAGCGTGGTCGAGGCCGTGCATATCCGCAGCATGGACTTTGAGCCTTTCGCCTTCCGCATCAATGAAGAGGCGATGCCGGAACTGGTGGCAGACTACACGCCCTCTGCTGTCTGTGTGGGCAGACCGAAGAAGGAGCCTTTCGACCCCTACAGAGAAATCTCCGGCAAGGTTCATCTCAATGTGCTGGAGCGGGTCTTCACGGTTACCACCTGTTATAACTACGAAGCTTTCTGTAATGCGCTGAAGAATGCCTATCTGGCAGAAGGGGTGAAGCTCAACTACAACAAGGTTGTCGATGTTGTCACCTTCCTTCGCAACAAGCGTATGGTGCTACAGGATGGCAAGAAGAAGTACATCGCCAATCCCGAAGCCCACTATTGAAAGCACATTAAACATTCAAGTTTACTTGACTTTATTCCCAGGGCATACATAAAAGAATTATCTAAAGTGAAACATTAAAAGAAGTAAAAGCATGAAGAGACTTATTTTCTCAGAAGACATCTTCCACACATTGGCACAAATGGAAGACAAGGACGCAGGTCAGATGGCAAAGGCTATCGCTTGCTATGCGCACGATGGTACACAACCCAAATGGAGCAACACCATACTGATGGCATTATTTTCCCTGTTCAAGAAGCAAATCGACATGCAGACTGACTTGGAAGAGAGAAGGCGCATCGTCAACAAAGAAAATGCAAAGGGACGGAACAGGCAGAAGCCAAAGACGGCGAAGACGACACCTCCGATGAGTAAGACTGCCAAAGACAGCGAACCCACAATTATTCCCAGTGAAGAGAGCGAACCGCAGCCAATCGTTGCGGAATGCACTCCCTTTGAGCGAATGGCGACAATCTATCCAAAGGTCGATTCGCTCGACTCTTGCCTCAGGGAATCGCAGGTGCTGTGGGAGTCGCTTGACGAAAGGGCGAGACAGGAAGCCATCGGCTATGCCAGCGAATTGAAGAACAATCCCGATGAAACAGCAGAAATCGGCTATCTCCGTCAGTATCTAATCGCCAAACCATGGGAGAGAAAATCCTGTACACCTGACTGATGTATCTGGCACAGCCGTCTTGTCCTCAATCAGGTCATTCACCACTTATTGGGAACACATTACGGAGCATCCTGCCATCAATAATCAGCAAGACAATCATGGCAAGAGACGGAAAGTGTAGTGTACACCGCAATCCGTCTCTTGCCATTTCCGTTTCAGCGTTGGGCTTGCCCATTGTACGGGAAATGCATATCAGGGGTAGCCTAATACCCCGATCGCTTTCAAATCATCGGGAGGTTGTCCATACAAGCAGCAAGCTGGGGAACATGAAAATGTTCACATCACAACACTATTTTGCAATCTTCGCTATTATAGCAACTCTAATTTCTTTTCATTTACCAACCACCCAATATCCATTCTTTTTACTGCCAATTCTTTTCAGCACACCTATCCGTTTCAGATACGCAATCTCACGTTTGGCTGTAGCATCAGATAGTCCTGTTTTTATACATAAACTTTCCTTGGTTAGAGTCTTATCTTCGCGATTTTTTTGTAGTATCATGCTCTGTCTTTCGGTCAGTTTTATTGGGGCAGTTATTGGGTCATTCGCAAAAAACAAAGTCAATTTTACCTGCATCAGTTCTGGTTGCTCAACCAATTCGGGTTTTATCCAATGCTTTTCATTCCATGCATTCTGTATGAGTGGAATTTAAAATTCATGATTTTTCTCTAAAAACCGACCATAGTTTTTTTGCAAAACGAACATTATATTGAAGCCTATGACAACAAATATGAACAAACGCATGGCGGCTATAATGAAAAATGTGATTGATGTCTTACTTACTGTGGAATTTTATAATTTACAAGGGAGCTAATTTCAGAATGAGGTACAGAATAACACTCTATGCATTTATATCATCCGCCAGAGAAACAACGTGAAGAAGCTTCAAATTCGCTAAATTTTCCAACGGACTTTGCGGAATAAACTCAATTCTCTCCTAAGAAAGGTAATGAAGCCAAAACTATTTGTTGGCAATATTACCTTTTATTTCTTTTCTGCATATTCATCACAGCCTCGGAATAAAAAAGCCTCCGATATATAGTTGATTTGGTGTCGGTTTCGGGTGTCTCGGTAACAACGATAATGTCGATTCGTACGTCGGCATCAATCCTATCCATCTTGACAAAGGCATTGGTAATAGCAATTTGAAAATGATAAATCCGGTCGGATTATCGCGACGTTGACTGTAATTTTATCTGTTCAATGAAAGCCTCTATTCTTGATTTGAGTGCACTCTGTCCCCTTACTTTCATCAGCATTGCTGCTGACGGCCACTCCGCTTCTATTCTTTGAATTAAGCGTTTTACTGTTCTCTCGGAAAGTATAATATTGCATCCCGAGAATAGTTTTAGCAAAGAAACTATATTCAGTACATTGTTGATGATAATATCGTGCAGATATTCTCGGCAATTGTTATCGCCAAGTTTTTCGGCAATCTCAACGGCAACACAGAACGGAACATTAAATTCATCATGCAGAATGTATTCATTGTCGCAGCGCTGATATTCCCAGAGGCAAATATCTAGCAAAATTTTCCAATGAGTAAATAATGTGCCATCATTGAATTTTCGGATTTCAAATACTCTGAAAAGGCTACACATCAAATAAGCCTCTCTCCTTGCTTCATTATACACCTGTTTATAGTCAATGTTCCAACCTTGAAAACGTGTGGTAACGTGGTTGACTTCCTGCTTGAAATCGAGTGAAGGATTGATTAGAAGTATCAACTCGGCAATCTCTCTTTGCCGTTTCTCATCGAGCAGCGAGTCCTTCTCCATGCCACTGAAATTGTTGTTTAACAGGCAAAACAACAATTTATCAAAAACTTTTCGGCCCCATATCGGGTCATCGTTAGCCACCGCCTTATTGGCCATCAACATAATCATGTTCAGATTCAAATCTTTGTCTGCCACATTCTCAAACGTGGCAGACAAAGACAACTCGTTCCACAACAATTCAAGGCAAAGATTAAAATTGGAACTGTAAGGATTGAAAAGCGTGTCATTCCGCAAATACTTCTGGGTTGCATGTGCAAGCAGCATTTCTACGCTGAGATACGGAGAGAACGCAGCCACAATTTCATGTATCATTGTGGGCAAATCTCTTTCCCATTCTGCTTTGATTGCCAGTCCCTCCTCCTTCAATGGTTGTGCTCTTTCATTCCTGTCATAATTTCCCCTTACATCCTCATAGCTCAAAAGATTGTTGCCAACCTGTGTAATCCATTCAAACCAACGGTCGAAGAATGCCATAAGAAAAGAGTGGGGAAATTTCAATTTGTTCAAATCCAATGATTTCAGCACCTGACAAAAATCACAATGATGTCTTATGTCATAGCAAAAGGCTATTTGCAACGGCACGTAGCGTAAGGCGTTCAAAATGGCAACCAATCCGGCATGATTACCGCTGGCAATTAATTCCCGACCTGCAATCAATATCTCGGGCGGCAGCAAAATCATGGATGCAGCATTCTCCAACGTAGGTAGCATCTTCAGCAACTCGGAATCCGTTTCTTCGATAATCAGTTTTAGCGTACTTGCATCAATATGAGAGAACCTGACACTATGATTTATTAACTCCTCCGCATTTATCGATTTTTCTGGTTCGCGTATGATTGCCTCGGCATGCTGTTGCAGCAATGCCTGTTCTTTCTGCTCCTCAGAGGTCATCTCGTATTCACTCATTTGCAGACGAGACAACATTGCAGATAGGTTGTTATTTAGAAACAAATCTTTCCGTTCCATGATTAGTCATTTAGTTGATTATATTGGATATTTGCTCACAGCACCATCCGTTGATAAGTTTACTTAATTCCATGTGGGCACTGTCAGAGAGTTTGATTATACAGCATGCCCTTGCTCCAAACTCGCTCAGTGATGAGCCTATCTGCCAACCCTCTTTTTCCGTTAGGATGAAGCGGTCATGCAACCGCCCCTGTCCCTGAATGCAATATACCGAAAGTTTGCAAGAAGGATGGTTCGCATTAAAGTCGCGGACGATCGTTTCAATTTCCTTTTCAAGTTCTTGGAATAGTTTTCCCATCTGATGTGCCACAGTCTCTAATTGCTCCTTGCAATTGACGATGACAATCTTCGACATCTCAGCGCTTGTTAGCGGAACAATGTATTCATGAAACTGATCTACGGAGAAATATGGGTCTGCAATGGCTAACCAACTCTTCGCTTTGCCAAACATTCTGTTGACATAGCCTGCGGCATCCTTTTTGTTTTCATCCTTTTGGGTTGGGTCTCCATCGAAGTACACGAACTCCATAGCGGCCCGCTTTTTCTGAGCCTCCTTCTCCAAAATGGCCGGACCAAGATAGTGCTCCAGACCAATGGTACCCAGCATTTCCGGCGTTTTTTGTTCGGATTCATTCGCATTCGGGGAGGATCCGATAACAATCGAACTGATAAAAGACACACTCCGAAGAAAATATAAAACTTTGCCGGAATTATTTTTTATGTCAATGTCAATTTGCCTTGGACGATTATTCATCTCG
The DNA here is from genome assembly GCA_030539375.1 of Prevotella sp. Lineage (GTDB taxonomy): Bacteria > Bacteroidota > Bacteroidia > Bacteroidales > Bacteroidaceae > Prevotella. The sequence goes on from JAUNSB010000074.1 coordinate 6,805, forward strand.
ACAAGAGCAAATGTTTCTTCCTTTTTTACCTGCTGTGAAAAGATGTGAGGAACGCTTTGCTTATCTGTCACCTTCTCGGTAATTATCACATTCACTTCTTCCCTGACAGCCCCAAACCTCCAGTCAATTTCCAATCTTACCGCAGGTATCATTGGTACTGTTTCAATATGCACGGTTTTAATCGGGCTGTACTCAACAACATAGATGCAGCCAATGTGTAAAGGATGCTCGGCAAGATTCATACCCAAATGCTTCTGTGTGAAGGCGCCAATTCTATTCAGCCTGATATTGTGCTCTCCTAAGAAAACAAACATTCGGCGTTGCAAGTCAAACCAAGCCCATGTTTGCTGCACAGACTTAGATTGGGGGAGCATTTCCGTCACAGAATCAATATCATAATCTCCCTTTTTAAGCATAAACCCGCTGCATCCCGGGTCAGGATCGCGCCTCAGATCACCCCAAAGTATTTCCACGGGACTCTTCAACCGAACATATGGCAAAGGGTCATCCTCCACATTCGCATCGAGATCAATCTCATCAATGTGAACGCCAATGTCAAACTTGCCGTCGTTGTTAAAGTTCTTGCCCAAATGGTGGCTATGAAGTGGCGACGGAAGCACCATATCGGGCCACAGTTTTTCAAACACACAAAATAGCATATAATCCCTCTTTGACTGTGTGTCGTCAAGTGTTACGATGGTTCTTCGATATTTGCTCATACTCTTCTTCCACTCAATAATATAAAATCAATAATATAATTGCTACGTCTGTCAATCAGCTAACTGTGCCATCACAAAAATAGCTGAAAATAGTGATACAAATACATCAAAAAGAATGTCGGGTACAATATCACTTCTCATTGTCCTTATGTGCTGCCATATCTCTAAGTTGAAATGAAAGATGTTTATTGCCATGCCCTGCAGCAATTTCCCTTTTATAAACAATTTCAGTAGCTCCCCAGTCAACAACATATCCATTGTATCCGGCTTTCTTTAGTATTAGTATAGCAGAAAGCATACATAGTCTGTTAGCAATTAGCAGTTGTAATTCATCTTGAGTTAAATACTTGTATTCATTTTCTTTGGGCTGTGGAATATTACCATGTAGATATAAATTCCTACATTGAATACAATATTCTTCTTCTGCTGAAAGATTTATATCTAATTTGACAAATGGATTTGTTAGTTTGTCTGCATTGGGTAACTCATTGAACTTACATATTTTATTCCATAATTTATTCCATAAAACTTTATCAAGTTTATCCTTAAATTTTTTTACGGTCTTTTGTAGTTCATATTGCAGTTGTGAAGCGATTGCTTTGTCGTCTACAAGTTTGCCTGCCCGATGTTTATTCGACTTTTCTATGTTAAACACTGTAGTTATGGTCTCAAGTGAAACCGACGCAAGGCATCCTTTAGAAATATTATCAACCGCTCCTGCCTGAGTAATGAGGATACACGCTCTTCGAAGTTCTGTATTTTTATATAGAAGTTGAACGAACTTTTCGAAAATATCAGATGTCATTAAGATTCGATTATCACTTACATTTTGATAACGATGATAATCCAACATCGGTTTTTTAGAATTAATTGTACGGTTTAGACTTTGGTACCTAAATGTGAGAGTTTCTCGCTTTTTAGGCTGCATGCTAAAATAAAAAACACTCTCTGCAATAAAATAGCCTGTTAATAAGGCATACGCTGAACGAATTGCATCTACAACTTCTTCCAGTTCATTATAACAAATCAAATCGGGACTTTTTATAATAAAAAATCCAATTTCTTCTGAAATTTCCTCGTAATAAAAAAGATATGTTTTTAAGCCAATTCCAATTTTAACAGCATTCTTGAATGTACATGTTTGATTAATATTTGTCGTTATATCATAAATAATTCCTTTGTGACATGGATTAAACTCTGAAGGATTAAACCTGAAAATCGCTGTTTGTTTGGAATTATTCCAGATCTTATCATCAAAATCCGCTCTAAAAGCCTTTAATGTTACGGTTGCATTGCGAGGGCCATCTTCGTTAATCGATATCGAAACGCTTTCAACATCACTTTGATTAATTATGATATTAAAATTCGGAATTTTAGTGTCTGATGAAGGGATTGCTAAAACTGCTGGTTTCTTAAAGAAATCATCTATGTCTATTGACTCTGAAAATGATTCGGGAATTGAATATTTCAATTGATACCTGCCATTTTCTAATCTATGGATTGTTGCTTTGAATATGTATTTTTCATCGTATAAGGCCATAAAGAATTCTGTATGCCCTGTTTCCAGAATATACATAAGTTTCAATACTGCATTATCATCTGCAAATATTGTATTATTAATCGTATAGACAGCATTAGTATTTTCTTTCATTGGTTTACATATTTTTTCGCCATTCTTTTGCAGAATCAGTTAAACGATATTTCTGTTTTGGATGATTTGCTTGGTCTGGATATAGACGTTCGATAGCACCTTCAGCCAATGCGGGTTGGATATAATTCTCTCTGAATCGTTTGATACTTTTCAAATCAAACAGCTCCATGATTTCCTTCATACCCATATATTCATCTCCCATCAATTCAACCAGTCGCTGAACTTGAGCCGTAGCGGGAACATACTTAAGTCCTACTTGGGTCGTACTTGGGTCATGCTTAGGTCGTTTGAATGTAACTATCACAAAACCGCCGTCCCATCTCCAGATGGGTTCTTCTATACCTTGCTCACGGCATGCATCCATGATACGTTTGGCTCCACTGCCCCAACTTTCCAGATATGTTGATTTATAAAGAGCTTCGGCAATTTTCAGATTATACGGATATGATTCATGCGGCTCTTTGATTGACTCTGGTGTGATTTGCGGAGGGAATATGCCGGGATTCGCAATTTCTATGCGGTCATCATAGATTGCGATGCTATTCGTCAGGTTGTATTTCTCCCATTGACGGTGGCAAAGAGAATTTATAAGAGCCTCTCTCAATGCCTTGTATGGCACTTCAAGTTTTTCCTCGCGCTGGAGGCTATAATTGGTTATCTTTCCGCTAAGGTTAAGGTGCTTAAAACAGAAAGCCATTCCGGCATCAAGAAGGTCGAAGAATCCACCCTCGGCACGCTGGTTGTCGACAAACTCATTCTTGTCAGTACCAACAAAACGAGCCATTCTCAATCGAAACTGTGGAAACTCGTCGATGTTGTCAGAGAACAACATTACAGCACCATTTGTAGGCACACCGTTTTTCTGCAATTTCCATTTGGCCAAGACCTCTTCTATCGGGGTACTCATGGCACTTGCCGGAATGCGTCCGCCTTCTACACCAAGACGTATACAACCTTTGATATGTTTTTCGTTCAGGTCAGCCAAGATAACACCCTCCGCAGGTTGACTTTCCCACGAATATACCTGAGGTTGATGCGCACGGATACGCTCATCATACATTTCATGTGGCATAACCTTGGTCGTACTCTCAACCTTGTAATAAGGACAACCGTGGAATGTGTGTGGTCGTTCACCCCATACCCATCCGTCAAAGTGCATAGCAATGACCTTATTGCCGGGGTAATTAGGCACATCAACGTAATTGACATAGACATCAACCGCTGGATCAAGCCCTGCGAGAGCCTGAGCGATTTCCCGTTGTGTGTTATCAGTAACTTCTTGCCCGATTATTTTCAGCGATTTAGGAGCAACACCAAAAATCAACCATCCGCCTTCGGTATTTAGGAAAGCACATGCCGAATGCATACCGTCTTTCAACTCGCCAGTAGTTTTCTTCAGTTCCAGAGTTCGTGACTCATCAGAAGCTATCAGTTTCTTTATATCGTCAATCGTCATACAATGTCTTCTTTATGATTTTTGTTTGGCTTTTGGACCATATAGATGTTTCTATTGTGTCTCCAATTACTTTATAGCTAAAATCAAATTGGTAAAGCTTCTTTGCATGTAACAATAAGATTTCATAGACTTTAGCTTTTTGATAGTATATGTGATATAACGTATCTAACTCAGAATAAGTTACGGGCTTGTTAGTTTCTGTGTTAATAAGATATTTTTTTACAAAATATCTTCCAGTAGAGTCTGTATGCTCTTCTATCAGATCTTTCGTTAAAGTTGTGTGGAGCATCAAATGGTCAATAATTTTATTATTCTCTTCAATCTGACGAGAATAAGAATAATTAGTATAAATCATGTATGCCCCTAACACAACCAATATCGCCATAAATAGGTAGTAGACAATATGATTTTTCAGATTATTGAGTATTTTTTTCATCTTCTTTTTCTTTTAGTTGCCTAATCTGTTGCTTTAAATCATTAATTTCATTTGTTAATGTAGAGATCTCAAGATTATAATCGTGAATTTCTTTCTCGTGTTGTTTACCAATCACAATAATTCGTTCACGATATTCATTTATTTTATCTTGATATTCTATTTTGGAGTTATTATAACCAACATATATTGCCTGCGGCAAAACCTGTTCCAACAAGAGAACAGCCTGCAAGTATCAGTTGCCATGTTTTTGTGGCCTTTTCAATATTATTGGGCATATTGATTTGCCGACTTATTTTTGTTCTTTTTGACATTATAGTTCATTTTATATACTCTATAAACTGTATTTTAAAATTTCTTCATCCATGATGACACAGGAAACCTATTAAACCGTTTATCTTACAAACAGAATTACGGTTCTGCAACCATAGATGAATAATAGTCGGAATTAACACTATATAGCCGTGGAGTAGATTGATGTTCCTTATAGTTTCCCACTTGGTCACGGATCTGATCAAAAACGTCATCACTGTATTCAGGCGGATAGCCGTTTTCATCAAGCAAGAACCATAGTTCCTGATTGAGTTCGGCACGCACATTGCCGTTTGACAGCCAATCAGCGAAACACGATTTAGTGTCAATCAACTCTTTTACTTTTTGGGCGAGTGCCTTGCATTTGTCGTTGATTATCAACGAACCAATCTTGCGGTCTGTACCGTATTCAAAATTATGGACATCGCGCATGTGCATCAGTATGTCATAGAAAGCCTTTTCCTCAAATGTAAGCCCAAGTTTACGGAAACTGTCTTTGTCCTCGCCCAGTTTGCCAAGTATATCGAGTGCTTGTTGTGTGGCATTACGGATAATTTCGTCCACCGTGTCTTTCTGCGTCTGGGTTGCCTCGACCGAAGAAAGTGCTGCACGGCGGTTATGATATTCTTCCAGTGTCTTTTTGAGCAGGTCTTCAAACTTTTCTGCAGCGAACTTATTTGTATTCTTATATTGAGCAATGCTTTTCCGCAACATCTTAACGAGCACTTCAAGGCGAGTAGCCGGTAACTTAACTCCGTTGAGTTGTTCTATAAAGCCGGGACTGAAGATGCTTTCCTCCACATCGGTGTCAAGTATGCTTACCACACTGTTGCATTGCAATGCTTCCGCCACCATGCGTTGCACAACACGGTTCATACTTTCTGTATCGTGCTTTTCACCCGATGCTTTGCGGATATATGTGGCAACACACATATAACACTGAGATAACGACAACTGCTCGTGATTCAGTACGTTTGACGGTTGACAGATATCGTATGCGGTTTTCAGACGTTTGACATGAGCCAGGAAGAATGTCTTTGCATCTACCTTTTTAGGTTTCTTACCTTCTTTCTCCACATTATACATCTTGCTCAAAGTCAAGATATGCTCTGATGCTTTGCCAAGACACACCAGTCGGTCAAGCGGCTTCGAGTTCTTATCTATGAATGGCTTAAGATTGAATCCTACAAAAAGTTGGTAGATAAGCTCAAGCTCTACCAACAGTGCACCTAACGCCTGCTGCACATCATCCTCACTCGGTCCGAAAGTCTCACCGCCATATTTCTTCATAGCCTCCATCATATTATTGCGAATGCCAATATAATCAATGATATAACCGAAATCCTTGCCTGGATATTTACGGTTCACACGGCTGACGGTCTGCACCAATGTATGCTTTTGCAGCGGTTTATCGTTGTAGAGATAGGTAAGGCACGGCACATCGAAGCCTGTAATCCACATATCCACGACAATGACGATACGGAAGTTTGAGTATTCCTGTTTGAAGGCATTTTCAAGTGCCTTCGTGCGCTTCTTGTCGCCAAGGTAGTCATACATGTCCTTGACATCATTTTTCCCACGGGTGGCAACCATGGCTATGGTCGGCATCGGCACCAACTCCTTCATCTCCTTTTCTGGTACCACATAGTCCTCCGGGGCTTTGCGTTCCTTGAACCAGTCAGATTGGAGCTTACGGAATTTCTGCAACAGGGCATATCCTATTTCACGCTTGCTGCATACCACCATTGCCTTTTGCACCACACCGGGCTTGTTGTTACAAGAAGCGGTATAGTGTGCTATAATATCGGCCGCAAGGCGCTCAAGCCGTTCTTCATCGCCCAATATCTGCTCCATAGCACTCATTGCCTTTTTGCTTGCTGCTATATTTGATTCGGTTGCACCTTCCTCTGCGCATTTGGCATAATAGTCCTCTATTTCCTTTACTTTCTTGGAGTCGAGTGTTACTTTGGCAATGCGCGGAATGTACTTAATGTCTTTGGTAATTTCGTCATCCACAGCCTGCCGCATCGTGTAGAAATCTACAATATCACCGAACACCTGTATGGTTTCAGCAATAGGGGTACCCGTAAATCCTACAAATGTGGCGTTTGGAAATGCGGTACGGAGTTGTTCGGCGTAGGGCTTGGTTACAAAAGCACCTATTTTGCTCTTGTCAATCATTCTTACGGCGAGCGTACCACCAGAAGTCTGTTCCACTTTGGCTTCGATATCCTTTAGTTCTACAACTTTTATTTTGTTGCTCAACCGGATTTGAGTACGATGAGCCTCGTCAGAGAAACAAATGATATTACGACGAGTGTTCAACTCTCCTATTGTCTCGCAGAACTTCTGGATTGTACAGATAAAGAAACCGCCGCTGTCACGAAGCGAAAGTTCGGTTTTCAATTCTTCACGGTCGGCAATAACCTTGACTGTGCCAAGTTGTAGGAAGTCTTGTGAGCGCAAGAAGAGTTTTCCCGCCTGTGTCTGTAAGTCGTCACGGTCAACAATCATAATGACAGTGGGCGAACCAAGTTCCTTGCAGCGTAGCGCGAGTTGCCGTGCTATAAACATCATGGTGTAGGTCTTGCCGCAGCCTGTGGCTCCAAAGTACGTGCCACCTTTCGAGGTATGTTCTTCAAAGGCGCGACGTATGCTATTTCTCATCATGCGTGTAGCAAAGAACTGTGGATAGCGGCACACGATTTCTTCCTCCTTGCCGCTCTTCTCGTCAGGGAAATAGACGTAGTCGCGCAGGATTTCCAGAAACCTCGATGGCTCATACACGCCTTTGACAATGGTTCGTACTTGGTCTATGCCCTTTTGCGCTGACTGGTCTTCGTTGTTTACCTTCTTCCACGCATAATAGTGTTCGTATGGGGTGTAGGTCGTGCCAAGTCGTGTGTTGTTGTCAGTGGCATCGCTGATGCACGACAGCGGACAATAACGCAACAGATGAGGAATATCACGCATGTAACGGATGTGTATCTGTTTGTAAGCCTCTGCTATGTCGGCATCGAGTTTTGTGGGATTTTTCAACTCAAAGATGCAGAGCGGTATGCCATTGACGAAGAGCAACACGTCAGGGATGCGCACATCATCTTTCATGCCGTAGGCAACCTCGAACTGATTAACCGCTCGGAAGATATTGTGGTCGGCATGATCGAAATCAATAAAACGAATGTCAAAGTTCACACCGTCACCGTGACGGGTATAGCGGTAGCCGTCACGGACAAGCTGAAACGTGTTTCGCAGACGCTCAAAGTGCGTTTGCCCGGGAACGTGGCGAAGATGGTTGACAACTTCATTGACATCACTGTCGGTGAGGTCGGGATAACGATGCTGCAAGTACACGTGCAAATCATTGACATTTGTATCTTCAATCAGTAACGGTTCACGCAGTTGGCGGTGGATGTTTCCTCCATTGGTATATTGCCAGCCCTCGTCTTGCAGCAGGTCAATCAGGGCTTCTTCATATTCACTTTCGTAGAATTTTCCTTTCATCGCAATAAAGAATTAATGAGAAACACGTTGAATAAGCGCAGGACAAATAGTCTCGACCATTTTCTGGAGCTCAATGCTTCTTATACGCGCTTCTTCCAAGCCTTTATACACATTAACAATGGCTTCTTGTATATGAATAGGAGGTAGAGGAATACGAACCTCACTCATCATTTCAAATGAAAAGAATTCATGTGCACTTCCTTCTGAACGCCAACGAGCATAACGATCAAATTCCGCTCTCTTAAAGAACATCATCAAGAAATACGGATTAAGTTTGGTTGTATCTATAATATGAAATACACCATATGCAGATGAGACCGTGCAATCCTCTCCATCACGATATGCGATTGAAATCTTTTCACCATTACGTGTTGTAGCACGATTGTAGGCAAAATGACCTCGACGCACAACTTTGTCACTTTTGGAATTGGCTGCAACCTGTTTCGGATCCTGAAAGAATTTAAGGTTTGATATGCCTTGAGACAGTTTAATCTTTAAATCTGAATTTCTCTCATCATCCTCACAGATATAGTCTCCCAATCGCACTTTAGGATATGAATCCATTTGAACAAGTTCAACATCAGATGAAGAAAATGGATAACCTAACAAAGCAAATGCATCCCTAAAAAGTTGGTTGTTTGCTTCGAGTTTAGATACAATGCTTCCAATCTGGTGAGAGGATTGAGTTAAAACCGTATCGAAATCGATATTATTATCGCGGTCAACGAACTCAATATAGCGACTTGGAACGAGAGAAAAATTGTTCTTTTTCAATTCTTCGAAACCGACCGAGCGGTAAAATTCTGGTTCAGCGAAAGTCGTGCCATCAGTGCCAACAGCTTGCCAGCGGAAGAAAATATCGGTGGCTCGCTTCACTTGGTCGGCTTTTAGTTCTACTTTCTTTTTCTGCTCGCCTTTGACTGGGGTTTCCGTCCAAGAACGTAAGTCCATAAAAAGAATTTCGCCAGAGCGATTTCGCTGATTGCGACCGTGGTGTAATCCACCTTTCTTGTTATGATTCAGTATCCATAAGGTAACAGATAAATCAGTAGTATAAAATAGTTCATGAGGTAAAATGATAATCGCCTCCACCTTATCGTTCTCAATGAGTTTCTGACGAATGCCAGTGGTATCGTCGTCGCCGAGCGCACCATTGGCAAGCAGGAAGCCGGCAATACCCTTGTCTGCCTTGAGTTTGGAAAGTATATGGAGAATCCATGCATAATTGGCATTGCTCTCAGGTGGATTTCCATAATCCGCCCAGTTCACTCCCTGCTGAGTAACGCCTTTGGTAAACCAATGTTTAAGGTTGAATGGTGGATTTGCCATAATGTAGTCAAAGGCAAGTCCGGCATGCCAATCCTTGTCAAAAGTTGAAATAGGACCATCGCCCAAATGGTGAGATATGCCACGCATCGCCAAATTCATTTTGGCAAGGCGGAAAGTGGCGTCATCTTTCTCCTGACCGAAAACATTTACAGCCGTAATGTCACCTTGCTTAGCCTCTACATATTTTGCACATTGGATAAACATACCGCCGGAACCACAGCAGGGGTCATAGAGTGTGCCGTCGAAAGGCTCAATAAAGGCGGCAATAAGTTCTACAATATCGTGTGGAGTGTAAAACTCGCCGTCCTCTTTAGTGGCATTTACGGCAAAGGACTTCAGGAAATACTCATAGACACGGCCTATCAAATCCTTTTCCTCGCCAAATACCTTATGAGAAATCTTGTTTACCTCGTCAACAACCTTCTTGAGTTCGTTGGGTTGAATCTTTACAGCGGTAAATAATCCGAGTTTTACACAACCTTTAAGCGTGTCTCCACCGTCTTCTATTGCCTGTAAAGCATCATCAAGCGCCGCAACAAGGTCAGAAGTCGGCACATTGATTAGCATTGACCAGCGTGCCGCTTCCGGCACATACACAATATTCTTATAACGGGATGGTGAATCGAGGAATCTCGCAATTTTTTCTTCGTCAGTAATTCCTCGCTTGATACATAGCTGGCGCATCTCGGCTTGGGCATCATCAAACTTCTCGCCGATAAACCGTAGGAACACAAGCGTAAGTATCACATCGCGCTTCTCATTGAGCGACGCACTGCCACGGAGATAATCGCGGCAGTTAAACAATATGGATTCAAGATTGAGGATGTTCTCCTCTTTTTTCTTCGTTGCTTTCTTTGCCATAATCAATCATTATTGCCGCCATTGATAAGGTGGCGAGGGTCAACATTAAGTAAACTTGCAATTTTCACAAGCATATCAAGGGAGGGCTGCATCTTGTTGGAACACCATCGGGAAACGGTCGCCTCATTCTTTCCTACTTGTTCGGCTAACCATTTGCCTGTTTTGCCGTTCTCTACTAATACAACTTTTAGCCTGTTTATCTTTTGCGATTCCATATTATTAATTTGTTGATAAATTACAATACTTTGATGTCTGGTGCAAAATTACAAATTTATATTTGAAATTGGGCGAATCACATCTAATATTTATGATTATTTATCAAACTGATGAATTTAATTCACTAAACCGCAATAGACTTGACTTTATTCCATATATATGTTAGTAATAAAGTCAAGTTGTTCATTCCCTTATACCCTATGGGTAGTTTGTGCCAAATTCATCTATGTGCAACGGATAATCATTGCAGTAAAAGAAGAAAAGAGCAACCTCATCATCCCATCGTCTTTGTATCACTTGACTTTACTCCCTTATATATACAAGTATTAAAGTAAAGTTGTCTGTACGTCCATATAGGCTAAAGGGATACGTTACAACCGTACCCCTTTGTTGTCCGAATGAAACCATACAAGCCCCTCGTTAATGCACCACATTGTTTAGCTAATAATCATCCACATCTATATTTTTCTCTTTTGACTGCAGCTCTCTTACCTTGTCTCTTTTTCCCTCATTTTGTAATCTTATCATTCACATTGTCGCGTAAATTAAAGTTAAAATTGTTAAATCGTCACTTTTCTTAACCACATAAGCAGCTCCCAACTCACTTTTCTACCGTATTAATTACAAATAATTGATAATAAGTAACTTATATATACTATGGCTGCTCGGGCTTGACAAGCGTCACAATACCCAATTCAGTGACGAGCATTGGAGAGTCTGCGTTCGAGGGTTGCTCAGGCTTGACAAGCCTCACAATTCCCAACTCCGTGAAGAACATTGGAAATTGGGCGTTCAATAGTTGCTCAGGCTTGACAAGCGTCACAATAGGCAACTCGGTGACAAGTATTGGATATAATGCATTCAAAGACTGTGAGGCATTGGAAAAACTAATTATTGAGGATGGAGATGAAATATTAGAAATTGGAGAAAATAATTTTTCAAAAAGTCCGTTGAAATCTCTGTATTTAGGAAGAACCTTTTTATATATAAGCTCTTATACAAGATCTCCTTTTCGGAGCAAGTCAACGCTCACAGAAGTGAGTATAGGCAACTCAGTGACTTGCATTGGAAAAGATGCGTTCTCTGGTTGCTCAGGCTTGACAAGCATCACAATACCTAACTCAGTGAAGAGCATAGAAGATTGTGCGTTCAATTGTTGCTCTGGCTTGAAAAGCGTTACAATAGGTAACTCGGTGACGAGTATTGGAACTCAAGCGTTCTCTTTCTGCCCAGGCTTAACAAGTGTTACAATACCTAACTCAGTGACGAGCATTGGAAATTCTGCGTTCTCTGGTTGCTCAGGCTTGAAAAACATCACGATACCCAACTCAGTGACGAGTATTGGAGATAATGCGTTCATGGATTGCTCGGGCTTGACAGGCATCACGATACCTAACTCAGTGACAAGCATTGGAGATTGGACGTTCTTTGGTTGCTCAGGCTTGACAAGCATCACAATACCAAACTCGGTAACGAACATTGGCATGTTAGCGTTCTGTGATTGCACAAGATTGACAAGCGTAACAATACCTAATTCGGTGACAAGCATTGGAAATTCTGCGTTCTCTGGTTGCTCAGGCTTGACAAGCGTAACAATACCTAATTCGGTGACAAGCATTGGAAATTCTGCGTTCTCTGGTTGCTCAGGCTTGACAAGCGTAACAATAGGCAACTCAGTGACGAGTATTGGAGACCTTGCGTTCTATCGCTGCTCAAACTTGACAAGCATCACAATACCAAACTCGGTAACGAGTATTGGAAAGTGGGCATTTAGAGACTGCTCAGGCTTGACAAGCGTAACAATACCCAATGCTGTGACGAGCATTGGAGATTATACGTTCAATGGTTGCACAGACTTGACAGAGGTTTACTCCCTTAATCCCACTCCTCCAAGTGCAAATACAGACAAAGATCCTTTTAGTAATAACATATATCAGAATGCGACGCTATATGTGCCTCAAGAGGCCTTGACAGCATACAGGAATGCTGAGTACTGGAAGAATTTCCAGAACATACAAAGTATTGAATCGAAAGTATTATCTTTTGACTATGATGACAAAAAAATGACTGCAACTGTCATAGGAGTAAAAAAAGACATACTTTCGTCAAGTATCGTAATCCCGGAAACAACCACACACCTTGACAAGCCTTATACCGTTACGGCTATTGGTTACGAAGCTTTTAAAGGCTGCACAGACTTGACCTCAGTGACCATTCCCAACAGTGTTAGAGATATAATGGACGCTGCTTTCTGTGACTGCAGCAGCTTAACATCTATTACACTTCCCAACAGTGTCGGGTATATAGGTGAATATGCGTTTTATGGCTCAACACATTTGAAAACTATTTATTCTTTAAGTCTGGCTCCTCCAAAAATAGCAGGATTAAAATGTTTATATAATAGCTTTAATGATGCAACGCTCTATGTGCCTCAAGAGGCTTTGACAGCATACAAGAATGCTGAATACTGGAAGAATTTCCAGAATATAAAGGGATTTGACCCGACAGGAATAATAGGTATTGAGGCTGACGGAAACGGCAAGCGAAATGTTTATTATGACCTCAACGGCCGCAGGCTCAGTGCTCCAAAAAAGGGACTGAACATAATAAACGGGAAGAAAGTGATTGTAAAGTAAAAGTATATACACCAATAAAGAACTTAACTACTATGCAAAAATATTAATAATAATAAAAAATAAGAAAGTATGATACATGTGAATTTTCAAAAAAGAATTGTTGCATTGGCTATAATGCTGATAGCTACATCTGTCACCATGACAGTGGCTTCGCGAAGTGTAGAGCAGGCACGCAAGGAAGCGCAAAAGTTGAGACTCAAAAACGGCTTTTTAAAAGCTAAGGCTGGAACTGAATATTCCGTTCCGCAGTTGGTATTCTCAAAAGATAATGGAAAAGTAAAAGCCCATGAGAATAATAGTTTTTATGTATTTTCACATGGTTTTGATAAGGGATATACAATTATCTCAAAGAATGAAAATAATCCGGCAGTTATCGGTTATTCAGAAACTGGTAACTATGATGAAAATATAAAGAAACTTTTGTCTATATGTAATACAAATAATACAATTAAGAGAACAAGATCTATAGGAAGACAAAATATTGAACCATTTTTGGATAAAAAAATATGTGCAGCTGATGCTTATTTTTGGAGAAGTCCAATGTATGTAGCTGAAAATGGATATGAAATTCCTACAGGTATGAATTCAAATATGGCATTGATTTTAAATATGATGTATTACTACAGATGGCCCGATATGTTGAAGGAAGATATACCAGGATATAATACAAAAGATATAAATGTTGGTTATGAAACAAAATATAATTTTGTTATTGATCCTATTAAAAAAGGTTTTGTATATGATTGGGAAACAATGCACAGTACTCCAACAACAAGAGAAGAAGAGATAAAAAGATTTTATGCAATATCTGATTTGTCATATCATATAGAATGTGCTCATAAATTTAAATTTAGTGAAGAGTGTGGATCTTATGGTATACCAATAGGGATGTCTTTTATAGAGACAGATAGAGATGCTATTAAGATTGATACATTAGTAAAATATTTTGCAATTGATAAAGATTGTAGATATGTGTCACGTGACGGTTATACAATTGAACAATGGGATAATCTTATATATAATGAGATCTCACATGGCAGACCAGTTTATTGTGAAAGTTGTTCATTATCAGATGAAGTCGGAACTATATTAAATGATTATGTAATAGATGGTTATAAAGATGGTTTATATCATATATATGGT
>JAUNSB010000075.1:0-20991 GCA_030539375.1 Prevotella sp.
CTCAACACTCAACACTGAACACTACGTAGTCAAGTCCATTGACAGTCACCAGGCTCATGTGATGATTGGCAGCCGCTCATACAGTCTGCACGATGAGCGCCGTCTGGCTCTGTGTCTGCTCAACAACATTCTCGGAGGTCCCGGCATGAACAGCCGTCTGAACCTTGCCCTGCGTGAACGCTGCGGACTGGTTTACACCGTGGAGAGTTCGGCAGTGAGCTACACCGACACTGGAGTATGGAGCATATATTTCGGCTGCGACCCTAAAGATGTAAAACGCTGCATGAGGATTGTGCGACGCGAACTTGACAAGATGATGCGGCGGCCGCTCAGCAATACACAGCTCGCCAACGCCAAATGGCAGATAAAGGGTCAGATGGCTATTGCCTGCGACAACCGCGAAAGTTTCGCCCTCGACTTCGGCAAGAACTTCCTGCACTTCGGCTGCGGAAAAGACCAGGCGGAACTAAACCGCAAAATAGATGCGCTCACTGCCGAACAACTGCAAGCCATAGCCTGTGACTTGTTCAGCAGCGACAAGCTCTATACATTAATATATAAGTAAAGATCAACCCGCGGCATTATTCCTTACCGTGAGCGACAGCAGGCAGCTGCCCACACCGTTGCCCACCACCATAGTAGCCACGCGGAGACAGAGGTCAGCGGAGACCGGCGTATGCGCCATCGCAAAATAGCCAACGTTTGCCACACAGTGCTCAAACCCGCAGAGGATGAAGAACATGATTGGCATGATGACAATAAGAGGATGGCTGTTTTTCTTGTAGTTATCCACTGCAAGATACATCATGGCACCGCAACCTATTGACAGAAGGAAGATGGAAAAATAGTTGTCGGCAAGCTTGGTCTCGACAATAGAGTAAACCTTTGAAATGTCAAGACGAGTGAGCGATGCCAGCCAGCAGGTGACGCCGATGCCCACGGCATTGATGAGGAACATGGGTATCAGCATGGGCGCTGTCTTACGTGAGATATATCCCACTTTTCCCGTGTACAGGTTATGCTGCTGAAGTATAACCGACAGCAGTCCGAGCGAGAAAAGGAAAGCTCCGATAAACTTGTTGTCACACACTACATTAACCAAACAGCCGAGCCCAATCATGAATCCGGCTAAAAGTGCTTTTACAATAAATTGCCTGTCCATTTATATAAGTTGTTTTGCTATTTTCCTTCAGTATATCTTTCAGCAACGACGTCTGCCCTCTCCAAAACCTTCTCTACACGCTCCACAATACTCTCAGGAGCGATGTTGTTCATGCAAGCATAGTCGCCACGGTAACACGGCTTCTGTCCAAACACACTGCACGGACGGCACGGCAGGTCAAGCTGCACGGCATTGTCGGCACTCTGTCCGTAACCCATAAAGCCTGCATAAGGATGGGTCGCTCCCCACACGCTCACCACAGGCACATCCACAAGCGATGCTAAGTGCATATTGGCACTGTCCATGCTCACCATTACATCAAGAAAAGACATTATCACAAGCTCATGGCGCATCGACTCCGCCTGCTGATACACAGCCACACACTGCGGATATTGCCTGCACCACTGAGCAAAATATTTACTCTCGTCAGCCCCTCTGCCAAAGAGGAACAGGCGGCACTGCGGATACTGTTTTATCAGCGACTCAATCACCTGTGCCATGAGCCGCGGAGGATATACCTTACCCTGATGAGCAGCAAACGGAGCAATACCTATCCACTGCTCGCCGTCACGCTTAGGAGCAACCGAAGCTGGCAATTCACTTATGCTGCCTCCTTCTGGAAAAATGCTCTTAAAGCATAGCGTCACAGGATAGCCCAGCCTTGCAAACACATCGGCATAATTCTTGAACGATGTGGGCTGCTGCTCCATCCGTTTGTTGCCTGTACTCGTAAGACGCTGCTTGCCCTTGCGGTGCTTGTCGATATGCGCCACTTTATAACGGTCAAGGCTGAAACGCATACGCAGGAACTGTGAGCGCAGCACCCCATGGAGATCGGCTACGGCGGTGAACTGTTTTGCCACCAATCGGCGATAAAGAGCATTCAGCCCTTTAATGCCCCTATATTCTTTCTTCACGTCGGCAGCCATAAACGACACGTTTGGAGCCAGCGACTCGAAAAAGGTACGCGCAAACGGACTGCTCAACACCGTAATGCGCAAATCGGGATATGCAGTAGCCAACGAATAGACCACAGGCACCATCATTGCCACATCGCCCATTGCCGAAAAACGCATTATCAGTATATGTTCGTGCTTCACTTGTCTACTCGTCAACTTTATTTCTTATATAGCACCGGATTAGTTGACGGATCGTTATACATCTTCATCTGACGGTACACCTTCATATACTTCCTGCCCTGCTCGATGTCTTCAAGCAGTTGGTCGATGGCTGTAGACAAATCCACCTGCTGTTCCAACAGCACAGCCAGTTTGGCGGCACACTTGTTGCGGTGCTCCTCCGATGCCTCAGTACGGTCAGCCTGCTCCTTCATGTGATAAATCTTAAGGGCAAGTATGCTCAGGCGGTCAACCGCCCACGCAGGGCTCTCGGTGTTGAGACGCGCCTCAGGCTGCACCTTCACATTTGAATAAACATTGCGGAAGTGACTGTCGATATTCTCCACAAGGTCCGTACGGTCCTGATTGCTGCTGTCGATGCGGCGCTTCAGCTGCAAGGCAGCAAGCGGGTCGATGGCAGGGTCGCGGATAATATCCTCAAGATGCCACTGCACGGTGTCAATCCAGCACTTGGTGTAGAGCTGATGCTCTATACTGTCACGCTTGTAAGGATTGTTTATTGGCGTGTCAATATTGTCGGTGAGATGATAATCGGCTATCGCCTGATTGAAAATCTCATTGGCTCGTTTTGTAAATGTCATAATTTGTTTGTTTTATATTTTGCAAAAGTAGACATTTTTTTCGGATTGTGCAACAAAAAAGAAGAAAAAATGCCGATTGGCGGGTATTATCGCACTGTTTTTGAATTATTTTTTGTAATTTTGCCCTTTGAAATGAAAATAGTTGTTGACGATAAAATACCTTATATCCGCGAGGCGCTTGCAAGTCTCGGCGCTGAGACGGTATATAAAAAAGGCAGCGACATTTGCCGCGACGACGTGGTGGATGCCGACGCCCTGATAGTGCGCACCCGCACCATCTGCAACCGTGAGCTGCTCGAAGGCACCTCCGTGCGCTTCATTGCCACAGCCACAATCGGTTATGACCATATTGACCAGGACTATCTGCGCAAGGCGGGCATACACTGGGTGAGCTGTCCCGGCTGCAACTCCGCCTCGGTGGCACAGTATGTGGAGTGCAGCCTGCTGTCGCTGCAGCGCGACATGGGCTTGTCCCTAAAAAGCCTTACCTTGGGCATTGTGGGATGCGGCAATGTGGGCAGCAAGGTCAGGGACATGGCTATTAGTCACGGCATGACTGTGCTGGTGAACGACCCTCTTATCAGCAGTGCCGACCATGTGACACATAACGGCAAAATAGACTATGTGACGCTGAGCGAGATAGAGCGCCGCGCCGACATCATCACCTTCCACGTCCCGATGGAGCGCAACGGCAAATACGCCACATGGCACCTTGCCGACGAGGCTTTCTTCAACAGACTGGAGCACCGCCCCGTGATAATCAACAGCAGCCGCGGCGCGGTGGTCGACAACAAGGCACTGCTCAAGGCTCTTGAAAGCGGACAAGTGCGTCAGGCTGTCATCGACACATGGGAGAATGAACCTGCCATAGACCCTGTATTATTAAATAAGGTATATATAGGCACTCCCCACATTGCGGGATATTCTGCTGACGGCAAGGTCAATGCCGACAACATGGTGATAGATGCGCTGTGTGGATTTTTTGGTCTGGAGCGTCCGGCTGCCATTGCTCCGCCACCGCTGCCAGCCGGTTTTGTATATACCGGCGACCCGCTCCAACTTTACAACCCCGTGGCTGACAGCGACAGGCTGAGACAAAACATAGAAAAATTTGAAGATTTGCGTGGAAATTACCCTTTAAGACGTGAATTTTATGCACAATGATAGTACAAATGTGCAAAAAACGGTCGATTTTTTCAAAAAAATTTGCACAAGTCATATTTTTTTAGTTATTTTGCACCCGAATTTGGTTAGAAAATAATATTATTAACATTTTAAATTAAAAAATCATGTCAGAAATTGAAAGCAAAGTAAAGGACATTATCGTAGACAAACTCGGTGTTGATGAGGCAGAAGTAAAGCCAGAGGCAAGCTTCACAAACGACCTCGGTGCTGATTCACTCGATACAGTAGAGCTCATCATGGAGTTCGAGAAGGAGTTCGGCGTTTCTATCCCAGACGATCAGGCTGAGAAAATCGGCACTGTAGGTGACGCTATCTCTTACATCGAGAACTACGGAAAATAATCCGATTACCTTTATTATAGGTTGTTGGCCTGTGTTTATCATGTCGCACCGCAGCAATGTCATTGCTACGTGTGCCAAACACAAACCAACAACTTTTTTTAAATAAAAACAAACAGTGGGAACTTGTTGCCCACTTCAAATCAATCACATAATGGAACTGAAAAGAGTAGTTGTAACGGGCATGGGCGCAGTGACACCACTTGGACACAGCGCTGAGGAGACCTGGAACAACCTTGTAAACGGTGTAAGCGGTATCGACACCATCACACTGTTTGACACAACAAACTTCAAGACTAAGATTGCCGCTGAGGTGAAAAACCTCAACGTCACCGACTATCTTGACCGTAAAGAGGCTCGCAAGATGGACCGCTACACCCAGCTGGCTCTTATCGCAGCACAGCAGGCTGTTGAGGACAGCGCTCTTGACCTTGAGACTGTAGACAAGACCCGCGTCGGTGTTGTCACGGGTGTAGGCATCGGCGGCATCAAGACCTTCGAGAACGAGGTGATGTACTACGGCAAGAACGAGGAAAAGGGACCTAAGTTCAATCCTTTCTTCATACCGATGATGATTGCCGACATCGCTTCTGGCCATATCAGCATCAAGTATGGTTTCCACGGTCCTAACTATACCACCACCAGCGCCTGCGCATCGTCGAGCAACGCCCTTGCCGATGCATTCAACCTTATCCGCCTGGGCAAGGCAGACGTAATGGTGACAGGCGGTGCCGAGGCTGCTGTATGCGCAACGGGTGTGGGCGGCTTCAACGCCATGCACGCACTGTCAACACGCAATGACAGCCCTGCCACAGCCAGCCGCCCGTTCAGCGCAAGCCGCGACGGATTCATCATGGCAGAGGGTGCGGGTGTGCTCATCCTTGAGGAACTGGAGCACGCCAAGGCTCGCGGAGCAAAGATCTATGCTGAGATGGTTGGCGCAGGCATGAGTGCCGATGCCCACCACATCACAGCCAGCCACCCGGAGGGCCTGGGCGCAAAGCTCGTGATGGAGAATGCGCTTGAGGATGCCGGCTTGAAGCCAGAGGACATCGACTACATCAATGTTCACGGCACATCAACCCACGTTGGCGACATCTCTGAGGCAAAGGCTATCAAGCAGGTGTTTGGCGACGCTGCCTTCAAGCTCAACATCAGCTCTACCAAGTCTATGACTGGCCACATGCTCGGCGCTGCCGGTGCAGTGGAGGCAATGGCTACCATACTGGCTGTAAAGAACGACATCGTTCCTCCTACCATCAACCACGAGGACGGCGACGAGGATCCGGAAATAGACTACAACTTGAATTTCACATTCAACAAAGCACAGAAGCGTGAGGTACGCGCTGCCATCAGCAACACCTTCGGCTTTGGCGGTCACAATGCTTGTGTAGTATTCAAGAAGTATGCTGAATAAAAGTAACATCATAGACAAGATAAGGCTCCCTTTCCGAAAGGAAAAGGAGCTTTTTTCCGCTCTTTACAGAGTTACGGGGCTATATCCGCGCAACATCAAATACTACAAGACCGCGCTGATGCACAAGAGCATGCGCAGCCGCAACGAGAAAGGCAAGCCCGTGAACAACGAGCGTCTGGAATTTCTCGGCGACGCAGTGCTCGATGCCGTCGTGGGCGACATTGTGTTTCAGCATTTCCCCGGCAAGCGCGAAGGGTTTCTCACCAACACCCGCAGCAAGCTCGTGGCACGCGAGACGCTCGGCAAGCTGGCATGCGAGATGGGCATCGACCAGCTGGTGATGATGGCAGGCGACGTGAAGCCCCACCACAACAACTTTGTAAACGGCAATGCCTTCGAGGCGCTTGTGGGCGCCATCTATCTCGACCGCGGCTACAATGCCTGCATGAAGTTCATGCAGAAACGCATATTGCAGCACCTCATCAATATTGACAAGGTGGCATACAAGGAGGTGAACTTCAAGTCGAAGCTGCTGGAATGGTGTCAGAAAAACCGGGTGAACATGGAGTTCACGCTGCTGCGCCAGACCACAGAGGGCAGCAACAGCCCCGTATTCGAGTGTCAGGCAGTGATTGAGGGAGTGAAGGGTGCCATAGGTAAGGGCTATACAAAAAAGGAAAGTCAGCAGCTGGCTGCAAAGGAGACACTGCGCCGCCTTCGCCGCGAGCCGCAATTCATCGACGAGGTGTTTGCCGCAAAGGGCAACCGTACAAAGATGGAGGAATCACCCGTATCTGTGGCTCCCGACCCCGAGGAGTCAAAAACCGACTTCATAATCCCCAGCAAGACCGAGGATGCAAAAACAGAGATTAAATCAACCTGGACCAAGACATTAAAAGACAATGGCACAAAAGCTCCCCAAGCCCATAAGAGCAAGAAAAGCTCAATAGAGGATGAAGTGTTTGATAAGGATTTTGACTTGAGCGACATCACAGCAATGCCTAAGGAGGAGAGCCGTGAGGATATCATAGCCGCAGCTGAGGCAAAGGCTTTTTCTGAAGCAGGATAAGGCTCATCATCAATCTGAAACACATGCGGTATAGTGCCGTTTTATAATCTGCGCCTGAAATTTGTAATAATATGAATTTCAGGCGCAGAATTCTACTGACTATATTTGCTTAACACATTTAATTTCTGTTTACAGAAAACAGCCGGGATTACCGCAATCCACGGTTGCGGAGCGTAACATCAAGAATCTTAATGTACTTGTCAAGCTGTGACTGCGTGAGGATGTACGACATGTTGGTGAGATTCTGCTCCACGGCATAGTCAACCATAGCACGGCGCTCGTCCTTGTCGGCATTTGCGGCAATAAGCATCTCGGTATTGAATATTGTGTTTATGTCTGCCACACTTTCCTTTTGGTCTCTGTTTAAATCAAGTGCCTGCGCCAAGGCATCAATCTTTATATCCATTCCGTATGCCGCCACGTTGTTGGTGTTCTTCGTTTCTTCTGTGTCGGCGTGACATCCCGTTGACAAAATGCACATTGCCATAACAATAAAAATAATCTTCTTCATAACTGTTTCCCTTTCTCTCAATTTTTTTCTTTCTTAAACTCTTTTATCATCCTTGCATCCACATAAATGTTATCCTGAGTGGTGCATCTGTTTTTACTGTCTTTCTTGGGTGCAAAGTTATGATGTTTTTTCGTTATTAACAAGAAAAAAGCCATATGTGTGCGAACACATGGTCTTTTATTGACTTCTATCAAATATTTTGGGAAAACCTGATTTAGGTTAAAATGGCACCTAAATCAGGTGTATTCTTCACCATTTTCCTTCCAACATCGCCAATGCCCGGTTCTCGGCAGCCTCCATTATCTCGCGCTCGCCGGGACCTTTGTCGTTGATTCCGCAAAGATGGAGAATGCCATGGATAATCACCCGGTGAAGCTCCTCGTCGTATGCCTTGCCAAACTGTTCGGCATTGGTGCGCACAGTGTCGAGACTTATCACAAGGTCGCCGTTGATGGTATCGTCCTCATCATAATCGAAAGTGATGATGTCGGTATAGTAGTCGTGACCTAAGTACTCGCGGTTTACCTCCAGAATCTTCTCGTCGTCAACAAAAAGATAGCCTACCTCGCCTACTTTTCTGCCGTATGTCGCAGCCACAGCCTTTATCCATGCCGTGGTGTCGCGCTTCTTTATCTTGGGCATTCTCACGCCCTCTGCATTATATGTAATCATTGCTGTAAATCTTTTATTTCTTAGGAATAAATTCCGCTACATCCCTGCTAAAGTGCATCAGCTCGCGCACCATACTGCTCGACACATGCTGAAGTTGCGGCTCACTGAAGAGCAGCACGGTGTCAATGCCTGTAAGACGGCGGTTAATGTCAGCCTGCTCACGCTCGTACTCGAAGTCCTTCATGCTCCTCACACCTTTTATTATATATTGGGCGTCCTCGCGACGGGCAAAGTCAACGGTAAGGTCGCTGTATGCCCTGACCTCCACCTTTGGCTCGTCGGCATAAAGACTGGCAATGGCTGTCGTGCGCACTTCTGACGAGAACATATATTTCTTGCTCTCGTTCACACCCACGCCTATCACAACCCTGTCGAACATTGGCAGTGCACGGCGCAGGATGTTGTCATGCCCTATGGTGTATGGGTCGAAACTTCCCACGAATATCGCTGTTGTCATATTGTTTTTATTATAATTAGCATAATTTTTATAAGTCATATAAATCTTATATATCTTATAATTAAATTATCGCTTTCTACCCTCAATCAAATAAATCCTGCTGCATGATGTTGCCGCCGTATGGATTGCGGTTGTAATGCTTGTAAGCCAGCTCGGTGACCATTCTTCCGCGGGGCGTGCGCTTCAGGAATCCCTCCATGATGAGGAACGGCTCGTAGACCTCCTCCACTGTGCCGCTGTCTTCGCCAATGGCTGTGGCAATGGTGCTTATGCCCACTGGACCGCCCTTAAACTTATCGATGATGGTGAGCAGTATCTTGTTGTCAATCTCGTCCAGTCCGTATCTGTCGATATTGAGTGCAGCCAAGGCAATGTTGGTAATCCTCATGTCAATGCCGCCGTTGCCCTTCACCTGGGCGAAGTCCCTGACACGCCGGAGTAGCGCGTTTGCAATACGTGGCGTTCCACGGCTGCGCCCCGCTATCTCAAGGGCAGCATCCTCGGTGATAGGCACTCCCATGAGCTTTGCCGAACGCTCCACGATGCGCTGCAGGGTCTCTGAATCGTAATACTCCAAGTGCATGTTGATGCCGAAGCGAGCACGCAACGGAGCCGTGAGCAGACCGCTGCGGGTAGTGGCTGCCACAAGCGTGAAGGGATTGAGGTCTATCTGAATGCTGCGCGCCGACGGACCTTTATCTATCATTATGTCAATGCGGTAGTCCTCCATCGCCGAATAGAGGTATTCCTCCACTATGGGCGACAGACGGTGAATCTCATCGATAAACAGCACGTCATTCTTCTCCAGTGATGTAAGTATACCGGCAAGGTCGCCAGGTTTGTCGAGCACCGGACCACTCGTCACCTTAAACCCTACTCCAAGTTCATTGGCAATGATATTGCTCAGAGTGGTCTTACCCAGTCCCGGAGGACCGTGCAACAGGGTGTGGTCAAGCGGTTCACCACGGTATTTTGCAGCCTCCACAAAAATTTCAAGATTGCTCACCACCTTCTCCTGTCCGCTGAAATCGCCGAAACGGAGAGGGCGCAAGGCATTCTCAAAATCCTTCTCGCTGCCCGTGCCATATTGTTCCTGTCTTATGTCAAAATCGTCTTGCATTTGCTTATTTTCTGTTTCTCGTGCAAATTTAGACATTTTTTTCGATATATCAATCATTAAACGTACCTTTTTCTTTGCAATTCGCTTTTTTTGTATTACCTTTGCCAATAATTTTATGTATGTATGCAGTTTTTATGAGCAAAACCGTTTGTTATATTGTGTCTGTTTTTGTGAGGCTGTTGTCCATTTTGTCATCGTTGGTGCTGACGATGAAGACGAGACTGCTGTTTTTATTGCGCATATATGTGATGATGCTGGCACTGTTCTGCCTGCAAAAGCCGCTGTTTATGTGGATTGACTGCCCCGACGACATACATATTGGCATAACTGACATATTTAGCGTAATGCTCCATGGCATGACGCTTGATGTGCCGATGACGGGCTATCTCATTGTTTTCCCGTTTTTCCTGATAATGGCAACGGCGTGTATTGGCAAGAAACTTAAAATCCGCCGCATCCTCACACCTTATTATATTATAGTGGCAATATTGGTGAGTGCTGCATTCATTGCCGACCTCGCCCTTTATCCTTTCTGGCAGTTCAAGCTCGATGCCACAATATTTTTTTATCTCAACTCGCCCCAACAGGCTTTTGCCAGTGTCTCCACAGCGTTCATAGCATGGCGCGTGCTGGCATTTGCGGTTTATGCTTTAGTGATTGCGTGGCTGCTGATAAGGATGACACCTAAAAAGTTGCAGCCGTTGTCTTCCACACGCTGCATTGTAGAGATGTATGTTGCAATGCTTCTGCTTGCCGCACCGCTGGCAATAAGCATTCGCGGAGGGCTTGGCGAAAGCACTGCCAACATAGGCAAGGCATTCTTCTCCGACAAGGAATTTCTGAACCATTCGGCTGTGAACCCATGCTTCAGTATGCTTTATTCTTTGGGGAAAGCCGAGAGTTATGCCGATGAATTCGACTATTTTGATGAAGATAGGCGCAAAAAACTGTTCTCGGGCTTATATGTGGCTACACCATCCGATACGGTACAGCTGCTCAACACCACGCGCCCCAACATCATACTTATAATAATGGAAGGCTTTGGCGGACAGTTTACCGACATCGTGGGGACACGCAAGGATATAACACCCAACTACAACAGGCTTGCCCGTGAGGGGGTGATATTCACCAATTGTTACAGCAACAGTTTCCGCACCGACCGCGGTATGGTGTCGACACTGAGCGGCTATCACAGTTTCCCTACACAGTCGGTAATGAAACTGCCGGTGAAAAGCCGTACGTTGCCATGTATAGCACAATCACTTAATGAACAAGGGTACAAAAGCAGCTTTCTATATGGTGGCGATATAAACTTCACTAACATGCAGGGGTATCTGCGCACTGGCGGCTATTCCACCATTGTGAGCGAGGCGGACTTCTCTGCGGCAGAACGCAATGAGACAAAATGGGGCGTAAACGACCACATAACATTCAATTATCTCTATGATATGGCAAGCCGCCAGCACAGCAGTCCATGGCACATAGGCTTTCTAACCCTCAGCAGCCACGAACCTTGGAAAGTGCCTTATAACCGCCTGAAGGAAGAAGTGCCCAATGCCTTTGCCTTTACCGATGACTGTCTCGGGCGCTTTGTAGAGCGTATGCGCAAGTCGCCTATGTGGGACAATTTGCTAATTGTGTGCATTCCCGACCACGGAGTGCGTTTCTACGACGGCATGACTCACGAGCAGCACCATCATAACACCATGCTGTGGATTGGAGGCGCCGTAAAGGGACACAAGGAGGTCAACACGCTGATGAGCCAGAGCGACATGGCGGCAACATTGTTGGGACAATTACGCATTCCTCATGGCAAATACACTTTTAGCCACGATGTTTTAAGCAATGAATACAGCAAATATCCGTTTGCCTTCTTCACTTTCAAAGAAGGAATCGGACTGCGCGACAGCACTGGCTTTACCGTCTACGATGTGATTGGCAATAAGGTGATTGAGAACACCGGCAACGGTCAGACTCTCCGCACCGACAAGGCAAAGGCTATACTCCAAAGCATATATGATGATTTGGGTGCCCGATGAATACCCCAATCTGCCAAACAAATAACAAAAATGCTTATAAGTTAAGGTAATGGTTAAAAATGAAACCAAATATAATATGTTAAAAATTAAATTTTCCTCTACTAAAATTCATTTTAACCCTACATCCCTACACCATGCGGCATTATACGCTAAGTATAAGCCACTTACGGGGTGTACCCTTTCTCTTAACCCTACACCAACCCTACACAAGGGTACACCGCCCAACATACTGTCATCTTGCATGTTACGTCAAAAGGTGTAGGGATGTAGCCTTATTTTAAGTTTTCATCAAAAGAAAATCAATCTCATTAACTGACATTAAGTTAAAAATCTAACACTTTAACATTATTCTGTCATTTTTCACCACATATAATTACATATTTACAATTTTCTGATGCACGTTTTCCGCGCTGAACGTGCGTTTCAGCGCGCTATTCTCCACGTTTAGAAATCTAAATTCAACGTTTAGGAATCTGTATTCAACGTTTAGAAAATTATTTTCAGCAGAAAGTTCCGTTAAAACACGGTGTTTTCAGGGTGTAGCGTTACCGTCATATTTTTCAAAGAGTGCATGTTCTTTCCGTATCAGAAATTTTAGTTGTCCTCGCGGATAGCCACGAAGTTCATCATGCCGTAGGGTATGCGGCGAAGCTGCTGTCTGACTGTTATATCTTCCATAATCTACCTCTCATTTGGTCTGTCATGGCAAAGGTACATCTTTTTTCCCATATTACCAAAGAAATACAGAAAAAATTTGAGCTGAGCGCGGGAGTGGAATTCTAAATTCTTACAATCCAAAACTCTGCTTTGCCTGCCACAATGTGTTCTCGCCCACGGTATAGGCATAACAGGCGGCAGGCATGAAGTAGAGTTTTCCAAAACCCATCTCCTTCACGCCGCTTTGGTCTACGGAGGTGACTATGGCATTCTGCAGCCCGTTCCTCTGCATGAAATATTTCAGGGAGGAAAGCTGCTGGGGATTCTCAAAGAAACGGTTTGTCCATTTTATCTCCACTGCCCAGCACGGTTTCTGCATGGCATCGTTGATGCCGACCAAATCCACCTCGCCCTCCACGCGGCCTATCTTCCAGTTTGCAAATGCTATACGGCTTCTACGGGGCAGCCATTGCGAAAAGACAGCCGTTTCAACCATGTCGCCGATATTCTCGTCCATTGCCTTCAACGGTTCAAAAAGCGCGCAACGCAAGGAGGGATTGGTAAGATAAATCTTAAAGGTGGTCTGACGCTGAAACCTTCGGGCTGTGTCATCAGTTCGGGTAATGACCTTTATCAAAAACGCTGCCTCCAGATATTGCACATACTTGCGGATAACGTCTTTCTTCACCCCCGACTCCTTTGACATGCTCTCGTATGAGAACAGCATTCCGCTGTGATATGCTATCATAGTGAACAGCGAGTTCAGTTCCTGCACATCCGAAATGCCATAAAGGCTCGGCAAGTCACGCAACAACACCTTATCCACAATGTCGTGACGGACAAACTGCCCGGGGTCTTCCTGCACACGTTCCGACAATGCCACCTCAGGATAACCTCCATAGTTGATATACTCAAGAAAGAGCGTGTTAAGCTTGCCGATGTCTATCGTGTCATACACCTCACTCTCAATGCCCGCCCATTGTATCTTTGTAGGGCGCATCAGCGACTGATATGATTTCAGATGGATATACTCAAAGAACAGCAGCGGAGGCAGACTGAAATCGGTAAACCTGCCGGCACCGCTCTCGATGCTCTTCTTCTGAAGTTCTGCCGCCGCCGAGCCGGAAACCACAAACTTCACATTGAGATAGGTGTCAACCAGCGACTTGAGGTTTACCTCCCAGTCTTTCAGATATTGCACCTCATCAAAGAACACAAAGAACTGCTCCCTGCTGTCTGTCTTACCCAAAGCCTGCTTTGCCAGCTGCAGAAGTTGCTCTAAATATATGTTATTATAAATAGGTGTTTCCACTGACACATATATTATGTTTTGCGGAGATACTCCCTCATCTATCAACCGCTGTATGGAATGAAACAGCATGACGGTCTTTCCCACCCTTCGCGGTCCCATCAGCAGGATGGCACGACGCACCTCCAAATCCCTCACCAAAGGATAGAAGATGTCAAGATAAAGACGCGGACACATATTCTTGTAGTAATCAGGAATGCAACCTTCCGTCCACCAAGGATTGTCTATCCTCAGCCTTCCCAAGATTTGTTTTTCCAATAATGCCGTATATTCCATAACACTGAATTTTGTAATTTAACGCCACAAAATTAGGCATTATTTTCTTAACCTGCAAGAAAAGCGCATATTAAGCATAAAAATTTAGGCTTATTTTGCACTTTCAGCCATTTTTAGCCCTATTTTCATGGTTTTAATCATAAAAACATATAGAAAGCAGGTGCCGATTTTCTTAATCTGCATCTATAACAATCTATTTATCATTTACTTATATCCTATTTGCAGATTAAGCCTAAAATTTCAGGCTTAATCTGCATAACAAAAAAGATTCATTCCCCCATTGCCTGCGGAGCATTCTCATCCAACGGCACTTTGCCGCTTAACACACCCCCCAACAAAAGAAAGAGGCAGCACAGGGAAAATGACGTCACGCAAATATTGCCTACACTTACCAGCGGCGATATGATGCCTCCGGCTATATAACCTATTCCTCCCACTACTGCCGATGCTGCGCCTGCACAATTTCGCCCGAGATTCATCGCTACGGTTGTGGAGCCTGTCAGCACAAGACCGATGGCAAACAGCATGGATATAGTTGATATTTCATACAGCAGGAAACCGCCGCATCCTGTAAGCGATATGATTACGGCGACGAAAGCGACAGCCGCGCCCAACCGTGTTCCTGTTTTGGTTGCCCGTGACATCGTTTTAAATTTCAATGTCAATGCCGACCCCGTTGCCAATCCTATGGCGTTAACCGCAAAGACCAGCGAGAACTGTAATTCTGAAAAGCCATAAACTTTTTGCACGATGAATGGCGTGGATGAGATATAAGCGAACAAAGCCGCCATAGACAGAGCATAGACAAAACTGTATACTCCGAAACCTTTTACCGTCAACACCGTGGCGTATCCCCTTAGCGAAGCGGTAAGACTGCCCTTGAAACGGTTGGCTTTCGCGAGACTTTCTTTCAATACGAGACTCATAACGGTGAGGATAATTCCCAATACCAACAGTACAACGAATATCCCCTGCCATCCCCAGGCGTGAGCCACGCCTCCGCCAGCTACAGGGGCAGCAACCGGGGCTATATTGTTGATAGCGCTGAGTATCGCTATCAACTTTGCCAGCTCCCGTCCCGAATAGATGTCCACGGCTATGGAACGTGACAGGACGATGCCGCCTGCTCCGCCTATGCCCTGCAGAAACCGGGCAGCGATAAAGACGCTTATCGTGGTGGACAGGCAACATAGTAGTGATGCTCCTACAAAGATAAGCAATGTAAATACCAATACTGGCCGCCGTCCGTATTTGTCGCTGGCAGGACCGAACAGCAGTTGCCCCACCGCAAGTCCTACCATGCAGAACGTCAGTCCGAGCTGTATTACAGATGTCTCACAATGGAAAACCTCCGTCATTTCAGGCAATGCCGGAAGATACATGTCAATGACAAACGGTCCGAATGCGGAGAGCAGACCGAGAAATACAATCAGATACAAAAAGTATGTCTTACTGGGTTTAAGCATAATGTTCTGTCATTATTTTATTTGTGCCCTGATTCTGCTCAACGACTGCGGTGCAAGCTGCAGGTACGATGCAAGTTTGTTTAACGGAATATGCTGCAGCAATTCTGGATGGCGTTTCAATATGGAGAGATACCTCTCCAGACCACCGTCGCATTCAAGCAAGCTGATTGTGTTTTCCTCATAATCGGCAGCATGACCTTCCAGTATCTTGCGGAAAACATTTGCATACAAATGTGACTCGTCACACATCGTTGCCAGTTTCTCCTTACTGACAACCAGCGCGGATACCTGAGTCATTGCCTCTATCCCGATGGGCGACACCTCACGCCTGCAATAACACCATACATCAAACACTATATCCCCCGGATATGCGAACCAAAGCGAAATGTCACTTTCTTCGGTTGGCATATATGCGCGAAGCATCCCTTCGCGAAGCACATATACGTTGTCATTGAACCTTCTCGGAACGACAATGTTGTCTTTCTTCTCGCATTCAAACTCCGAAAAGTTGGAAAGGAACTGTTCACATTCCTCCTTTTCTATTTTATAATGCTGCGAAAATATGTCTATTAACTCTTTCATGCTGCAAAGTTACGAAAAAACGGGGACACAGGCACTTCACATTTGTTAAGAAATTCATTTATAAGGTTTTCCATCAGCATAACATTAATATCTTTTAACAAACTGATATAACCTTGGCAGCACTTCAAACATTGCACGCCTGAAGGCATCGCTCATTGACAAGGAGTTAGTGGAAATGGTTGGCAGAAAAATCTATGTGACAGATCCTGTATTTTCATTATGGTTTGAAAGATTTATCAGATAAAAATGCAGTGTCGCCGCTCACGCGGTGGCACTGCCTCTAAAACAATCTAATTACCTAAACTAACCTATTCCAGTTATATAATTTATAAGTTTATTTCAGCTTATTGTATTCCTCATCGCTCACAGGCTCAAGCCACTCGTTTGAGACCTTTTCACCAGGCACGGAGAACGCCAGATGCGCAAACCAGCTGTCGGCAGCGGCACCGTGCCAGTGCTTCACGTTGGCAGGAATGTTTACAACATCGCCGGGCCGCATCTCAACGGCGGGCTTACCCTCCTCCTGATACCATCCACGGCCGGCAACGCACACAAGGGTCTGACCGCCGCCCTTTGTAGCATGATGAATGTGCCAGTTGTTGCGGCAACGGGGCTCGAACGTAACGTTTGAGAACATCACCTGCTCAGTAGAGATAGGAGCGATATAGCTGTTGCCGATGAAGTATTTGGCGTATGCGGTGTTTGGCTCGCCAATGGGGAATATCATTTCGTTCTGGAAAGCAGCCTTGGCATCGTCGGCTGCGGTGGCGTCGGTCCACACTTCCTTTGCCAGACGGAACGCTCCCCACGCATTGGGCCAACCGGCATAGAAGGCGATATGGGTAAGCATTTCTGAAATCTCAGTGCGGGTCACTCCGTTCTTCTTTGCGAACTCAAAGTGGTGGCCGAGCGAGGAGTCTATAATGCCCTTGCCCACAAGCGTGGCTATTGTTATCATACTGCGGTCGTGAGGCGACAAGCCTTTGCGGTTCCACACCTCACCAAAAAGTACATCGTCATTAAGCTCGGCAAACTTGGGGGCAAACTCTCCCAGCTGTGTGCGGCCGGCTGTTTGTGTGATTTTTTCCTGTGCCATAATATTCTGACTGTTAATTGTTAATGTCAATGCTAATATTGCTAATTTGTAATTCATAATTTTTAATGCATAATTAATTCTTCATTTTAAATTCTTAATCGCAGCGTAGCGAGAACAATTCGTAACTCAAAATTCGTAATTCAAAACTTTCTTGACATCCTCGGCAATAAGCTCCGGAGTGAGGCGGAACTCCTGCAGCAGTTCACTGAGCGAATAGCGGTCCTCAAACACCTTCTTGGCTCCGCGGCAAAGCACCTTCATGGATGTAGGAACGAAATGCTGGGCAATCTTGGCACCGAAGCCTCCCTCAAGCGCACCGTCCTCAAGAGTCACCACAATGCTGTGGCTGGCACTCAGACTGTCCATAAGCTCTGTGTCGACACCCGAGATAAAGCGCGGATTGATTACTGTGGCATTGATGCCGTAACGGCTCTCAAGCTCACTGGCGGCACTAAGGGCAAGCTGCAGATAGTGCCCCACTCCGATTATTGCCACCTCTGAGCCGCTTTTCACCACCTCATAGCTGTTGATATTGCCGTAGCTTTCGGCTACGGGAGTGCTGGCATGAGTGACGGCACCCATCGGCACGCGTATTGCCACGGGATGCTCAGTCTGCTGCAGGCTCCAGTCGAGCATTGCAAGATATTCCTCGCAGTTGGTAGGAGCGAGATACACCATATTGGGAACATTGGCAATGAGCGGAATATCCCACCAGCACAGGTGAGTGACATCGTTCATTGAAGCCATTGAGCCCCAGAACACAAGCATCACAGCAGGGTTGCCGTTGATACACAAATCCTGCTGCAGCTGGTCGCAGGCACGGGTGGCAAAACAGCTGAACACACCAAACACAGGACGCGCTCCTGCCTTGGCAATACCGCTTGCCATAGCCACTGCCTGCTCCTCGGCAATGCCCACGTCAACAAACTGGCGTCCCGCCTGCTCACGGCGAGCCTTGTTGAATCCCATCACGGCAGGAGTTCCGGCAGTGATAGCCACCACCTTTGGGTCGTCCTTCATCTTCTTCAACAGATGCTCGGCAGTAATCGACTGGTAGTCCTCCCCTGCCCCACCCGATGCCACTGGCTTGCCTGTCTCCACGTCAAACGCACCAGAATAGTGCCAGCTCTCCTTGTCGCTAACCGCGGGAGCATAACCATGTCCCTTCTCGGTGTTGATGTGCACCACCACAGGGCGGCTGCTGTCCTTCACCTTGCTGAAAGCCTCAACCAGTGCCTCAATGTTGTTGCCCTCGCCCACATACAGATAGTCATAGCCAAGAGTTCGGAAATAATTGTCGGAATACTCGCCATTTGTGTCGCGCAGCTGCTGCAGGTTACGGTACAGTCCGCCGTGGTTCTCAGCTATCGACACCTGGTTGTCGTTCACCACCACAATAAAGTTGCTGTCAAGCTCGGCACCAACGTTCAATCCCTCAAACGCCTCACCGCCACTGAGTGAGCCGTCGCCTATTATAGCCACGACATTCTCACAGCCGCCCACAATGTCACGGCCCTTTGCCAGTCCCGAGGCAAGGCTCACCGATGTAGAGGTATGACCAATGACAAAGTGGTCGTGCTCGCTCTCCGTCGGCTCACTGTATCCGCTCACCTCGTCATACCGCTTAGGGTCGGTATATGCAAAGGCACGTCCTGTCAGCATCTTGTGTGGATAGCTCTGGTGTGACACATCGAACACGAGCTTATCCTCAGGCGAGTTGAACACATAATGCAGGGCTATCGTAGCCTCTACCATACCGAGGTTAGGTCCAAAATGTCCGCCGTGAATACTGCCACGCTTTATAAGACATTGGCGCATCTCATCGGCAAGCTCCACGAGCTGCCCCATATCCAGTTTTTTAACGTCTGCAGGAGACGCGATCTTCTCTATATACATAATCCGTTTCTATATATTTAAGTTACACTTAATCTGTCTTCATCGGGTGCAAAATTATAAAAAAAAATCCATACCTCAAAAGGCACAGAGCATATTGGTAATAAATCCGTGATTGAGGTAATAAATAAGTGTGTAAGATATGTAATTTTCAAGAAAATCCTTGCAGATATGATTTTTTCTTTGTAACTTCGCAGCGAATATAAAAAATGGGAATATGGGAGCCATCAGAAAATATCCGGTAGGTATACAGACCTTCTCAAAAATAAGGGAAGACAATTATGTGTATGTCGATAAAACGAAATATATTGTAGAATTGCTTGAAAATGGTTCTCAATATATCTTTCTGAGCCGTCCTCGCCGATTCGGGAAGTCGCTTTTTGTATCTACACTGCAGGCTTATTATGAAGGCAAAAAAGAACTTTTTGACGGACTTGCTCTTGGTGATTACGAGAAAGAGTGGGTGAAACATCCTGTTCTTCATTTCGACATGAGCACGGCAAAGCACATGGACTCAGAGGGACTGATTAATGAACTGGAAGGTAAATTGAGCCAGTTGGAAAAAATTTATGGCACAGAAGACTGGGCGAAGAATCCCAATCAGCGTTTGGAGTGTCTGGTAAAGCGTGCCTATAATCAGACAGGTCAGAAAGTGGTTCTTCTTATTGACGAGTATGATGCCCCACTGCTCGATGTGGTGCATGAGAAGGAGAATCTTGCCCCGCTGCGTCTCATCATGCAGAATTTCTACAGCCCCATCAAGTATCTCGACCCATGCCTGCAATTCGTTTTCATCACGGGCATCACCAAGTTCTCGCAGCTGAGCATCTTCAGCGAAATAAACAACCTGGACAACATCAGCATGTACGACCAGTACTCAGCCATCTGCGGCATAAGCAAGACGGAACTGCTCACGCAAATGAAGCTGGACATTGAGCAACTTGCCAAGGGACTGGGAAAAACATTTGATGAGACGGTGCAGGAGCTTAAGGATTTCTATGACGGCTATCACTTCAGCAAGAATTCTGAGGATATTTTCAATCCCTTCAGTTTGGTGAAGGCTTTGAGAAACCACGACATATCTGCCTATTGGTTTAGCTCTGGCACTCCCAGCTACCTTATAAAGACCCTTCAGAAATATCATGTGGGAATTATGGATATTGAGAAGAAGAGCAGCATGGTGGACGACTTCGATGTTTCGCCCGAGCAGATGACCTCTCCCCTGCCCCTTCTGTATCAAAGCGGCTATCTCACCATTAAGAAGTTCAACCCCATACTGCAGAGCTACCAGCTGGACTATCCAAACAAGGAAGTACGCATGGGCATGATTAAGTCGTTTGCCCCCAACTACCTCTCACCCATTCAGCTCAATAACAACAGCTTTATATTCGATTTTCTGGAGCAACTGTATGACAACAATATGGACGGTGCACTGCAAAAGATGCAGGCATATCTTGCCAGCATCTCCAACCGGCTGTCAAACAAGAATGAGAAGGATTTCCAAACCGTGTTCTACCTCATTTTCAACCTCATGGGAGCATACATCAAGGTTGAGGAAGACAGCGCCATAGGCAGGGCGGATGCTGTGCTCCACATGCCTGACACCATCTACGTGATGGAGCTGAAATACGACAAGACGGCTGACGAGGCTTTGCGCCAGATTGACGACAAAGGCTATCTCATACCTTACACCGCCGAAGGAAAACGCCTCGTAAAGGTAGGTATAAGCTATGACAGCGACAGGCGCACCATTGGAGAGTGGAAAATAGTGGAAGCATACCCATAAGCAGACAGTTCAAAAAGGTGGTTCTGCTGATTGACGAGTTTAAACAAAGTTTTCAACTTCCTTATCCATGACTATTTTTATAACACATGGATTATAAAGCATTTATCTCATCTATAGATAGCCGTGTTATGGCTGCTATTTGTTCAACACCCATTCCACTCTCCTTCATAGATTTCGCAGAAGATAATATAATACTATTTTGTTCCTTTATCTGCTCATCCTGTTCCTTTATCTGC
>JAUNSB010000005.1:0-81422 GCA_030539375.1 Prevotella sp.
AAGGTTCTGAACGACAAGTTCGGTATCACAGACGGTCTTATGACAACCGTTCACTCTACAACCGCTACACAGAAGACTGTTGACGGTCCTTCTATGAAGGATTGGCGTGGTGGCCGTGCTGCTTCTGGCAACATCATCCCATCTTCAACAGGTGCTGCTAAGGCTGTAGGTAAGGTTATTCCTGAGCTCAACGGCAAGCTGACAGGTATGTCAATGCGTGTTCCTACTCTCGACGTATCAGTTGTTGACCTGACTGTAAACCTCGCCAAGCCAGCTACCTACGCAGAGATTTGCGCTGCTATGAAGGAGGCTTCTGAGGGCGAGCTGAAGGGTGTTCTGGGTTACACAGAGGACGCTGTTGTTTCTTCTGACTTCCTCGGCGACACACGCACTTCTATCTTCGACGCTAAGGCTGGTATCGCTCTTACCGACACCTTCGTAAAGGTTGTTTCTTGGTATGACAACGAGATCGGTTACTCAAACAAGGTGCTCGAGCTCATCGCACACATGAAGAAGGTTAACGGTTAATTTTCCGTCAACATCTTTAAAGAAAAGGAATCCGCAGGATTTTTTCCTGCGGATTTTATTTGCCCTAAAAGAATGGATGCTAACTGAATTTACGCTATGAGACAGCTTTTGGTATTTTTTGCCTTGCCGGTATTGCTGCTTGTCGCAGGTTGCAATGATGATGTATTCCTCGACGAGTCCTATATGCCCGATAATGTGGTGAAATACACCATTGAAGGCGACGGTGGCGAAACCACTTTTACAATCCCTACCAAGGGACTTGAACGTGTGTCACTTGATGTGTTTAGTGAATCAGAGCGAAATTGCACATATTACAATGCTGCCGGCGATATCGTAGACCGTTACTCTCCTGCTTCTGAGGTTAGCCGGATAGTTTTTGAGACAATATTTACGAGGTTTGAACTACACAGACAAGGAAAAACGCTCACTGTAAAGAATCAGTATAATTCATTTGACTATGGAAGCTGGACAATAAGGCTTGAGTATAGCTATGGCGTAAGATTTATCTACGTAACAGTTCTGCCGGGCAAGCCAATGAGACTCTTGGAGGTGGTTTATCATCCGGACGGAATGAAAATAGACGACAGGGCAAAGGTAAAAACCAAAAGGTTTGGATTCAACAACGCATCTCCGCTTCCACAAATATTAGAAGTAAGGCCATATCTCGATGAGACGTATTCAATACTCGTGGAGCCCGAAGACAAAAATTCATGGGTGATAGGCAAAAGGCTAAACATGGAAGTGCCAGTGTATGAAGATGGCAGCTGGCAAATGAAAGAAACGAGCTTAATTCCTGGATTTAGTTCAACCTACTCAAAGAAAGAATATCTGATGAAGGTGGACGTGGACGTTCCAGCCTATTCTAATGTCAACATATTTACAGACATTATATATGGTCAGGCAAAGTCAAGCGGATATATGACCTTCCTCAACGAGGTGCTCAACCGCAAATTGACCGTCAACTTCACCGTAACATCACTATATCCAACTGCTTATGAAATCAGAACAGAAGATGCTAAATAAGATATACACATTCATTGCCGGCATTTTGGTAGTTTGCCCGTCGGCAAAAGCCGATTCTCTCACGTCAGCAAGCGGCGACACCATTCCGTCGGCGTTTTCCCGTCCTTTACAATGGCGTATAGGTGCTGAGATTTCACCTGCGCTGGTGCCGGGCACAAGCAGCTATTTGGAAGGAAACAATCCTGCGGGCAAGCCAATCGATGCAAGTCTGTCAGGCACTGTCCGTGTCGATTTCAGTTTCAGCCCTGCCACTCGCGAGGGCATGCTCTACCGCGGCACATATCAGGGTATTGGCATTAGCCTCGGTTCCTATGCAGACGATGGCGTGCTTGGCACTCCCGTTTCCGCTTTTGTTTATCAGGGAGCGCCTATAGTCCGTTTTAGCAACAGGCTGTGGCTTGGGTATGAATGGCAGTTTGGTGCCGCCTTTGGCTGGAGGCATTCCAATGAGGAGAGTGTATACAACAATGCTGTGGTAAGCACCGCCGTGACCGCTCACATGGGACTTGGAGTGAAGCTGCATTACAGGCTTTCCGACAAATGGCAGATGGCTGTGGGCATTGGGGCAAACCATTACTCAAACGGAAACACTTCGTGGCCCAATGCGGGAGTAAACACAATTGGAGCCACAATCGGCATAGCGCGCGTAATCAATCCCGATAACGATGATTTTGTTGCCGGTGCTGCGAGCGGAAACGGGAAAAGCGCAAGCGGAAACGGGAAAAGTGCGAGCGGAAATGGGAAAAGCGTAAGCGGAAACGAATATTCTGAGCTCAAAAAAGAAGCCGACCGCCATTGCTGGCTATATGACATAATGGTGTTCGGGGCATGGCGCAAGCGTATTGTGAATGTCGGAGATCCCGTTGAGTCGGAGCTTATTCCCGGCAGATTCGGCATTCTCGGACTACAGCTGTCGCCAATGTACAGGCTCGACAGGCGGTTTGCCGTGGGACCTGCCCTTGATGTGCAATGGGACGAAAGCGCAGGGCTGACGCCATACTGGGTTGACGGCAGCTACGACGACAACATAATGTTCGAGCGTCCGCCATTCGGAAAGCAGCTCAGCGTGGGGGTGTCGGGGCATGCCGAGCTTACGATGCCTATATTCACAATAAATGCAGGCTTGGGCTATGACATTGTTTGTCCTGACGGAAACAAACGCTTCTACCAGTCGCTCGCTCTGAAAACTTTCCTGACAAAGAAACTGTATCTCAACGTAGGCTATCGTCTTGGCAGCTTTAAGGAGCCGCAGAACCTGATGCTGGGCTTTGGCGTAAGGTTGCAGTCAAAATAGAGACGCTTAAAATAACGGGGAATCCCGGTTCTGAAAATTTATATCCGGAGTTTGAAAATTCCGGCGTACGCTACCTTGTTTTTGCGCGTACGGAGAAATATATTTTGGCGTACGCAGAAACATAAAGCAGCGTACGCCAAAATATTAAAACCTTGAACTTCAAGAAAAAAACTCTGTTTCTCAGGAATTTTTTCTGAGGAATTTCTCGGCGCGAGCCAGGTCCTCGGGAGTGTCGATGCCGATTGTCTCGATGTCGGTGATTCCCACGCGGATTTTATATCCGTTCTGCAGCCAGCGCAGCTGCTCAAGGCTTTCGGCAATTTCGAGAGGGCTTTGCGGCAGCGATGTTATCTGGCGCAGCACCTCGCGGCGGTAGGCATAAAGTCCAATGTGCTTGAGGTAGGGGAAGGCTGCGGACCATTCTTCCGCTTGTTTGCCGCGGACGTAGGGAATGACGCTGCGCGAGAAGTACATTGCAAAACCGCGGAGGTCGGTGACTATTTTCGGCGAGTTGGGATTCTGTATGGCAGCAATGTCATTGCCGAAGGGCTTGCCGAGCGTGGCTATCTGTGTGTCGGCATCGTCAAAGCAGCGGCATACGGTCTCAATCTGACTGCGCTGAATGAAAGGCTCGTCACCCTGAATGTTGACAATCACGTCCCAGTTGCCGCCGAGCTTCTCCACAGCCTCCTCTATGCGGTCGGTGCCGCTCTTGTGGTCGTTGCGGGTCATCACGGCGTTGCCGCCCGTTTCCGTCACGGCATTGTAAATACGCTCATCGTCGGTGGCTACGCAGGCGTGGTCGAGCACGTCCGCCACCTGTTCGTAGACACGCTGAACAACATACTTTCCTCCAAGTTTTGCCAGCGGCTTGCCCGGGAAGCGGGTGGAGGCA
Organism: Prevotella sp.; assembly: GCA_030539375.1. Lineage (GTDB taxonomy): Bacteria > Bacteroidota > Bacteroidia > Bacteroidales > Bacteroidaceae > Prevotella. Next base: position 3,741 of record JAUNSB010000005.1, read on the forward strand.
TAGCGAGCCGGAATTATTCCAAGAAATTTCATATATTTACGGTGTTTTATAATTAAAAACTGTGCAAAGTTATAAAATATCCCAATAATATCAGTTAAAAAAGCTAATCTTTTTTGCCAATTGCAAAAAAATTTATAACTTTGGCATGAAATTAGATTAAAAGTAACATATTTTGAAAAAAATTATAAGTATATTAATGTCATTGCTACCGTCGATGTCGTTTGCCCAGGGTATAACCCTCGGCACTTGGAACACACGCGACGGCGGTGTCTATAATGGCGAAATCCAGGGCGGCAAGGCTCACGGCAAGGGCAGAGTGGTCTACCAGAACGGCAATCACTACGACGGCAATTATCAGAAGGGCAAGCGTCACGGCAAAGGCACCTTCACGTTCAACGACGGTGAGAAGTATGAGGGCGAGTGGTTTCAGGACCACCAGCACGGACACGGCACATATTATTTCTCAAATAATAATAAGTATGTGGGATTGTGGTTCCGCGACGAGCAGGACGGTCACGGTGTGATGTACTACTACAACGGTGACAAATATGACGGCAACTGGAGCAAGGACCGCCGCACCGGTAAGGGAACCTACACATACGCCGGCGGAGCATACTATAAAGGTGAATGGCTTAACGACAAGAAAAATGGCAAGGGAGTGTTCCATTGGGGAGACGGCAGTTCGTATGAAGGCAGTTGGAAAGACAATGTACGCTCCGGACAAGGTACATTCAGATATGCCGACGGCGATGTCTATACCGGTCAGTGGCTCAACGACATACAGCACGGAAAGGGTATCTACAAGTTCCGCAACGGCGACGTATATCAGGGCGACTATGTTCAGGGCGAACGCACGGGAACGGGTATCTGCACTTATGCCAACGGCAACAAATATACCGGTCAGTTTGTCGACGGTGCCAAGCAGGGACAGGGCACTATGAACTATAAGAACGGTGACGTGTATGTTGGAATGTGGCATGCCGACAAGTGTAACGGCGCAGGCAAGCTGAAGCTGAAAAACGGCAATGTGTATGAAGGTACTTTCAAGAACGGAGTGCTCGACGGCACTTGTGTGGAGCATCATCAGGACGGCTCCAAGTTTAAAGGCGAATACAAGAACGGAATGCGCAACGGAGCAGCCATTGAGGAAGACAAGAACGGCAACCGCTTTGAAGGAACCTATAAGGACGGCAAGCGGGACGGAAAATATGTGGAGCGCGACAGTAATGGCAACATAACCGCCCAAGGCGAGTATGTGAGAGGACGCAAAAAATAAACAAAATCAAACAACATATAATTAACTAAAAACAAAAGAATTATGGTTATTGACACACTTGACAATCTGAAGAACTATGAGTCTACATGTCCGCTGTTTAAGGATGTTGTGGCATTTCTGAACGAGAACGATCTGAGCAGTCTGCCCGAAGGCAAGACCTTTATCAAGGGAGGAGACTTGTTTGTAAACATAACTACAGCTAAGGGAAAAACTGCTGACGAGGCTGTTATGGAGACACATAAGGTGATGATTGACATCCAGATACCGCTTGATGTGGCAGAGACTTACGGTTATACCCCGCTGTGCAAACTGCCCGACGTGGAATATAATGCTGAGAAGGACATCACAAAATATCCAGGTGTGAAGGCTGAAAGTTATGTCACTTGTACTCCGGGAATGTTTGCCATATTCTATCCGCAGGACGGTCACGCTCCTTGCATCAGCGATGCTCCTGGCATAAAAAAAGCGATATTCAAAATCAAGGCATAAGGATTTTGTTGTCATCATAACTCCCTATACAACAACTCTTATGGGGAAGTTAGGCAAAGTAAAACACGAATTAGCAAAAACATAAACAACTATGGCTGAAAAGAAAACTGGCGGGAAAAAATGCTGCAAGACAAAAAAGGCAGTAAAGCAGCCCGCTGTAGAACATATAGGACTGGTCAAAAACGACTCTTGGCTTGAGCCTTTCGAGCAGGCAATACGCGGGCGTCATGACCACGCACTCTACAAATTGGCACAGTTTACACAAAAGGGAAAGAAGACATTGTCAGACTTTGCTACCGGTCATCTGTACTTCGGACTGCACAAGCAGAAGCGCGGGTGGATATTCCGCGAATGGGCTCCCAATGCCACTGAGATTTATCTTATCGGTGACTTTAATAACTGGCAGGAAGACGAGCACTACAAGTGCAAGCGCATTGAGGGCACCGGCAACTGGGAACTGAAACTCAGGGAGAAGGACATGAAGCACGGTGACCTTTATAAAATGAAGGTACACTGGAACGGCGGCTGCGGCGAGCGCATACCGGCATGGTGCCGCCGTGTGGTGCAGGACGAGAGCACCAAGATTTTCTCCGCACAGGTGTGGAATCCGGAAACTCCATACGTGTTTAAGAAGAAGAACTTTAAGCCCAACACCAATCCGCTGCTCATTTACGAGTGCCATGTGGGTATGGGACAGGATGCCGAGAAGGTAGGTACATACAGGGAATTTCAGGAGAATGTGTTGCCCCGCGTAATCGAGGACGGCTACAACTGTATACAAATCATGGCAATACAGGAACATCCATATTATGGCTCTTTCGGCTATCATGTAAGCTCGTTCTTCGCAGCATCGAGCCGTTTCGGCACACCTGAGGAGCTGAAGGAACTCATAGACACTGCCCACCAGAACGGAGTGGCTGTGATTATGGACATTGTCCACAGTCATGCCGTGAAGAACGAGATTGAGGGACTTGGCAATCTTGCAGGCGACCCCAACCAATATTTCTATCCCGGTGAGCGTCACGAACATCCGGCGTGGGACAGTCTCTGTTTTGACTATGGAAAGGATGATGTCATGCACTACCTTCTTTCCAACTGTAAGTTCTGGCTTGAGGAGTATAACTTCGACGGCTTCCGTTTCGACGGCGTAACGTCAATGCTGTATTACAGTCACGGACTGGGTGAGGCATTCGGCGGCTATGGCGACTATTTCAACGGTCATCAGGATGACAATGCCATTTGCTATCTTACGCTTGCAAATAAACTCATTCATGAGGTTAAGCCCAATGCCATCACTATTGCTGAGGAAGTGTCGGGAATGCCTGGACTGGCTGCAAAATTTGAGGACGGCGGCTACGGCTTCGACTACCGCATGGCTATGAACATCCCCGACTATTGGATTAAGACCATCAAGGAACAGAAGGACGAGAACTGGAAGCCAAGCTCTATATTCTGGGAGGTGAAAAACCGTCGTGCCGATGAGAAGACCATAAGCTACTGTGAGAGCCACGACCAGGCGCTGGTGGGTGACAAGACCATTGTGTTCCGTCTCATCGATGCCGATATGTACTGGCATTTCAAGAAGGGCGACGAGAATGATATTGCTCATCGCGGCATTGCCCTGCATAAGATGATTCGCCTCGTGACACTTGGTTGCATCAATGGCGGATACCTCAACTTCATGGGCAATGAATTTGGGCATCCGGAATGGATTGACTTCCCACGCGAAGGCAACGGCTGGAGTTACAAATATGCCCGCCGCCAGTGGAATCTCGTAGACAATAAGGAACTGTGCTATCACTATTTGGGCGACTTCGACAAGGCGATGCTGAAGGTGGTGAAGAGCATACGTACATTCCAAAGGCGTCCTGTGCAGGAGGTGTGGCATAATGACGGCGATCAGGTGTTGGCTTTCAGCCGCGGCGACTTGCTGTTTGTGTTCAATTTCAGTCCCACACGTTCGTTCACCGATTATGGATTCCTTGTTCCTACCGGTTCTTACGAAGTGGTGCTCAATACTGACGCAAAGGAGTTTGGCGGCAACGGTCTTGCTGATGACACCATTACGCACCTCACCAACTATGACCCAATGTATGTGAAAGACCACAAGGAGTGGCTGAAACTGTACATTCCTGCACGCTCGGCCGTGGTGTTAAAGAAAATCTGATAGTTGACAAGTTGACAAGTAGACTCGTCAACAATAAAAAATAATGAATTACAATAATCCACAGAAAAACAATGGCACCATCTTTCTGAATGTGATGTGTGCTATTGTTTTTGCTCTTTTCGCATGGTGCTACCTGTTTTTCTTTCAGGCAGACATCATTGCTGTGGCGCAGCATGTGCTCAGCGGAGGTGTGACAACCTATAACCGCATGGTGGGAGCCATACTCATCACTATTGTGCTAATGATTATACAGCTGGTGATATATGGATTAAGTCATCTGCGCAATGCCTATCATCCGCTCACTTACCTGCCGTCGGCGGTGTTGCTGGCAATGGTGACCGACATCAACAGTGACATTGACCGCATGCAGTCGTTGAAGTGGTGGTGTGTGGCGCTTTCAGTTGCCGTTGTTGTGTCGTTAGTTGTGGTGGCAATGGCGAGGTTGATGCAAGACAAGACCCTATCGTCGGTTGAGAACGTCACAATGCGCACGGTGTGGAAAACGTTACTGATTCTCTTCGGTATGTTCTGCGGCATCTGTGCCGTGGCAAATACCGATGCGGTGTTCCACTATCGCGCCAAGGCTGAAAGCTGTCTAATCAATAGTGATTATGACGGAGCATTGGCGGCAGGTGAAAAATCACTTGAGACAGACAGTAGCCTCACCATGATTCGTGCGTATGCCTTAGCCTGCAAGGGGGAGCTCGGTGAGAAACTTTTCACATATCCCATAACGTGTAGTGGCAGCGCCATTGTTCCTATGCCTGCTGATAGTGCGCAGCTTGCCGACGGCACAGCCTCGACCGTTCGTTTCCAGCGTTATCCGCTGAAACGTTTTTATGCAAGGATGGGAGCCTGTCCACCGTATGAAATCGATGCACTCCGCTATCTGCATTTGCTGGAGAAACGCGGAAAAGCTACCCCTATGGTTAAAGACTATGTACTCGCCATTCATTTGATAAACAGAAATTTAGACAGATTTGCTGAAGGTTTTGTGAAATACTATGGCAATCCCGACAGTCTGGGCAATGCACTGCCACGGCATTATCAGGAGGCACTGACGCTCTACCGTCATCAGCGCACTAATCCAATTGTGCAATATCACAGCGAAGTGCAGGAAGCCGACTATCAGGATTTCCAAAAACTGCTGCGCGCATATCCGTTAGAGACTGAGCGTAGACTAAAAGCTTTTGAGCAGTATTTCGGTTCTTATTGGTACTATTACGAATTTAAGTAAAGGTGTTTTCACCGAATTCTATGATAAATGGTAAATGAGGTAAAAGGATTTTTCAGGATATACATATTACTAATAATGTGTATTGCCGCAACAATTTACGGCAATGCGCAGAATATTATACCATTTTCTTCCCCAAAACATGAGGTTAGGGCTGTATGGCTCACCACCATCGGTGGTCTTGACTGGCCCCGGAACTATGCGCATTCAGTATCAGGCATCCAAAGGCAGAAGCAGGAACTTTGTAATATTCTCGACAAATTGCACCGTGGAGGTGTGAATACCGTGCTGCTGCAGACACGAGTAAGAGCCACCACTATCTACCCCAGCGACATTGAGCCGTGGGACGGATGCATGTCGGGCAAGCCCGGTGTGAGTCCCGGCTACGACCCTATGGCGTTTGCCATTGACGAGTGTCACAAACGGGGCATGGAGATACAGGCATGGGTAGTAACCATACCTGTGGGCAAGTGGAACGGTCACGGATGCCGTACCCTTCGACGTAACTGTCCATCGTTGTTGCGCAAGATTGGAGATGAGGGCTATATGAAGCCTGAGCTTAATGCCACTGCCGACTATATAGCGGGCATTTGCGGTGAGATAACCCGTAACTATGACATTGACGGCATACATCTCGACTATATCCGTTATCCGGAAGTAGGTAAGCGCAATGTTGGCAGTGCTGAGGGGCGGAGCAACATAACCCGCATAGTGGAGCGTGTAAGCTCCACCGTGAAAAGCCTGAAGCCGTGGGTGAAGCTTAGCTGTTCGCCAGTGGGCAAGCATGCCGATCTGGCGCGCTACAGCAGCCGCGGCTGGAATGCACGCACAGCAATGTGGCAGGACGCGCAGGCATGGCTTCGCGACGGACTGATGGACGAGCTTCTGCCAATGATGTATTTCAAGGGAAACAATTTCTATCCCTTTGCGCTCGACTGGCTGGAGAACAGTCATGGCAGAATTGTGGCGCCCGGACTCGGCATTTATTTTCTTTCGCCTGCTGAGCAGGACTGGGATTTGTGTGATATTAAGCGTGAACTGTTTTTCCTGCGGAGTCACGGCATGGGGCACGCCTATTTCCGTTCAAGGTTTTTCACGGATAATGTGAAGGGCATATATGATTTTGTGACCGATTTGGTTGACCATTACCCCGCACTCATTCCCCCGATGACGTGGGCAAGCAGCGTAAAGCCTTTGGCACCAACACGGATTGAGCTGACCCGTGGCGACAACAACGACAGGTTGGAGTGGAGTGGGGCACGCGATATGAGCTCTGGCAACTATCTCACATATAATATATATATGAGCAGAGCATATCCTGTGAATACCGCCGATGCACGGAATATCGTGGCTGTGCGTAGGAAAGAAACCAATATTGTCCTGCCACATAAGAACGGTGACGACACCTACCATTATGCAGTGACTGCCATGGACCGTTTCGGCAACGAGAGTCAGCCGCTAATGACCATGGCTCCGCTGTCGGGAGAATATTGTCCGGCTATGGTGAGCGGGAAACTGCTTGCCAACGACGGAATCACACTCATAATGCCGGCAATGGCGAAATTTGCGGATGCTGAATTTGCCATAATCGAAAGCCTGACAGGAGTGATGATTGCCTCAGTGCCTTACCGCACCGACCGCATTGACATATCCCGTCTGCCTGACGGCATGTACTGTATAAAAACAGTCAACAGAAAAGGCATTACCCACAGACTGGGATGCTTTATGATAAGACGCAAAGACATATAACAACTTAAAAATACTAAAAACAAAATTCAAAAATGAGAAAGATTAATTTACTTACATTTGCCTTGGTGACGCTTGTTGCTCTCACATCAATGAAGCAGGACCGTGTCATAACTATCTTTATGGTGGGCGACTCGACCATGGCAAACAAGGACATTCGCGGCGATAAACAGGAACGCGGGTGGGGAATGGCATTGCAGTGTTACTTCGACGATGGCATTCTGGTGGACAATCATGCTATGAACGGCCGCTCATCGAAGAGTTTCATTGATGAGGGACGTTGGCAGAAGGTGCTCGACAAAATCCGCCCCGGCGATTATGTGGTGATACAGTTCGGACATAACGACGAGAAGCCCAAAGCCGACCGTCACACTGACCCGGGAAGCACTTTCGATGCCAATCTCCGGCGTATGGTGAAGGAAAGCCGTGAACGCGGGGCAAAGCCTATACTTATGAACGCCGTGGTGCGCCGCAACTTCTTTATACAGGCACCGGTGAACAACGATGATGAGGCTTTGCGCAACACCGTGGCTGCCAACATCGACAAGCCGCGCACTGACCTGCAGCAGGAGGGTGATGTGCTTATTGACACTCACGGCGCATATCTCATATCGCCGCGTAACGTGGCAATAGAAACCGGAACCCCGTTTGTAGATGCCAACTGCATTACCCATAAACTGGAACAAGGCTTGGGACGTGACGGAAGCAAGCGTCTGCACATGATTTTCAAGAAGGGCGAGCACCCATCGATGCCAGACGGCCGTAACGACAACACCCATTATAGCATTTACGGTGCCCACACGGTGGCAAAACTGCTGGCAAAGGCAATGGCTGACGAAGTGCCTGAGCTGCGCCGGCATCTTATAGAGAATGATGTGGTGAGCGTGGCATCAAACGGCATAGGCGACTTTTTCGATCCGCAAAAGGCTGTTGACGCCCAGCCCGACGGACAGCGCACCGTAATCCAACTGTTTGAGGGAGAGTGGCAGCGTCCTGTTACAGGAAAGAAAAAGATTAAGTTTGTGCTGCGCCAGGGCGCATCGTGGAAGAAGTGATTAAAATATCTTTATTGAAATCATAAAAAAAAGTGTCTTGCTAAACAGCAAGACACTTTGTCATTATATATCCCGAACCGATGAGCCAGCAGAAAAGCAGCGCCGCCAGAATGAACGGCTTGGCTCCGGCTTTCTTAAACTTGTCGATGCTTGTCTCGGCACCGAGTGCCGTCATAGCCATGGTGAGCAGAAAAGTACAAAAGGTGTTGATCCATTCAATCAAAGCTTCAGGCAGCAGATTGAACGAGTTGAAGCCAATCACCACGAGAAACAGAATGGCAAACCACGGAATGTTTATCTTGCCCTTCTCCGCACTGGTGCCGGCATTGTGTGCCATCATCCATGCCAGCACGAGCAGCACCGGCACAAGCATCATCACGCGTATCATCTTGACTATGATTGCTGAGTTGCTAACCTCCGGTCCCATGGCGTTGCCGGCTCCCACCACATGAGCCACCTCATGAACGGTTGCACCTGTGTAAAGACCCATTTGTGCAGGGGAGAGGTCGAATATTCCTGCACGGTAGAGCACAGGATAAAGAAACATGGCTGTGGTTCCGAATATAACCACCGTTGCCACTGCCACCGCAGTCTTATAGGGTTGCGCCCTGATGGTTCCCTCGGCTCCCAGCACAGCTGCGGCTCCGCATATTGACGAGCCGCAGGAGGTGAGCAGCGTGATTGTCGGGTCCATCTTCAGCAGTTTCCCTATGCCAATGCCCAGCAGTATGGTGGTACACACAATGAAGGCGTCTATTATGACTGCCATCGCTCCCACCTCAGCCACATCGGTGAATGTGAGGCGGAAGCCGTAGAGTATGATTCCGAAGCGCAGCACCCGTTTTGAGCAGAACTGTATGCCCGGTACCCATGTCTCGGGCAGATTGTTGCGCAGACTGTTGGCATAGAGCATGCCAAGGATAATGCCCACCACCATCGGGCTTAGCGACAGGGCTTTCACCCACGACATGTCGCCAATATAAAATGCCGCACAGGCGAATAGTGCTATAAGCAGTATTCCGTGCAGCATTGAACTTCTCTCATTTGATATTTTCATAATCTTTCCATTATTCCTCTTCGTAGTCATCCATCACCTCGTCGCCGGTCTCGTCACCGGTTTCTATGGCAAATGTTGTGCGGTAGTTCTCCTCATTTATATCCTCATCGCTGATATCGTCTGGCTCAGTGTCCATGTCATCCTCATCGGGCTTGTTGTATGTGTCTTCGGGAATCATGCCGTCATCTTCCTCTTCGTCACTGCTCATTGTGGGCTGCTGCAACTGGAATCGCGGTTTCTCCATTTCTGGCTTTTCCTTCACGAAAATGGCTTCCACCCATCCGCCTTTAGGCACCTCAAGCACCTCGTAGCCGTCGTTTACTTTCTTTTCGTACATTCCGCCCACTTTATGAAGACGGTCTTTGGGAAGAGTAGTGGTTGAAATGTCAAAACGGCTTTCGATGATATCCTGCACGCTTTGTGACAGCGAATCCCATCCACCGCCGAAATTACTTTCAAGAACTTCGATAAGTTTCGACACAGAAATGTGGTGGATGTTCTCGTAGGTGAGGTCGGTAACGCGCTTTATCGGGCGTTTCTTTATGGCAATGCACATTTTCTTTTGCTCGCCGGTCTTCACTTCACCCACTTTGTATTCCAGACGCTCATATTTTTCTCTCATTGGAGCAATGTCGTTGGTTATTTCCTCTATTTGGAAAGCCACGCGTATGATGTTGAGAAAATGAGACAGACTGTCCCTTACTTCGGCATCCTTCTCAGATTCTTCCAACATCCTGAATACATCATTCTCCTGCAAATCCCAAACGTTGCTTTTTGTCAGCGTTTTAAGCTGTATTCCTTCACTATTCTGTTTCTGTTTCATTTTGATGTTTTTACCTTTATGAAATGATTTTTTATTTTTGGCTGCAAAAGTAATACTTTGTATTCGCATATACAAATTTTTTTAGATTTTTTTTTGCAAACAAGGATTTTTTTCTAACCTTTATAGAAGGAACGCTACATCTCGGCATAAAAAATATTAAAATTGCATTTTATATTTTGTTCTGCACTCGATTTAAATAAAAATCTCACGCTCGAAAACAAAAAAAAGTTAACTTTATCTTGTTTTACTCGCTTAATCGATTTTTTGCAGTACCTTTGCAGATGATAAGGAAAGTAAATCAACAAAAATATCTACAAACAGCATTATGTCGCAACCATTGGCAGAGAGAATGCGTCCCCGTACGCTTGATGACTATATAGGTCAAAGGCATCTTGTGGGCGAAGGGGCTATACTCAGAAACATGATTGACTCTGGCAATATCTCCTCATTTATATTGTGGGGTCCTCCCGGTGTGGGCAAAACTACTCTTGCACGCATTATTGCCAACCGTCTTCAGATTCCCTTTTTTACGCTAAGTGCCGTCACCAGTGGAGTGAAGGATGTTCGCGAGGTGATAGAGAAAGCTGAGAAGGGAAAGTTCTTTAGCGAGGCATCGCCGATTTTGTTTATTGATGAGATTCACCGTTTCAGCAAGTCGCAGCAGGACTCGCTCCTTGGGGCTGTGGAGAATGGTATTGTGACTCTAATTGGTGCCACAACCGAGAACCCTTCGTTCGAGATTATCCGCCCTTTGCTGTCGCGTTGTCAGCTGTATGTGTTGAAAAGTCTTGAACGCGCTGATCTTGAACAGCTGCTGCAAAAAGCAATAACCGGCGACTCTGTGTTGTCAGAGCGCAACATAGAGATAAAGGAGAGTGGTGCCATGATTAGATACAGCGGCGGCGATGCACGCAAGCTGCTCAATATTCTTGAGGTTACAGTCAATTCGTTTGCTCAGGATGAGCCAGTGGTTATCACCGATGCGCTGGTGGAGAGCCGTCTGCAGCAGAATCCGCTTGCTTACGACAAGGACGGCGAGATGCACTACGACATTATCTCGGCTTTCATCAAAAGCATACGCGGCAGCGACCCCGATGCGGCGCTATATTGGATGGCACGTATGATTGAGGGGGGCGAGGACCCGCAGTTTATTGCGCGCCGCCTGGTGATAAGCGCTGCCGAGGACATAGGGCTTGCAAATCCCAATGCTCTGCTGCTTGCCAACGCCGCATTCGATGCAGTGATGAAGATAGGATGGCCTGAGGGCAGAATACCGCTTGCCGAGGCTGCGGTTTATCTTGCCACAAGTCCCAAGAGCAATTCGGCATACAATGGCATCAACTCTGCCCTTGAGCTTGTGCGTCGCAGCGGCAATCAGCCTGTGCCGCTCCACTTGCGCAACGCTCCCACAGAACTGATGGCAGACCTGCATTATGGCGACGGATATAAATATCCTCACGATTTCCCTGGAAATTTCACTCCTCAGCAGTATATGCCCAAGGCTCTGCGCAATGAGCGTCTGTGGCACGGACAGCACAATCAGGCTGAAGAGAAACTTATTCAACGCATGAGGGACTGTTGGGGAGAGAGGTTTGAAGAAACTAACAGCTCAGCCCAATAGAAAGACGATGCATTTCCCAAAAAAGAGTATAAAATATCATAGTCATACAAAAAAGGGCTATAACAGGTTTAAATAAATTTCCAAATCGCCGATTTAGCAGCGCCAATCGCCGAATTAGAACTCTGAATCGGCGATTGGGAAGTCTGAATGTATCGTTTGCATTTCTAAACGATACATTCCCGTTTCCAAACGATACGTTCCTGCTCACAAACTACATATACTCCCGAAACACCTCGTTGTACGCCTCTGCTTTCTTCTCGGTCTTCATGGGGTAGGCGCGTGATGAACTCGGCATACGGTAAATACGCATTTTACGGTTATCAAGCCAAAATTCGGAATATTCGCCCACTTTGGGCTCTCTTATTGAATAATGTTCGCAAAACAGCGATGTGGCAAGCTGCCCGGCAGTTATCACGGCCTTGCATTGCGGCAGTTTTCTCAGCATGGCATCCAAGTCAGTGCGTTCCACCACTTCCAGGTCTTTGTCTGATGCCGTGTTTTTTGTGCGGCAAATCTTGGTGCAGGTGTCATATAATGCTATTCCGCGCTCATTAAGAAAACTGATTATGTCATCGAGCCTATAGGTCTTTGCATCGGCATTCACAAAATATTGTTTGTCATTGAAAAAACATATGCCCATTATTCGCCACATATCGTTGGTGAAGTTCGGGTAATAAAACTCCATGCACCAGCGCTTGGGGGCAGGTGGAAAGGTGCCGAGCATCAGCAGTTTTGCATTCTCAGGCAGAAACGGCGTAAATGGATGGCTCTCAATCTGGTTCATATCTTCTTTTGTCATGTCGTCGCTTTTTGTGTCATGTATTTTTTATTCATTCATTTATTGCTCCGCAGTGAGGACAGCGTCCCTTGCTGTGCATTTCCTTGCCGCAGCGTCCGCAACGGTAGGGAGTGGCACTGAAGTTGAAGTATTTCCAAAGGGAAAAAACGGTGTAGGCTGCAAGCAGCGGATAGCCTATATAATATAAAGTAGTGATGCTAAATACCACATAATCTACTGCGCATACGGCAGCAAGGGCAAACATATAGAGTGAAGCATCAATTACCGGAAGGCGTTTATACACCTCATCGAATACGGCGATAATCATAATAATTATTATCCAAACCGATGAAATGAATAGCGCCAGATGGGTTGGAAGGTCGAAGGGGTTGAGTGAAGGATGATAGTAGAAGTGTCGCCACGACTCGCTGTCAAACAGCTGAATGGAACTGTAGAACGTAGCCGATGCAGAAACGAGTAGGGCAAGCAGGGTGGGGTAGATGGTGTTGATATCGTAGAAGTGTACGATATGCACATGTCGTATTACGAGTTTGCGCAGGCCGTATGCGGCGGCCACCACTACCACTAAGGCGAGGAAAATGAGCAGGTGGGTGTCGCTGAAGATGTCGATGAACTGGGATATCGGGTCGTCGGGACATACCTGTTCGAGAAGGACAGTCTCATGCGTCCAGCCCATAGTAAACTGGTCACGTGCAATCTTTACCCACACACTGTCAATGCTGTCACCCTGCACAGTCATAATGTCGGCAACCACCACACGCTCTTTTTTGTAGAAGGTGACACTGTCAGTGACTGGTTCCTTGGGCGACTGGCTTTGCAGTGTTAGCGAGTCTGCCTTGACGATGAAGTTGTAGCTCGGTGCATAGTGGCTTGTCGACTGGAACGATATTGTATCGCTGTCGCTCTCGGCTATGTTCCATGCGTCGCTTGTGCTGCGATGTGGATGATAGCATGAACTGAGAGTGAGTAGGATTGCCCCAAAGGCTAATGGGACTAATTGTAGCTTATTGTTTGTCATATAGCAGATTCATTTGGCAGTGGGTGCAGTCGAACTGTAGACGGAATGTCTTTCCGTCGCCGAGACGCAATCGTAACGGTTCATGCCATTCGGGACGCTTTCCTCCATTTTTCACGCAGAAGCCAAGAGCGTGGCGCAGGCAATATCGGCACTGCATTAGGGGAGTATTGGCTGTTGGGAGCTCTGTATTCAGAGTAGAGCGTTCTGTGTTCAGAGTGGAGTGTTCAATTGGTGTGTCGGCTATGGCTTTTTCAAGCTGTACCGTAAGCTCACGGCGTATCTGAGCCAAAATGCTTGATGGCACAAAATACGGGAAGGCATTGTCCATCAGTATTTTGTTGCAACTGAATATGGTGCTTCCAAGTTTTGTGAGCTGGCGCACAATGTTGTTGTGCTGTGGGGTCTCTGCCGTCTGCATGTCAAAAGGAACAGTTACGGTACACCATTCTTCATTATCGTTCGCGGCTGACATATCTTTTATTTTTGCCGACAATATCAGTTGTCCGTTGTCTGCTGCTAATTTCATTATTACAGGTATTGTGCGCTTTGCACTGTTGGCGCGCATTATCTCTTTCTCAAACGTCATGTCACTGTTGCGGTAGAACATGGTGCCAGGCTTCAGGCTTTTAGGCATTTTTAACGGAAAGAGCCTGTTACCCTCCACTTTATTTACTCGGAAGCCTTCAAGATTGCCTGTGGCGTTTATGAAACACAGTCCGTCACCATTGGCGAATGTTGCAGTGCCGGCCACGTTGAACGAGCAGTTGCTATGTCCCGCATTTCTAATCTCTTTCACTTTCCCCACATGTTCGCCTATTGCCTTCGGGGTTTGGGGCGACGAGATGTTTGCCATGCGTCCGTTGGCAAAATAAGTGGTGTAGCCGCGGTTGAATGTCTTAGCCAGTGACGGTTCAAACTGATAGTTGACTGTGCCAATGGCAGTGCGATAGTATTTGCCGGGATTTTTCTTTATTATGTCGTTGAGCCTGAGGCTATAGGCTGCCACTACGTTCTTCACGTATGCCACATCCTTCAGTCTGCCCTCTATCTTGAATGACACGGCTCCAGCCTCAATCAGCCGTTCAAGGTTATCTATTTGACACATATCTTTGAGCGACAAGAGATAGCGGTCTTTTATGAGCACGTTATCGTCGGCATCAAGCAGTGAGAACTTCATGCGGCACACCTGAGCACATTCTCCGCGATTGGCAGAGCGGCCGAAGCACCGCTCACTGGCATAACAAAGTCCGCTGTAGCTCACGCACAGGGCACCATGTACAAATACCTCAAGCTCAGTGTCGGGACATTTGTGGTGTATATCGGCAATCTCATCTATTGACAGTTCGCGGGCAAGCACTACACGGCTGCAGCCGATGCTGCGAAGAGTCTTAACCTTATTGGCTGTACGGTTATCGGTCTGTGTGCTGGCGTGTGCCTCTGGCGAGAACAGTCCCTTTTGGGTGCGTTCGTTCACTATTCTGAAGAACATGGCAAGCACGGTCATGTCCTGAAACAGAATGGCATCCACATCTATGTCGCAAAGATCCCGCAGAAGCTGTTCAACTTCCGTCTTCTCATTGTCGCGTATAAGAGTGTTGACAGTTACATATACCTTGGCACGGTATTTGTGGGCAAAGTCGCAGAGTGTAGCTATGTCGCCGATGCTGTTGCCGGCAGAAGCTCTTGCGCCAAAACGCTGTGCACCGATGTACACAGCATCGGCACCGTGGGTGATAGCGGCAATTCCCGTTTCAAGATTTTTTGCCGGGGCAAGAAGTTCGAGTTTCTGCATCAGTGAATTTCGTTTATGTCGAAAGGAGTCTCCTGATAAACACAATAGTTGAGCCAGTTGGTGTAGAACAGGTTGGCGTGGGCACGCCATGTCACTATCGGCGGGTTGTCGGGATTATTGTCTTTGTAATAGTTCTTGGGAAGTTCCACATCATTGCGGATGTAGCGGTCGCGCTGATACTCGTTGTTGAGAGTGTCGGCGGTGTACTCCAAATGTCCGGTGACATAGAACTCACGTCCGCCTCGTGACATTACTATTCCCACTCCGCTGTCCTCAGACTCGGCAATGAGCTGCAATTCGGGATTTGCCACAATATCTTCACGGCGTATCTCTGTGTGACGGCTGTGAGGCATCATAAATTTGTCGTCAAATCCGCGGAATATTGGCAGTTTGGGCTGCAATGCCACCTGCGGGAATATTCCAAACATTTTTTTCGGCAGTTTGTATTTGGGAATGCCGTAGTGGCAGTAAAGTCCAGCCTGTGCCGCCCAGCATATATATAATGTAGAGGTGACATGGGTGCGTGCCCAGCGGAAAATGTTGCTCACCTCGTCCCAATAGGTCACGTCCTCGTATTCAAAAGTCTCAACCGGTGCGCCGGTGATAATCATTCCGTCGAATTTCTCGTCCTTCATGTCGTCGAAAGCACGGTAGAACATCATCATGTGCTCAATAGGGGTGTTTTTGGGCACGTGGCTGCGCAGCTTCATGAAATGTACGTCGAGTTGCAGCGCACTGTTGGACAGCACGCGTATGAGGTCGGTCTCAGTTGTTATCTTGATGGGCATGAGATTGAGAATGACAATCTTCAGCGGACGGATGTCCTGACGGTGAGCACGCTCATCGTCCATCACGAAGATATTCTCATTTTTCAGCAAATCAATTGCCGGTAGCCCGTGTTGCAATCTTAAAGGCATGAATAAATATTGAATTTATGTATTAATACAATGTGTTAAATCATCTCGATCTTCACTACAGCCACCGAAACATTGTCGCCGCCTCCCGCGGCGTATGCCGCCTCAATCAAGGCATTGGCTGTACCGTTGGTGGCAAGTTCCACTTCAATGTCCTTGTCGCTTATCATATCATTGAGTCCATCGGAGCAGAGCAGGTAAGTGTCGCCTTCCTCTACAGGCTCCCTGAATTCGAAGATGTCAAGATAGCTTGTCTGGCAGCCGCCACCTATACAGTTGATTATAATGTTTGACGGTTCATCCTTGCCGTAAGCATTGCGCAGCGAATGATCTGTTGACACTTGTGTCAGCTCGCCGTTGCGCAGACGGTAAAGCCTGCTGTCGCCGCAGTCCATCCAAAAGAACTTGCCGTCGTAGTGTATGAATCCTACAAGTGTTGTTCCCATAAGACTCATTTCCGGATTTATCCTGCCTTTGGTGTCGATGGTAAGGTTGATGTTGTCAAACCATTTCATCATTATTTCCGTAAATTCAGCTATTGTCATGCCTTTTGGCAGGTCGTTAACAAAATACTGCAGGCTGTGCAGCGTGTCGCTGCTTGCCACCTCGCCTGCATAATGTCCTCCCATACCGTCGGCAAGTGCAATGATTGTGGTTGTGCTGTTGCTGTCATCTATGATAGTGCTTTCAATCTCATCGTCACGCAGAAACTTGTCGTTGACAAGAATCATATCCTCGTTGTTTTTTCTTACGCAGCCCATTTGACTGGAAGCGGTTATTAAAAAGACACTCATAAGATTATTTAATTTTAAATTATGGTTGCTATTATCAATTTTATTTTATATTTACCTGCAAATTCACATTGGCTATGGTTATAATATCACCATTCTTGATTTTTGTTGGTACATCGGGCGTTAACTTTACATTGTTCAGTCTTGTGCCGTTGCTTGAATGTTTATCGGTGATGTTCCAGCCTGATGAATATTGGTAGTTGAGCTGGGCATGTACTCCGGAAACGTAGGCAAACTGTCTGAGAATGTCGTGATATGGTCCCTGTCGTCTTCCGATTACAGCACCGTTGATAGCCACAAGCCTGATATTGAGTTTCAGGTTGATAAGCGTCATTGTAGGTATTCCTATTGTCGGTTGCGACGGTGTGTTCTGTTGCCCGGTGATTGTCGGCACTCTTTGTATGGGGACTCCGGTAGCTGTGGCATTAAGCATGCTGTTTACCTGTGTAGCACCTGTAATTGAAGACATTACCGACTGTGCTCCGTTTTGAATACGGTCGGCACTTACCATCAGACCGCCACATTGTGTGCAGCGGCGTCCTGTGCCTACTCGCCCGCAGTTGCTGCAGTACAGCAATGCTTGTCCGCATTGGTCACAAAAGTGCGAGCCTTCGTCTATCTCTTCTCTACATGTAGGACAAATTATCATCGTTCTTGTACTTTTTTTATCTTATATGTTATTTCTTAGTGCAGATGGTTATTCCTCAATATCCTGCGGAAGTATTAACTGATACGTTTCCTTTGTTATGTGTTCTGGTGACATTGAGGCCACTCGCATTGAGAGTTGCTGGATAGTTGAGTCGAGCATGTTGCGCATTTCGCGTGCGTTTCCGAAATTCTCGTTCTTGTTGAGCACCTTGCGCATAATGATTGTCGACAGCCGCATTTCCGCTTCCGGCGACAGTATGTACTGCTCTTTTGCGGCCATGCTCTTGAAAATCTCCAGCAGCTCTGTTTCTGTGTAGTCGTCAATGTGCATTTTATGGGTAAAACGGCTGGTCAGTCCTGGGTTAACATTAAGGAATTGCTCCATCTTATCCTTATAGCCGGCTGCAATAACCACAAACTTGCCCCGGTCGTCTTCCATACGCTTCATAAGAGTGTCAATGGCCTCCTTGCCATACTGGTCGTTTTCGGAACATAGTGTATATGCCTCATCAATAAACAGAATGCCGCCCATTGCTCTGTCGCACATATTATTGACAATCTTCGGGGTCTCGCCCATATATTTCCCCACAAGCGTGGCACGGCTTGCCTCAACAATCCGGTTTGTCGGCAAGATGCCGATGCTGAGAAGCACATCGCCCATCATTCTTGAAATAGTGGTCTTTCCTGTGCCGGGATTGCCGGTGAGGATGAAGTTCATGCTCATCTGCTGTATTCCGCCAACTCCCTTTTCGGCACGCTGCTTCATAAACATGCTCTGAACGGCAAGGCGGCGTATCATGTCTTTTACACTTGCCATGCCGATATATTGATTCATCTCGTTCAGAATCTCGCCCAAAGACCGTGCCTGAGAGTCCTGTTGCAGCGGCAGGTCATCAACGGTGATGCGGTACATGTCGCTTTCGTTGAATGTAGGATTGTCTATAAGCCCCACAAGCCGCTGGCTCTGGCTCTCGATTGTCTCGTCGAAAATCCGTCGTGCCTCGCGTGCATTGCCGAAGTTTTTATCCTTGCGCAGGCATAGTTGCTGGAAGAACCTGTCGATAGCTTGTGTTGCATCCTCGTCGATGGTGAAATTCTTTCTTTTCACAAGGTTGCAGAATATCTGAGTCAGCTCGGCGGCTGTGTAATCTTCAAAATGAATGGTTTGTGTAAACCGGCTTTTCAGTCCTGGATTGCTGTCGATGAAGTCATGCATCTTGTCGGTATATCCCGCTACGATACAGATAAATTTTCCCCGATCGTCCTCCAGACGTTTCAGCAATGTGTCGATGGCTTCTGCGCCAAACGAGTCATTGCTGTTGTTCTTCAGTGTGTATGCCTCATCGATGAAGAGCACTCCGCCGAGAGCACTGTCGATAAGTTGGTTTGTCTTGATGGCTGTCTGCCCCGAATATCCAGCCACAAACTTGCTGCGGTCGGCTTCAATGAGCTGTCCGCGTCCCAGCACTCCAAGAGTGCGGAACACATCGGCCATGATGCGTGCCACTGTGGTCTTGCCTGTTCCCGGATTGCCGGTAAATACATAATGCTTGCCCTGGAAAATGTTTTTCTCACCGCGTTTTATCTGCAGGTTGATGTAAGAAGCCAGGTTGGTTATTTCCTGTTTTACGGTTGCCAGTCCCACCATACCGTCGAATTTCCTGAGACACTGGTTGAAGTCAATGCTCTTTGGGGCTTCGTATGGTATGTCAGATTCCTCAATCATCATCAGCTGGTCGTTGGTAATGGTGCTCATTCCGCTTTTCTCCAACCGCTGTGCCTGACGCTTGCAGATGCTGTCGAAAAGATGTCTCATTGTCCGTCCGTTGGCAAAGTCCTTGTCGCGGCTGGCATACATCTCACCAATCATTTTCTTTGTCAACATCTCGGCATCGCTGCTGAAATGATATTTTTTCTGATTCGCAAATGTAAGCATTATATCATACAGCTCATCAGGATTGTAGTCATCGATGTTAAGGAAATAAGTGAAACGGCTGCGGAATCCTGGGTTTATGCGGAACAGATTGTCCATTTCCTGTCGGTAACCAGCAGCAATGACCACAAATTTGCCGCGGTCGTCCTCCATGCGTTTCATCAGTTTTTCCAGAGCCTGCGTTCCTTGTTGGTCATGGTTTCCGTCATTGCTGAGTGGAGCCAGTGTGTATGCCTCGTCAACAAAAAGAATTCCCCCGATGGCTTTGTCGCACAGACGGTCAACTTGTTTAGGAGTCTCCCCCTGATACTGACTTACCATTTGCGCCCGGTCAACTTCAACCACATGTCCGCTGTCGAGATAGCCTATTGATGACAGAATCTCACCTAATTCGCGTGCTATCGTTGTCTTGCCTGTGCCCGGGTTTCCTGTGAGCACAATGTGCAGGTCCATTTTTTCCTGCTCGCCCAGTCCACGGGTGGCTCGCTCCTGTGCATTCCTCACCGCGTATGCAATTTCCTTCACAGCCTCTTTCACCTCCTTCATTCCAATCAGTGTGTCAAGCTCTTTGCATATTTCTTCAAGGGTACGCTCTTTGGGTACGTATCCTTTTATGTCGTCGGCAATCACATCGTGTACGTCAATGCCACGGCTGATGAACCCTGTGAAAATATCTTCAGCTGCATTTACAGCCTCGTGAGCATAGCCAAAACCCTCGTCTTTGGTCTTTATGCGGTATTTGAAATAACGCAACAGCTTGTCATCTGCCTCAGTGGTGAAATTGGTTATGCCATATTTTGTGCGCAGCAGCCGCTTGCAGATGTCGAAAAGTTCTTTAGGGCTTGGTGTAGGCAGTGTAAACCTGTATTTGAAGCGGTTGGCAATGGCGGGGTTGTTGGCGATAAATTCGTCGAGTCCCCGTGTAAGCCCTGAGATTATAACTATAGGGCCATCGTTCCAGTGATCCATCTCTACAAACAGTTTGTCGAGCGGATTGACTTGATTGCTGTATTTGTCGGGCAGCAGTTTTTGTACGTTGTCGAAAAATAATATTCCACCTTTAGCCTTTTTTATGTTTTCGTCCCACTTGTCCACAAACCGTTGATAGTCTACAGCATCTACAAGTGTAAGCTTTGGCTTCTTTATAATGTTGTTTTGTGCAAAATAGTCGCGGAAGATTTCAGCCAATATGGTTTTGCCTGTGCCGGTTTCACCCATGATGATGGCGTTGATGCTCAGGCGTATGTTGGGAATATCGCTTCGGGAATGGAGATAGGCGTATGTGTTCACCACAGTCTGCAGCTGTTGTTTCACCTCGTCCAGTCCGACCAGCCGTTCAAGCACATTGCTCGCTGTAATGGGTTGTCCGCACCATTTGCAGAATTTGGCTATTTCCCTATTCTCTTTTTTGCACGATTCACATTTCATATAGTAGAATATATTAATTTTCTATTTTATTTCCTTTATGTTTTTGTTGTATTGCTCCAACTGCTTCTCCACCTTGCTGGGTTGTGGCTTCAGGAAATCAAGGTTGGGGTTCTTTATGTTGAGCAGGTTTGGCGAGAACAACACCATCTCTGCCACGAGCAGGCTTACCATGATGCTCCAGAGCACATAATGTACCAGGCTTTCGCCGGCATTTGAGCGTATTTGTGTCTGCACATCGTCGAGCACTCCAAAGTTTGAGCCTTTGAATTTAAATGCGCGTGTCTTGAATGTGTAGTAAAGAGGTTCAAGCATCTGAGACTTTATGTCTTGGTCGAGCACTTCGTTTATTAATTGTGTGTTTATTCGGTTTTCCGATCTGAAGTCAGTGTAGTAGCACAGTGCCATATATCCTGCGGTGATAACCAATATCACTGGTGTAAGCATTGACGGGAAATGGGAGTATGTGTATGTCATCAGCCAAATGGGAATTGCCGATGACAGTGCACCCAAGATGGCCCAAAAGCATGAAATGATGAATCCGAATCCGCGGAAGTACGCTCTTGCTGCCACAATAATGGCTGTCATGCCTCCCACGGGCAGTGCCACGGTGGCAAACTGATGGTTGATGAAATACTCCTTATTGCTGATGCCGCATATTATTACGAGAAAAGCCCAAATGCCGCATAAAGTGTAGTAAATGCTCTTCATTGTAGCTTCTTTTGACTTAATTTTGCGGTATATTGACCTTACGTCATCATATTTTTTTGCTGTTTCATTTTTCGCCGTTTCGTAGCGCTTGAAATACTGCTGCTGTGCGTCAAGGTCTCCCAAAGCCAAAAGCCAGTATTCCAGCATACGCTCATAGCTGTAAGCCTCGCTGAAATCCTGTGTCGGGTCCTCATGAAAGAACACGGCAAGCCATTGAGTAAAGCTTCCGTTCCTCATTTCGTTTCGTATCTCGTTTCGGAAACGTTGGTCAATGTTTCTGCCGTCGGTCAGCTTTCCGCCATTAGGCAATATATAATAAGGTGTGTTTTCCAGGATTCTGCAGAATCTGTATGCAGCAGTCCTCAGGTCGTATGCTCCGAGACGGTTTCTGTTGTCCTCGCTGTCAAGATTGAAACAGCTTTGTGCCTCAACCATAATCTGCGTCCATCCGTGTAATTGTGCATAGCTGGCAAACCGTCCTGTAGGTGATGTGAATTCTTTCATCTTTTCCGCAAAATCTTTCTCGTCAGTTGACTGCCATGCAGCAAGTTTGGCTGCAAGCAGCTCACCAACTTGTTGCGGGGTGTATGCCGCACGCAGGTCGTATGCCGCCTCTCTGTCTATATTGTAAAGCACGCTGTATGCCAGTTCTCTGTCGTGGTCTTTGTTTTCAGTGAGTATTCGCAGCGATTCGCAGGCTATGTGGCTTTCATGGCTGTACATCCACGACAACAGCCTGCCGTCGGTTACGCTTAGCCAGTCATCGTCTGTTATGTCTTCATATCCAAAGGCGTGTACAATTTCTTTTACCGTTGACGACGGATATTTTGCCATGAAAGGAATGTCCGGGTCTATTTCGTATGCGGTACGCACAATGGCTTTGTTGCAAGCCTCAGGGTTACCGTTGATGAAATATGAGCGCATTCTGTTCACATTGCTTTTTGAGTGGGTTTCAATGTACACCCACATTGTGTCGTTTGGATTGCATAGCGCATTTGCATAATGCCTTGGATTGTCGAGCATTGACATGGCAATGTCGTGTATGTCGGTGCATTGCTTGCCGTTGATGTCCGTGTACGGATAGGCTTTATCCATCATATACACGGCTGCCATCAGTCCCGCTGTGTGCTCTATGGGATAACGGTTGGTGACTATATCGTTCACGGTGGCGCTCAGCTTTGTGTTGCCGCACTGTGTGAGCCAGTCCCCTATGCGGCCGCCGTAAAGGTAGGTGCATGCCAACTGCTCATTTTCCATAAGCATTGGAATAAGCTCTTTCACATTGTGTGCCACGATGTTGCGTTCTGGGTCAACAATGAAGTCCTTGTAGCGAAGGAAAGGCGATGATATGTCAATCTTTGGCGATTCGCCCTTAAACCAGCGCTCCACCTCGTCGTATGTCCATCGTATCATGGGGTTGACCGTTGTCATGCCCTGCACAATCATCTTCACTCTCTCCGGAAGTTCGTCAATGCGTGGCAGCTTGCCTTCGCTCTTGGTCTTTATAGCCTGTCGCTCGTTACCGCTAAACGGGCTCTCGCCCAGCCATATTGTCATCAGCGTGATTCCCAGTGAGTAGTAGTCCACGGCAGGAGTAATCTCTGTCTCGCCGTCAATCACGTCGGCATACATTTCGGGGGCTGCGAATATGGGTGTTCGTGCCTGAGTGGTGCGGTGTGAATATTCGTTGTCCTTGAGCAGTGATGATATACCGAAGTCGCCCAGCACTAATTGTGTTCGCTCTTTATCGCGAAAGAAGAAGTTACCAGGTTTTATATCCTTGTGTATTATGTTGTTGTAATGGCAAAATTCAAGTGCGGCAGCTGCCTGAAGCGCTATGCGGCGGAACTGGTTCAAGTCATTGATTTTTGTCTTTTCCAATGTGCCTCCCTGCAGATATTCCATCAGTTCATAGTTGCGTGAAACACCGGCAACGTATGTCTTTCCGTAATCATATATGGCAGTGATCATCTCAAAGTTGAAGTTTGCCACAATCTTTATAAGTTGGGCATTGACCTTGAAGTTGGGGTACATTATCTTCAACACATATTCCTTGCCTTCATTTTCAACAAGAAACACCTGTGCCTCGCCCGATGACTTGCTTATACATCGTATGTTTTTGTATATTATGCCTTTGAGATTGAACTCACCAGGCTCATCTGTGGGGAATGGGCTGTTGAAGTCAGTTGATGTGCGTCGGGTCTTGTCGCCTTCAGCTGACATTGGTTGATATTGCCCTTGCTGAGCATAGTTCTTGGTGCTTGTCATGCCCACAATGGTATTGCCTCCTGTGAAAAATCCTGCTGTCACCATGCCGCCGCCCAATGTGTTGCCGTTGGTCATGTATCCATTGATGGTACGCATTCCTTCCGTAGCAGGTGTCTTGGTATTCTCTGTTGTGAAGAAATCGTCCATTGCCACAATGGTTTTCGATATATTGTTGTCCATACTCAGTAACTATTGCTTGTCGTCTTTTATCAAGTCAGTATCATTTTTTCCTAAAACCACCCATTTGCCACCCATCTGTGGTTTTGCGCATCCGCAGGGGCTGCTATGCAGGGCGTGCTTATAATTGCAAACCCATCCCAGCCTCACTCCGGCCGGCTTGGTTGCCATGGCGTAGTTGCGTGCCTGTGCAGGTTTTATCGTAGGCTTGGTTTCTATCTTTGACAATAGTGCTGCCAGTTTCTGTTGCACGTTGTTCTTCTGTTTTTTCAGCTTTTCTATAGTTGTACGGCTTGTTTTTCTTTCTTCTATTACAGCATTCCCCATACCGCTGTCTTCTGCAAGCAGCATAAGCACTCTGCGCCGCAAATCGCGCCCCTGATTTTCTTTTTCAATGTCCCTTTCCGACGTGTATGGGATAATTTTCTCAAGGTTTCCCATCTCCTTTACCAGTTCCATCAGTTCTTTATACTCAGGCATTGCCTTAATCTGTTCCTTCATTTCCCGCGCGTCGTCGGTGAGTGGGGTGCCACATTGTTTGCAGAAGGCGAAATCGTTCATGGTATGACATACAGGACATACAATTCCGCCAAGCGGATTGCCGCATTCAGGACAAAATCCTTCCATGCCGTCAAGATGTGCCCCGCAGAATGAGCACACATCACGCTTGATGTATATATGGCATGCCTCACAATAGTCAGTATCTATGTCTATAGGATTTCCACAGTTGGGACAAACCAACTGTTGCGCGGCATTTTGTTCCGTTATGTTTTCACTGTTTTGGTTCAGTGCCGGTATTGTTTCTTCTTTAGGCATAATGAGCTGTTTTTCTCTCATTTTTCCTGCTGTTGTGTCAAGTGTGTCTATATATTGGTCCATCGAATTGTAGTTTAAGTCAATAATATTTTAATCGAAGACGATTGTATATTTTTCTGCAAAGTTATAAAAAAAGTTTAGAATCCACAAAAAAACTGCCGTAAATTTGCATTTATGGCAGTCTTTTTTCAAATATTTGCAAAATTAGTGTTACGTAAATGATGAAAAGCGAGTGATTTTCGTTCTTGTTTTATATTATCGATTCCAATTCTTCACTCAGCTTTTCCCAATTCTCCACCTCTTTGTCAAGCTTTTCTTTTGTCGAGGTGTAGTCATTGACCATATCCATATTTGCTGCGTTTTCCGGTTTGCACAGCTGTTCGTCAAGTTGCTTGAGCCGTGTTTCCAGTTCTGCAATTTTCTTTTCCGACTCTTCTACGGCGCGTTCTGCCTTGCGTATCTTTTTCTGTTGCTCCTTGTGGTCGGCATACACCTGTTTGGCAGTGGAGGGCTGTTCATCACCAATCGTTGATTTAACACCGGGAATCGCCGATTTAGAGTTGTGAATCGCCGATTTAGAGTTGGAAATCGCCGATTGGGAGTCGCCATTCGCTTGTTTCCTGTTCAGTTCGTCAAGCGATGCTATGTTTCTGTTGTGCAGGAAGTCGTAGATGCCGCCGAGATGCTCTTTCACCACTCCTCCACCAAATTCATAGACTTTGTCCACCAGTCCGTCAAGAAACTCGCGGTCGTGGCTCACTATGATGGCTGTGCCGTCGAAAGCCTTTATTGCTTCCTTCAGTACATCCTTCGACTGCATGTCGAGGTGATTGGTAGGCTCGTCGAGTATCAGCAGATTTACCGGGTCGAGCAGCAAGCGAATCATTGCCAATCGGCTGCGCTCGCCTCCACTGAGCACCTTAACTTTTTTTTCCGATGCCTCTCCGCCAAACATAAACGCTCCGAGAATGTCGTTTATCTTCAGGCGCATCTCACCTTTTGCAGCATAGTCGATGGTGTCGAACACCGATATGTTCTCGTCGAGCAGCTGTGCCTGATTCTGCGCAAAATATCCCAACTGTACGTTGTGCCCAATCTTCAAAGTGCCTGTAAACGGTATTTCTCCCATGATACATTTCACAAGGGTTGACTTTCCCTCGCCGTTCTTGCCCACGAATGCAACCTTCTCGCCGCGCTTTATCGTGAATGTCACGTGGTCGAACACTGTATGGCTGCCGTAGTCCTTGCGCACATCGTCGCATATTATCGGAAAGTCGCCGCTTCGCAGGCATGGCGGGAATTTCAGCCGCAGACTGCTTGTGTCGATGTCGTCAATCTCTATCGGCACAATCTTTTCCAGCTGTTTTATGCGGCTCTGCACTTGTACAGCCTTCGTCGGCTTGTAGCGGAAACGCTCTATGAAGTCCTTCATGTCGGCTATCTCCTTCTGCTGGTTCTCGTATGCCCTCAGCTGTTGTTCGCGGCGTTCCTTGCGCAGCACTACGTATTCGTCGTATTTCACACGGTAGTCAATCACCTTGCCGCAGCTTATCTCCAGAGTGCGGTTGCACACATTGTTAATGAAGGCACGGTCGTGGCTCACCAGTACTACAGCCTTTGCCGACTGGGCAAGAAACTGCTCCAGCCACTGGATGCTCTCTATGTCGAGGTGGTTTGTGGGCTCGTCGAGCAGCAGTACGTCAGGGCGCTGCAACAGCAGCTTTGCCAGCTCGATGCGCATGCGCCAGCCGCCGCTGAACTCGCTTGTAGAGCGGTTGAAGTCGGTGCGCAGAAAGCCAAGTCCCACGAGAATACGCTCTATTTCTGCCTCGCAGTTCTCGGCTCCCATCATCATGTAGCGGTCGTGAGCCAGCGAGTAGCGTTCCACCAGAGCCATGTAGTCCTCGCTTTCATAGTCGGTGCGCTCCTCCATCTGTTTGCTCAGCTGTTCCACCTTTGCTGCCATCTCAGCCACGTTGCTGAATGCCTTGCGCGCTTCTTCCACCACGGTGGTGTCGTCCTGCAATATCATCACCTGCGGCAGATAGCCTACGGTGATGTCGGTGGGAACGGCAACGTTGCCCGCCGTGGGCTTCTGCTTGCCGCATAGAATCTTGAGCATGGTCGACTTACCCGCTCCGTTCTTGCCCACCAGTGCTATCCTGTCCTTGTCGTTTATTACAAAACTTGCATCCTGGAACAGTGGCTTTATGCCAAATTCCACTTTCAATCCTTCTACCGAAATCATTTCCTATTGTGCAACTTTCTCTTTGAATTTTTCCATGAGCCACTGCTTCTGCTCGGCAATGCTCATATTGCTGTTGTCCAGTTCTATGGCATCGCCAGCCTTGCGCAGCGGCGACACCTCGCGGTGGCTGTCTATATAGTCGCGCTCCTCCACGTTGTGCTTTATCTCTTCATAGTCGGCAGGCATGCCCTTTGCCTTCAGTTCGTCATACCGGCGCTGTGCCCTCACTTCAGCCGATGCCGTTACGAAAATCTTCAGCTCGGCATCGGGGAACACCGTTGTGCCGATGTCGCGTCCGTCCATCACCACGCCTTTGTTCTTGCCCATCTCCTGTTGCAGTGCCACCAGTTTGCTGCGCACCTCGGGAATGGCAGCCACCTGACTCACCTTTGATGACACTTCCATTGTGCGTATGCGCTTTTCCACGTTTTCGCCGTTGAGCCATGCCTCGGGGCGCCCTTCCGCGTTGAGGCGGAACTCAAACACCATCTTGTCAAGATTGGCGCACAGTTTGTCAGCCGCTATGTTCCCCTCGTTGTCGAACATATTGTTGATGATGGCAAACAGTGTCACCGTGCGGTACATCGCGCCGGTGTCCACATATATATATCCTACTTCAGATGCCAGGTCTTTTGCCATAGTGCTTTTGCCGCACGACGAGTGTCCGTCTATGGCTATCGTTATTTTTTTCATTTGCTTATTTTTTGTTTAATCTTTTATTTTAAAGTCTGACTTTACTGATATGTCAATATCTCTTTTGTAATCAGTTTTTTATAAAGTGTATCCCAAGTTTATCATCAGCGACGGTGCGCTGACATGATATTTTGCGTATGCCACATTAAGCTTGAATCTTTCCAACTGCAGACCGGCTCCGAACGAAAGCCCTGCTCCGTGGCTGCTCTCGGTGTCTTCTGTGCTGTCCGTTATCGTCATTTCGACGGCACGGCGGAAATTGTATCCTCCGGCAATGTATATGGTGTTGCCGAGCTGCAGGTCGACGCCCATCTGCAGGTGGTTCTTCAGCGGTCCCTTCCAGTCGTGCAGCCGGGTGAATGCTGCCGACAGCCTGAATGGCGACTGTAATATCTGCTTGCTTACGCCAAGTTGCAGGTCGAAGGGAATTTTCTCAAACTCGTCCTCGTATGCCTTTATCTGTCCGCCAAGGTTCTTTGCCACGAGCGATAGTGACAGGTCAAGGTCGGTGTTGTAGTAGTTCAGTCCAAGGTCAACGCCTACACCAAGTGAATTATATCCGGCAATTGATGATGAAATGAACTTTGCCGTCACACCTCCGCATATTTTTTCCGAAAGAAGATATGAGAAAGAACCTCCAACCATTATGTCCTTTGCGCTGAACGTGCCAAGCTGTATGTTGTCAGAAGTGGTCTGCTTCATGCTGCCGTAGTCCATATATTGCGCCATCACTCCCCATGTGCCTTTGTCACCTACGGCTTTCACGAATGCCGCTGAGGCGGTTTTGCATCCTTCCATGTAAGTCATATAGTTTAATGTGATGCTCTTGTCGCTCACATTACTTATTAATGCAGGATTGTGGAAAATCATGTTGGCATCGTCCTCCGGCAAGCTTGTGATGTCGCCTCCGAGAGCCGCCACATGAGCACTTGCCGGCAGTCGCAGAAAGTTGTATACGGTTTCGCTCTCTTGCCCGTGCGAAATCAAGGCAAGAAGTGACAAATATATTATAAAAACAACTTTTTTCATGCGTTCTCTTTAATTTGTGGTGCAAAGATACAGCTTTTTTCGCAAAAAATGAGTATTTTTGCACCATAAAATGTTTTTGTTATCCAAAATAACGGAGAAAATATAAAATTATTTTGCAATGGAGTTAAGAAAGACAAAGAAGGCTGACGTAGAGCAATACCGGACGATGGCGTTTCTCATCGGTGTGGTTGTTGCCATGTCGCTGCTGTTTGTTGCGCTTGAGTTCTCTTACAGCATTGTCGACGATGATACTGCCGACGATGCCGATGACGCTTTTGTCGAGGAACTTGAGATACAGCCGGTGATGCCCGTGCAAAATATGGTGGCGCTGAAAGAGAAAAGCAAGGAAGCCCAAAGCGACAATATTGTGGCGGCAGAGGAAAATACTGCCGTGCCGGAGGAAACTGCAAAAGACCCGTCGGCTGGCGGTGACGACGAGGATGCCGGCAAGGAGGAGGTTCAGGACAAAACTCCTGAGACTGCCCTGTCGCCGATAGCCGTGGACAAGGACAATCCGCTGAATTTTCATGTCATGGAAGAGCTGCCGCAGTTTCCCGGCGGTGCCGTTGAGATGATGAAGTGGCTGACAAAGAATCTGATTTATCCCGAGAGCGCCCAGCGCAGGAAAAAGCAGGGTAGGGTGGTTGTGCAGTTCGACATTAACACCAACGGTAAGGTTAGCGACATAAAGGTTATTAAATCTGTTGACCCGCAGCTTGACCGCGAGGCGCTGCGCGTCATTCGGATGATGCCCGACTGGAAGCCCGGCGTGCAGAACGACAAGCCATGCCGCACACGTGTGGTAATTCCTGTATGGTTCAGGCTTTGAGGGAGATAATGCCCATAGGTTCCATTTGCCTAATAAGCCATATAGGTCCAATGAGCCCCATAAGCCCAATTGCCCCATAAAAATATAGAAAAAAACCAAGAAAAAATAATAAAAAAACATGAAAGTAGATGAAATACTGAAGGCTGTTGAGGAATTTATCTCCCGTTTGCCTTACGACCGTAAACCTGAGTCGATTTATGAGCCGATAAAATATGTGCTCTCAATAGGCGGCAAGCGCATACGCCCTGTGCTGATGCTTCTTGCCTACAATCTGTATAAGGAGGACCCCAAGCGCATTCTCATGCAGGCTTGTGCCTTGGAGACTTATCATAACTACACACTGCTGCACGACGACCTGATGGACAATGCCGACGTGCGCCGCGGCATGCCCACGGTGCACAAGAAGTGGAACGCCAACACGGCTATCCTTTCGGGCGACTCAATGCTCGTGATGGCTTATCAGCGCATGGCTCAGTGTCCGCAGGACAAGTTGAAGCCGGTGATTGAGCTGTTTACCGAGACGGCACTTGAGATAGGCGAGGGACAGCAGTATGACATGGACTTCGAGACACGCAATGACGTGACCGAGGAAGAATATATCGAGATGATTCGCCTGAAGACCAGCGTGCTGCTTGCCTGTGCCACGAAGATTGGCGCCATCATGGCGGACGCTCCTGAGAGCGACCAGGAGAACCTTTACAAGTTTGGCGAGCAGATTGGTCTGGCTTTCCAGCTGCAGGACGACCTGCTTGATGTGTATGGCGATCCTAAGGTGTTCGGAAAGGCTGTGGGCGGCGACATCACCAGCAACAAGAAGACTTTCATGCTCATCAACGCCTGCAACCGTGCCAACAAGGAGGAGCGCGCCGAACTCGACAAATGGGTCAGCGCCAAGACTTTCGACCGCAATGAGAAGATTGCCGCCGTTACAAAAATCTACGACGAGATAGGCATCCGCGCACTGTGCGAGGAGAAGATAGAGTATTACTTCAACCGTGCCAAGACTTACCTAGATGCCGTGAGCGTGGCGCAGGAAAGAAAGCTGGAACTGATGGACTATTCCGACCGTCTGATGAAAAGAAAGAAGTAATCTGAATATGATAATTGACACTCACACCCACCTTGACGGTGAGGAATTTGCCGAAGACCTTGACCTTGTGGTCGGCCGTGCGCGTGAAGCCGGCATCGGCAAGGTTTTCGTGCCTGCAATACATCTGCCGTCGGTCGACACCGTACTTGCCACTTGCCGCCGCTTCCCCGGATTTGCCTATCCTATGATTGGTCTGCACCCGGAGGAAGTGAAAGCCGACTGGAGCGATGTGCTGGACTCAATGCGGAGTATTCTTGATAAAAATCTCTCCAACGTCGATGCCGGAAATCCACGTTTCATAGCCATTGGCGAGGTTGGGCTTGACTATTACTGGAGCCGCGAGTTTGCCAATGAGCAGCTGCAGGCGTTTGAGCGACAGATACAGTGGTCGGTGGAGACGCGGCTGCCGCTGATGATTCACTGCCGCAAGGCGCAGGCGGAGATGGTGAGGCTGATGAAGAAGTACCGGGACGACCTGCCCGGCGGAGTGTTCCATTGCTTTACGGGCAACGACAAAGAAGCCGCCGAACTGCTCCAGTTCTCCAACTTCTGTCTGGGCATCGGCGGCGTGCTGACTTTCAAGAAAAGCCATCTGCCCGAAGTGGTGAGGACAATACCCCTCGACCGCATAGTCTTGGAGACCGACAGCCCATACATGGCTCCCGTTCCCCACCGCGGCAAACGCAACGAGAGTGCCTTCACTGCCTGTGTGCTGCAAAGGCTTGCCGAAGCACTGGAACTGCCGGAAGAAAAGGTGGCAGAGCAGACCACAGCCAACGCCCTGAGGATTTTTCCCTTGGCAAAGAACTGACTTCTTCCGGCTAAGAACTGACTAATACATTATTATATATAATCATTATGAACAAAAAACTACTATTATCAACACTCATTATCGTTTTGCCGTTCACAGCAATGGCGCAGCGCGAACGTAAACTTTTAGACACCGACTGGCAGTTTGCCTTCGGCAATGCCGCAAGTCCTGAGAAGGACTACGGCTGTGGCACAGAGTATTTCACATCTATCACAAAGGCGAACTCGATTCACAACATCGGTCCCTATTCGCCGAAGTTCGATGCCTCGGCGTGGAAACGGGTAAACGTGCCCTTCGACTTCGTTGTCGACCTGCCGTTTGCCGGCGAGGCAAGCCACAGCCACGGCTACAAGACCGTGGGATTCAAGTACCCCGAGACAAGTGTAGGCTGGTATCGCAAGACCTTCGCCGTGGACGCTGCCGACAAGGGCAAGCACTTTGAGCTTACCTTCGACGGCATTTTCCGCGACGCTCAAGTCTGGGTGAACGGCTTTTACGCCGGCGGTAATCCCAGCGGCTATGTCTCTCAGAACTTCGACGTTACCGACTATATCAACTTTGGCGGCGACAATCTTATCTGTGTCCGCGCCGATGCCTCGATTGAAGAAGGCTGGTTCTACGAGGGCGGCGGCATCTACCGCCATGTGTGGCTCAACGTAACCAATCCCGTACACATTGCCGAAAACGGAATATTTGTGAGCTGCGATCTCAACGGTGACTTCACCACGGCGCGCCTCAACATCGCTGCCGACATCAAGAACTCGTCAGCTGTCGACATTGCGTCGGGAGACAAAGCCTACAAGATTCGCCACAGCGTGATAGATGCCACAGGCAAGGAGATAGCTGCCAGCGGCGACCAGCCGTGGGGCGGAGGCTGCATGGCGCAGGGCACACTCACGAACAGCTGTAGTCAGATGACCGTTACAAATCCCCGCCTCTGGAGCGTGGCTACACCTTATTTATATATATTAAGGACGGAACTGCTCCGCAATGGCAAGGTGATTGACTCAAAGGACACCAAGTTTGGAATACGCAAGGTGGAGTTTGATGCCGACCGCGGACTGCTGCTCAACGGCGAGCGGCTGAAGATAAAGGGAGTGAACATGCACCAGGACCACGCCGGAGTGGGGGCGGGCATGAGCGACGCCCTGCTGGTTTACCGCATAAAGAAACTCAAAGAGCTGGGCTGCAACGCCTACCGCTCAAGCCATAACCCCATGACTCCCGCCATGCTCGACGTTTGTGACAGTCTCGGCATTATGGTTATCGACGAAAACCGCCTTGCCGGCATCAACGACTATCACATCGGTCAGCTCCGCGACATGATTGTGCGCGACCGCAACCACCCGAGCGTGATTCTCTGGAGCATTGCCAACGAGGAGTGGGGAATAGAGTGGGACGAGAAGGGAGAACGCATAGCTGCCACCATGCGCGACTACTGTCACCGTTTCGACCCCACGCGCCCCATGACTGCCGCCACGAGCGGCGGACCAAATATCCTCGTGCCCGTTGATGTTGCCGGATACAACTATATTCTTCAGAACCCCGTGGAGGAGCATCGCGCCAACTATCCGCAGCGCAAGGCTTACGGCAGCGAGGAAACCACGGGCTGCGGCACCCGCGGAGTGTATTTCGACGAGCCGGGCACGGGGCGCATGGTGGCTCACAACCGCCGCAAGAACGGTCCCGACAGTCTCTACAACTGCATTGAGCGCGGCTGGAAGTTCTACGCCTCGCGCGATTATCTTGCCGGCTGTTTCTTCTGGACGGGCTTCGATTATCGCGGCGAGCCTAACCCTATGAAGTTTCCTGCCACGGGCTCGGAGTTTGGAATCCTCGACTACTGCGGCTTCCCCAAGGACGAGGCTTATTATCTGAAGGCTTGGTGGACCGATGAGCCGGTGCTGCACATTCTGCCTCACTGGAATCTCGCCGGACACGAGGGCGAGACAATCGACCTCTGGGTATACAGCAACTGCGACGAGGTGGAACTGATTGTGAACGGCAAGAACATGGGCAGAAAGCCGATGCCCGAGAACGGACATCTGGCTTGGGACGTGACCTACCGCCCCGGCACGGTCAAGGCATACGGCTATAAACGCGGCAAGCGGATAATGACCCGCACCGTTGCCACCACGGGCGATGCCGAAAAACTCGACATTAAGGAGTTCCGTCACACCGATGCCCATGGACTGAGCACCATCATCTACGACGTGACCCTGCTCGACAGGAAAAACCGCTTCGTGCCCACAGCCTGCAACGAACTGACCGTAACCACCGCTCCCAACACCACAATAGCCGGAGTGGGCAACGGCGACCCGGCATTTCAAGCTGCCGAGCGTCCGGCAAACGGCGAGAAAACCTTCAAGGTCAAGGCGTTCAACGGTCATGCGCAGGTGATAGTGGAGAGCCGCGAGGGAATGCCCGAGGCGCAGATTTCGCTTGGAAAATAGCGAAAATGTCATCGTTATAGACAAAATGTAGCTGTAATGCTTATTTTTCTTCCTCTTTCATGCTGTAATTGCAGAAAAAGCAGTACCTTTGCAGCAAAAGAATGGAATCATATTATTAACATAAAAAATTAAATCATTATGAAAAAATTGTAGTTATTGCCGCTCTTATGCTTTCCACACTGGGCGTTTCGGCACAACACGCCGTGGGTTCACTGACTCTTCAGCCTAAGATTGGTCTGAACATGGCCGACCTTACCAAAGCCGATGGTTCCGACCTCCGCATAGGTGCCGTCATTGGTGCCGAGCTTGAGTATCAGATGGACGATTTGGTGGGTATTTCCGTCGGAGCGCTGTATTCCATGCAAGGTGCAAAAGGTTCGGAATCGATAGAAGGCGTTATGGCCGATGAGACAATAAAGCTGGACTATATCAACGTGCCAATCATGGCTAATT
Source organism: Prevotella sp. (assembly GCA_030539375.1). Classification (GTDB taxonomy): domain Bacteria; phylum Bacteroidota; class Bacteroidia; order Bacteroidales; family Bacteroidaceae; genus Prevotella. Next base: position 38,107 of record JAUNSB010000005.1, read on the forward strand.
TCTACGTTGCAAGGAATTTTGCGTTCAAGGTTGGCGTTCAGCCGGGATTCAACGTGCTGCACAAAGCAAAAGCCGAGGCTGGCGGAGTGAGTGCGGAGACCGACATTCCCGGAATCACGAGCTTTGACTTGTCAATTCCGCTTGGCCTGTCATACGAGTTCAACAACATCGTGCTCGACGCGCGCTATAACATCGGAATGACCAAATGGATGAGCGAGCTGAAGTCGAAGCACAGCGTGATACAGATTACTCTGGGATACAAGTTCGACTTGTAACCCCGTGTACATAGAAGAAAACCAAGGCGGTCCAGAACAAAAGAGATTGTTCCGGACCGCCTTTTCTGGATTATTTTTTCAATTACATATCCTCGTTGAACAGAGGGTCGTCGGGAGTGAGCATCACCGGCTTTTGCTCATATTCCCTGAGCAGATTTTCGGGCACATATTTCTTGTCCACCACCAGTCGGAACATATATTCGTCTATCCAGCGGTCGGTCATTATCAGGCAGCCCTGCTGTCCCCATGCTGCGCCCCAGCTGTTTTCCACCTTCCACTTCACGGGTGCGCCGCTGGCGTCGAGGTCCACTGCCGTGAGGGTCATGGCGTGGGTTGAGCCGCTGTCGAAGGTCATGATGCGCTGTGCCTTGTTCATTGGGAAGGTTGTGCCGAAGAGCGACTCGTAGTCGAAGTTTTCGGTGTCGGCATATCCGCGGGCGCGGTCCAAACACTTGCCCACATCGTAGGAGCTGTACATCTTCTTGCCGTCCTTGAGCGATGCAATCGCCATCTTCTTTATCTCGTCCATGGGCAGGTTGAGGTATTTCCAGTTGTGTCCGTCGTAGGTGTGGCGGTCATACTCCACCTCGTAGGTCTTGTGATAGGGATTTCGCGGGTCGTTCATCACCATGATGAAGGTTCCGTTGAGGTCGTCCACGCCCACAACTTCCTTGTAGAACTCCAGCGGCGTGTAGTGCTTTTTCTCGCCGATGGTCTTGCCGCTCTTGTTCTTAAAGGCGTAGTCAAACTCCTTCACAGGCTCGCCAATCGTCAGCGAAAGCATGCGGTAGATTACCGAAAGCATCCTGACCTTCTCCTCTTTCACGGCAGCAGGCTTCTTTCCCTCGGCTATCATCTGGCGCAGCTTCAATCCCTGCTCGCGCAGTTTGCTGGTGATGAGGCGCGACATGCGGCTGGTGTTGTCGCTCTGGGTTGTCTCGGGCATAATTGCCTTGGGCACGAGTCCGTACTTGCGCGTGAGGTCGGACACTCCGCAGAACGTGCCGCCGTCGCCGATGGGATTTTTGAAGAGAAACTGTACGGTCTTGTCCTCAAAGGGCTTCTTGGCAGTGTCGATGATTCCCTGAAGGAAGAGGTTCGACTTCTCCAGCTGGTCCCAGAAGAAGAGGTATGCCTGCGAGAAGTCCAGCTGAATGGAGTCGGGACTCACGTTGTAGTTGCTCCGCAGCACGTTCATTCCGCTGAACATCCAGCAGCGCCCGCTGCTTTGCTGGTCGGTGATGCTCTGCTTCGGGGTCTCCACGCTGAACTGCGTGTCAATCATTCCCGCGTTGGCGGCGTTCTGCGCCAGCTTGTCAATCATGTTTGCGGCTATGGCGTTGCGCAGAGCCTTGTCTGCGCTGCCCGTAGGCTGCATCTTCTGGATTTCGTCAATCATCTTGGGGCACAGTCCGCCGTCCTTGGTCTGCGCCGTGGCTGCCGCAGCCATTGTCAGCAGTGCGGCAACAAAAAAATGTCTTTTCTTCATTATTCTTTAAATGTATTATTTTGTTTTAGTTACGTTTTTATGTGGTGTAAAGCCCGGTTTTCTTGGTGTAAAATCGACTTTCTTGGTGCAAAGTTACGAATAAGCGAGGGCAGGACAAAATATAAAATGAAATTTTAATATTTTTTATGCCGGGCGTGGGATTTGTAACTACTGTTTGTTTTTTTCAACAGTAATGTTCAGAAATGAACCAGTAATATTCATAAATAATAATGTTTGCTAAAGCAAATAATGGTCAAAAATTTATGTTCATTGATGGCATCGCCACAAATAATATTATTTTTTTGTCATTTCTGGTTCATTTCTGAACATTACTGTTGAAAAGAAAAAACAACAACAGAGCAGTTACGGCATTTTTTATCCCTCTGTCGGCTTCCTCTTTTTTTTCTAGCGCTAGGTTTAAAATTCTCTAGACCTAGAGATTTTATTCTCTAGTGCTAGAGAAAATACAATATCCCAAGATGATGATATTTCTGCCCAGTCTCCGTTTTTTTTGACTTGAGATAGCGAAATTGTTAAATTAAGAAAAAACGCTACTGCAAAGTAGGTATAATTCAAAAAAAAATAGTAATTTTGCAAACAGAAAGATAAATATATATAGGTATCAATATTCATTTAATAAATTAACAAAATGGTTTATTCACACGAAGTAGAAAACATGTGTTGCGTAGCCAAGGGCCCAAATCACGGACCTGCTCCAATTCCTGAGGAGGGCAAGTGGATTCAGGCAAAAGAGATTAAGGACATCTCTGGCTTTACACATGGTATTGGTTGGTGTGCACCACAGCAGGGTGCATGTAAGTTGTCACTCAACGTTAAGGAAGGCGTAATCGAGGAGTGTCTCGTTGAGACTATCGGTTGCTCTGGTATGACTCACTCAGCTGCCATGGCTTCTGAGATTCTCCCAGGCAAGACTATCCTCGAGGCTCTCAACACCGACCTCGTTTGCGACGCTATCAACACAGCTATGCGCGAGCTCTTCCTCCAGATTGTCTACGGACGCACACAGTCTGCCTTCTCTGAGGGTGGTCTTGTTGTAGGCGCAGGCCTTGAGGACCTCGGCAAGGGACTTGTTTCTCAGATGGGTACCCTCTACGGCACAAAGGCTAAGGGTACACGCTATCTCCAGCTCACAGAGGGTTACATCACAAAGATGTTCCTCGACAAGGACGACCAGGTTTGCGGTTATGAGTTTGTTCACATGGGCAAGTTCATGGATGCCATCAAGAAGGGTGTTCCTGCTGACGAGGCTCTCAAGAGTGTTACCGGTACATACGGCCGCACAAAGGCTGAGGACGGCGCAGTTAAATCTATTGACCCACGTAAAGAATAAGGAGGAACAAGAACTATGATTAGAGAAGTAAAATTTGAATCTCAGGACCGTCGTATCAAGCAGATTCTTGCTTGCTTGAACAAGCACGGCATCGCTTCTATCGAGGAGGCAAATCAGATTTGCGAGGATGCAGGTCTGGATCCATATATGACTTGTGAGGAAACTCAGATGATTTGTTTCGAGAATGCAAAGTGGGCTTACGTTGTAGGTTCTGCCATCGCATTGAAGGAAAAGGCTCCCAACGCCGTTAAGGCTGCCGAGTACATCGGCGAGGGTCTGCAGGCTTTCTGTATCCCGGGTTCTGTGGCTGACGACCGCAAGGTTGGTATCGGTCACGGCGAGCTGGCTGCACGTCTGCTCTCTGAGGAGACTAAGTGCTTTGCCTTCCTGGCTGGCCACGAGTCGTTCGCAGCCGCTGAGGGCGCCATCAAGATTGCCCAGATGGCAAACAAGTCAAGACCAGCCGACAAGCCTCTGCGCTGTATCCTCAACGGTCTTGGCAAGGATGCTGCAATGATTATCTCACGCATCAACGGCTTCACATACGTACAGACCAAGTTCGACTATTTCACAGGTGAGCTGAAGGTGGTTAACACTATTCCTTACTCTAACGGTCCTCGCGCTGCCGTTAACTGCTACGGTGCTGACGATGTGCGTGAGGGTGTGGCTATCCTCTGGAAGGAAGACGTTGACGTGTCAATCACTGGTAACTCTACCAACCCAACACGTTTCCAGCATCCTGTAGCCGGTACTTACAAGAAAGAGCGTATCCGCGCCGGCAAGCCTTACTTCAGCGTTGCTTCTGGTGGCGGTACGGGCCGTACACTTCACCCGGACAACATGGCTGCAGGTCCTGCTTCTTACGGTATGACCGACACTCTCGGCCGTATGCACTCTGACGCTCAGTTTGCAGGTTCTTCTTCAGTTCCTGCTCACGTTGAGATGATGGGCTTCCTCGGCATCGGTAACAACCCGATGGTGGGCTGCTCTGTGGCTTGCGCCGTGAACGTTGACTTGGCACTTAACAAGAAATAAAATAAGCTTAGTTATTCATTAGATTACAAAAATTAGTGGATTTTTTCCCGCAACTGCACTTCGTGAGAAGTGGTTGCGGGATTTTTATATGCTGTCTTAAAAAGTTGTAGGGTGTCATTATGGGAATACCGTTGGTGGGAAATATACAAAAAATGGAGATTTTTTTGCCATGACACGTAATTTACGTTAAATATTCATTGGTTTTCGTAAACAATCAAAGAAAAAACTGTAAATTTGCATCACGTAAATTACGTGACGTAAAAAACGCGATGGCTATGGCAAAAGAAAAAAGAATACCGCTTAATCCGTTTGTCCTGACTGGATATGTGTCGCCTGAATATTTCTGTGACAGGGAAAAGGAGACGGAAAAAATAATGTCGGCACTGCTTAACGGCAGAAACATCACCCTGACAAGTCCCCGGCGTATGGGCAAGACAGGACTGATACATCATGTGTTTAATGAGATGAAGAGAAACAGCGGTGTCAGATGTTTTTATGTGGATCTTTACCAAACAGACAGTCTGGAGCTTTTGGTGAAGAAATTTGCAGACACAGTTCTCGGAACACTCGACTCCAAGGAGGATAGGATAGTAAAGGGTGTTGTGTCATTTTTTAAGATGCTGCGACCTGTCGTTACGATTGACCCAATGACAGGCGAACCGTCATTCAAGGTAAATGTGGAGCCTGGACAAGGTGAATATTCTCTTTCCGAAATATTTGCATACATGGAGCAGTCGGAATACAGGTGCATTGTGGCGTTCGATGAGTTTCAAACCATAGCCGGATATGCCGACAAGAACGTGGAGGCACTGTTGCGCTCACATATACAGAGACTTACTAACGTGAATTTTATATTCTCCGGCAGTCGGCGGCATGTGCTTGAAAATATGTTCGTTTCAGCTTCCAGACCTTTCTACCAAAGCACTCAGATGATGCCGCTCGGAGCAATAGACAAGTCGGCGTATTATGATTTTTCATGCGCAAAGCTGAGAAGTCACGGGCAGACAATGGACAGCGGTGTATTTGACTATCTGCACACGAAACTGTTTGCCCACACATGGTATGTGCATGCCTTGCTCAACAGAATATACGAGACTGGAATTGCAAACATAGACAAAGCGCTGGCGGATAATGTTATTGATGACATTCTGATGGAGAATGAAGGTACATTTCAGACTTTCCTTCGCCTTGTCACTCCAGTCCAGACACGTGTGCTGTATGCCATTGCCGCCGAGGGAACTATAAGGGAGATACAGGGAAAAAACTTCCTTACAAAACATGGACTCGGAGCCGCCAGCACTGTGAAAACCGCCGTAAAATCACTGGTGGAAAAGGAAATGCTGATGGACAACTGTGGAGAATATCAGATATATGACCGCTTCTTCAATCTCTGGCTGCGCATTAAACACTGATTTAGGTTCTTCGTCACTTATTTAAACCACAGAGTCACTCTAACTTTGCAGTGCCAAAGAGATTGGTGAGTACTCGTTAAAAAAATCTCCCTAAAATCTTTGACAATTCAGGTTTAGTTATTACCTTTGTTGTATGAAGGTAAAACTGACCTCCCAGAGAGGGAAACTATACAGAGACATGGTCTGTGAAAACCACCCTCTGTGACAGTCCTCTCCGGGACGAGCTGCAAAGGCAAGATAGATTGTTAGGCTTCGAAGCCTATTTAGAGTGCCTCTGTGGTTTAATATAAAACATTGGATAACAGTTATTTGTATTTATATGGTTCTCACCACCTAAATTACTCGCAAGCTCATCAGTTTCACAGTGACGAAGAACCAAATGTTACATCTCACTGTCACCAGCTTTTCTTGCAATGCCTATTAATGCCTGTACCAATAAGGTACTCTCGTTCGAAAAAAAAATATTAAAAAATCTTTTTATATTTTTTTTTATGCTCACTTATTCGTACCTTTGCATCCAAGAAACAAAACTATGTGACTTATGCAGATAACAGTAAATACAGAAGAGATATATGTGGCACTGCCAATGTCGGATTTTAACCTGTTGAAAACTCTATCAAAGAAAATGGGATGGACAATAAAGCGCAAGAGAAAAACCGGTATTGAAAGGGCTCTTGATGACGTCAAGGCAGGTAGGGTTTATGAAGCGAAGAGTGTTAATGATTTGTTTGAGCAGTTAGATAAATGACATATAAAATTAAATATTCCGGAAGCTTCAAAAAATCATATAAGCTGTGTAAACGAAGAGGTTATGACATATCTCTTTTGCAAGAAGTGATTAATATATTGGCGGAAAAAGGCGAACTGCCGGCAAAGTATAAGCCACATATTCTGTCAGGCAAGCTTGACGGTATATGGGAGTGTCACATAGAGCCTGACTGGCTGCTGTTATGGATAAAGAAAGAAGATGAAATGACTTTGTTGCTGCTCAATACAGGAACACATTCCGATATTTTCTGATATCACGTAAATTACGTGACGTAAAAAACGTGATGGCTATGGCAAAAGAAAAAAGAATACCGCTTAATCCGTTATATAACCGCTTCTTCAATCTCTGGCTGCGCACTAAACACTGATTTCATTGATACTTTGGGGACAGACTCTTATATAATTCTATATTACTGTCTCTACTCTTATAAATGATTGTGTCAATGAAATAAATCTCACCATCAACACCCATAAGCACATTATTAGGTGTAGCATCAAATATATCATAAACGCCATTAGAATAATATTCGCCGTTCAAACATGGCAGAAATCCCAATTCGATTAATGTTGTAGCTATTTCTTCTTCAGTTGCCTCCCTTTTTGCATAGATAAAAGGTTGCGACAGAACTGCACAAACATTACTGTCACGATTTCTTGAGAATCCAACAAGTGAATAGGCACAATCAGGAAAGAAAAAATTGTGTACCTTTATGCGTTCGAAAAAAGGATTGAGATTATCGTCTGCATAACGAAAATCGTTTAACTTATAAACAGTCTTGCTGTCAGCAGACATATATACCTCATTTTCAGAACCTCTATCAGTAAAGATTCCGAAAACATCAGGATTTTCAAACCAACAATTTCGTTCTACAGCAAATTTATAGAGCTCGTTAATTTGGACTCCCTTGCAATACGTTGTTCCCGCAAGCGCCTGAACTGATTCAAGCACTCCTCTTGCGACAGTGGATGCTTCTGCCAATAGGCAACTGAACGGAGCTTCCTCTCTATTGCTTTTCTGTGGGTCTCTGTAAGTTGAATCTTCATCATTCATTTCCTTTTTATTTGTTTTACTGCGGCAAAGTTACATTTTTTTTCTGATATTACCAAGGGAAATACTATCTTTATGTGTTTTTTTCACATTCTTCACGAAAAAACAAGTTTCATTAATTCATGTATGTTCATTCGCAAACACACAAAAAAAAGCAGTAAAGAACTTTTATGCGGACAAAATTCATAGGAAGAAAATGAGAATTGTTGTATAGATAACGCTTGAAAAGCGGTTTTTAATGATAATTTCCTATGAAATAATGATAATTTGTTGTGTTGCTTGTACATATTTATTATCTTTGCAGCGTGAAATTCAAACAGCGGCGGCGAGACTGCGGTTGACGAAGAATAACTAAACATTATTAAAAAAAGAAGAATAACTTATTTATTAAAATTAACAACTATAACTAAACTGCTTTATGAAAAAGAAAACAGGAAAAGCATCCGGCAGAGTGTTATGTCTGTCATTGACTGCTGCGCTAATCGGGGGGGGTATCATTCCCATACCAGGCGTATGCAGGTCAGTCTGTTCAGACCGTGCAGCAGGCTGGTGCAGTGAAGGGAACGGTGACCGACCAGAACGGCGAGGCTGTGATTGGTGCCACGGTTAAGGTGAAGAACAGCTCGCAGGGCACAGTGACCGACCTCGACGGTAACTTCTCACTTGCAGGCGCAAAGCGCGGCGATGTGATTGTAGTGTCCTACATCGGCTACACCACACAGGAAGTGGTGTACAAGGGCGGCACCCTTGCCGTAACACTCAAGGAAGACTCGAAGGCACTCGATGAGGTGGTGGTAGTGGGATACGGTACCATGCGTAAGAAAGACCTCACCGGCTCGGTAGTGCAGATTCGTCCCGATAAGCTGGCTAACGAGAATCCAGGCACTGTGCAGGACCTGCTTCGCTCCACCCCAGGTCTTAACATCGGTTATGACGCCTCAGCCAAGGGTGGCGGCTCAATGCAGATTCGTGGTCAGCGCTCTGTATATGATAAAGGTGGGCACAATGACCCTCTGATTATTCTCGACGGTATGCAGTTCTATGGTGAGCTGTCAGAGATCAATCCTGATGACATTGGTCAAATTGACGTGCTGAAGGATGCTTCTGCCGCTGCCGTATATGGTGCCAAGGGTGCCAATGGCGTTATCGTCATCACCACCAAGAAGGGTAAGCTTGGCAAGCCGACCGTCAATGTTACCGTTAACTTCGGTGCCAATACAAAAAGCGACTATCTTATGGACGTGTATGATGCCGATGGATATATGCAATATCGTCGTGACTGGTATGTGGCTGACACTTATGGCATGGGGGATGACGGTGTCTATGGCGCATATCGCATGAAGGACGGCAAAGGCAACTTGAAGAATCCTGTAGGTTATTTCGACACCCAGGCAGACGCAGAGCGCCTTTACGGAATTGATGCAAACACATGGAGAGCATACTCCAACAATGCCGCTGACGACACCGATGCTTCCATATACGGAAAACGCCTTCAGCTAACCGATGCAGTGTTGGACAACTATGTTGCTGGAAGAACTTTCGACTGGTGGAAGCATACATTCCGTACAGGATTCAACCAGGACTACAACGCCAGCGTGAGCGGTGCAAGCGAGACAATGAACTATTATCTGTCAGCCGGTTTCTTGAAGAACGAGGGCGCTGTGAAGGGCAATGACTATCAGTCAGTACGTGTGAACATGAAGGTGAGCGGCAAAGTGGCTAAATGGCTTGAGATTGGTGCCAACGTGAACTTCCAAGACCGCACAGACGGTGATATAGCCGTAGGTCTGGGCACCAATTATTGGGACGCCAACCAGCTGCGCAACTCTCCGTATGCCAACTATCTCGAAGCTGACGGCTCGTTGTCGCAATATCCTATGGGCAATCAGGTGAAAGTAGGATATAACTACGACTTTGACCGCCGTTATCTGGACTTGGAGAAAGGCTATCAGGTGCTTAACACCATTTTCAATGCAAAGGTGACACTGCCTTTCGGTATAACATACTCGTTCAACGCTTCTCCGCGTTATCAGTATTACTATAACCGCTATTTCATGTCTGCCGCCCTGCCCGACAGCGACCCGAAAGGCCGTGGTGTGGACCGTGGCTGGGGCAAGCGCTTCGACTGGTCGCTGAACAACACCATCACTTGGGATTATACATTCCTTCAGAAACATCATGTGGTGCTGACATTAGTGCATGAGGCAGAGGAGCGCCGTTACTGGAGCGACGATATCAATGCAAGGTACATTTTGCCTACGGATGCCTTAGGTTTCCATAACACTCAGAATGCTACAAAGGAAAACAGCAGTTTCAAAACTAACGATACTCACCAAACAGCTGACGCCCTTATGGCACGCCTGTTCTACAGTTATGACGACCGCTATATGATTACAACCTCTGTGCGCCGTGACGGATACTCCGCATTCGGAAGTTCAAACCCCTACGCTACATTCCCGTCAGTTGCTTTGGCTTGGAATTTTGCCAATGAGAAATTCTTCCCTCTCAAGGACATCATGACAACGGGTAAGCTGCGTGTGTCTTGGGGTAAGAACGGTAACCGCTCGCTGGAAGACCCATACGTTTCGCTTGCCAACCTCGGTAGCGGAACAGGTTCCACAATGGGATATGTGAAGGCCGACGGCACAGTACTTGACATGAAGTATCTCAGCGTGGACCGTATGGCAAACCCTGGTCTGCAATGGGAGAAGACAACTGCCACCAACATCGGTCTTGACTTCGGATTCCTTAACGACCGCATCACTGGTAGCATCGAGTATTACCACATGGCTACCAAAGACATGATTATGGGTCAGAGACTGCCGGGATTCACCGGTTTTGGAAGCATCACCACCAACCTCGGGCAGGTGAACAACGACGGTTTTGAGTTCTCGCTCAATACGGTAAACATCAAGAACAATAACTTTGAATGGCGCACAACTCTCGGACTGTCGTACAACAAGAACACCATAAAGCACCTCTATTATGACTATGATGCCAACGGCAAAGAGAACGATGATTTAACCAACAAATGGTTCATCGGCAAGGCTATTGGTACAATTTGGGACTACAAGGTTGAAGGTATTTGGCAAGCTGATGAGTATGAGGAGGCAAAGAAGTACGGACAGCGTCCAGGTGATTCCAAGGTTTGGAACAATCCTGATAATGATGAGTATAACGAAGACGGAACTGTGAAGAAAATTGTCTATGACAACGATGACAAAGTGTTCTTGGGACAGACAACTCCAAAAGTGCGCCTCTCAATGCGTAATGAGTTTGACATATTGAAAAATCTCACAGTGTCTTTCAGTCTGTACAGCTATATCGGACACAAGAGCCTCTCGGGATGGTATCTTAATAACGACAATGGCGGAGACCTTATATCAAAAGGTTTCAACACATGGGTAAAGAATTACTGGACACCAGAAAATCCTACCAACAAATACGCCCGTCTGAACGCACAGGGACCTGCTGGAGCCACAGGTGCGCAGAAACTTTACAACCGTACATTCCTGCGCCTCGACAACTTCGCAATGGCATACACCTTCCCACGCACATGGGTTAACAAGGTTGGTCTACAGAATTTGAAAGCCTACTTCAACATAAGAAACGTGGCAACATGGGCAAGCGACTGGGAGTATGGTGACCCTGAGACTGGCGGACTCGCCACACGCACATTCACCTTGGGTCTTAACATCACTCTCTGATACACGGGGACAACAAATGCACAATTCTTTAAAAAACATAAAAATAATAGCAATGAAACAATATATCGTAAAAATAACATCGGCGGTGACTCTTGGCATCAGCATCACGGCAGGAAGTTTTCTGACAAGTTGCTCAGAGGATTTCCTAAAGCCAGACCCGCTGTCGTTCTTCGAACCGAAGACAACGTTTAACACCGAGTCGGGACTTCAGGCAGCACTTGCCATGGCAGACCGTCATTTGCGCCTGTACTGGACAAACTATGAGAAAAACAACATCAATGTTCCGATATCCACGGAATATATGTTCTCCGAATTGTCCGTATACGGCAAGACAGACCAGGGAGGCGGTATCTGGGATGACGTGAACGGCAAACTTACTCCTATGGGAGGCATGCAGAGCAACGACACTAACCACATGATGTATTTCTGGGACCAGACATATACAGGTATCAAGTATGCCAACACAGTATTGAGTAATATTGACAACGTGTCATCGCTCAGTGAAGAACTGAAGAACGAGTATAAGGGTCGTGCCTATTTCCACCGTGCGTTCCGTTATTATAGTTTGGTGTGGCAGTTCGGCAATGTTCCGCTGATAACAAAAATTCTGGAAGTTCCAAAGCAGAACTACCGCTCGACAACCAAAGAGGCCATCATCCAGATGTGCATAGAGGATATGAAGAAGGCCGTTGAATGGGTACCGGCACAGAAGGATATGGTATACTACGGAATGGTGAACAAAGAGGCTTGCCGCATGCTGCTTGCCAAACTGTATCTGTCAGCTGGTGAATGGAAACTGGCGGAAGAGCAGTGCAATGAACTGATAAACAACTCAGGACTTGCGCTCATGAAGCAGCCCTTCGGAGATGCCAGTGCTGCAAACAGCGGTGAACCCAAGACATGGAATGTAACACGCAACGTGATATGGGACCTGCACCGCCCGGAAAACAAACTGATAAAAGCCAATACAGAAACCATCATGGGTTTGCCTAACACCAGTGAGCAGACTCACACCGACTTCCTGACCATGCGTATCTTCGGTCCGTACTGGAGTGACGACCGTCTGAAGATGCCCGACGGAGAGCGTGCTGTCATCAACTACGCCCGCAATGCAAAGGAATACAATCAGGAACTCGACTGGCTGCGTGTGGCAGGACGAGGCATCGGTACGGTGAGACTGACATACTTCGCACAGCACACCCTGTGGAATGTAAACGGCGTGGAGGATACCGACGACTACCGCCACAACTCAACGGTGGGCAACTGGATGCGCATGGAAGACATGAAGTGCAACAATCCAAAGTCAAGGTATTACGGACAGAACATAATGTTCAACAAGCCTGAAGACGGCAGTGTGCTTACCAACGACACCATACGTGACTGGTATGACTTCCCTCTCTACAAGATATATCTGAAAGATGCCGTTGCCGAGGCAAACCAGGGTGCCAATCAGTTTAACGGAGGTACCAAGGGGTCAAATGTCAACTGGTATCTGTATCGTTTGGCTGAGGCTTATCTGGTGCGTGCCGAAGCACGTCTTTACCAGAAAGATGTTACTGGAGCCACATCAGATGTCAACGAGCTGCGCAAGCGTGCAAACTGTTCGCAGCTGTACACTACGGTGAACATTGGCGACATTGCCAACGAGCGTGCACGAGAGCTTTATCTTGAAGAGTGGCGTAATGTTGAGCTTACCCGCATATCATATGACCTGGCAAAGAGCGGCATCGCCGATGAGTGGGGCAACACCTACAGCCTTGACAACTGGGACAAACAGGAGGGAACTGACGCACAGGGCGGCAGCTATTGGTATCAGCGCATCATGCACTATTCGTATTACAACCGCGGATACACTTTGGCTTCGGGTAAAGCTACGCTTAATTACACAATGAACAAGTATAACGTGTTCTGGCCGATACCCGATGGTGCCATTACGTCTAACAAAGATGGTCAGTTGTGGCAGAATTACGGATATAGCGGATATGATGCAGACATTGCCATGTGGGAAAACTGGCAGGATGCTGTTGCTGACGAGGATAAAGTTAATTAATACAGAAAATATATTCCTAAAAAGAATATGATAAGATACTATTTTCTTTTCTGCATGGTTGCCGTGGCGATGATGTGCCATTCACAAGGCACATTTCGCCCCGGACAACTGTGGCACGACAACAACGGTCGCCATATCAACGCCCATGGCGGCGGTGTGATGTACCATGACGGAACTTACTACTGGTATGGCGAGCACAAGGCTGACACCACCAGCTCGGCTTACGTGGGAGTGACATGCTACAGCTCGAAGAATCTCGTAGACTGGACCGACCGCGGCGTGGCTCTTGCCGTGACCGATGATAGGGGAAGCGATATAGAAAAAGGTTGTATTCTGGAGCGCCCAAAGGTGATATACTGCAAGAAGACAGGAAAGTTTGTGATGTGGTTTCACCTTGAGCTGAAGGGCAAAGGCTATCGCGCCGCACGCTATGGAGTGGCGGTGAGCGATACGCCTTGCGGCCCGTTCAAGTATCTCAGGTCGGGGCGTGTGCTGCCCAAGACGTATGCACAGGGTTTCAACACATCGCTCGTTGACGGATTGAAGGCGAGCCTTGACAAGAAGATGGAGTGGTGGACTCCTGAATGGCGCAAGGAGATAGAGCGCGGAATGTTTATGCAGCGCGACTATGACGGCGGACAGATGGCACGCGACCAGACAGTGTACGTGGACGACAACGGGAAGGCATACCACATCTACTCGTCGGAAGACAACCTGACGCTGCAGATAGCCGAGCTTACCGACGACTACACCGCCCACACAGGTCGCTACTGGCGCATGGCTCCGGGCGGACAGAACGAGGCTCCGGCGCTGTTTAAGAAGGACGGCACATACTGGATGATAACGAGCGGATGCACAGGATGGGCTCCCAACAAGGCACGTATGTTCTGGGCAAAGAGCATCACAGGACCGTGGACACAGGTGGACAATCCATGCCGTGGTCCAAAGGCTGACATAACTTTTGAGGGACAGAGCACATATATATTAAAGGTGGAGGGCAGAAAGGAGCCGATGTTCATCTTCATGGCAGACATCTGGCGGCCGGAGCATCCGAGCGACGCGCGTTATATATGGCTGCCGATAGAGTATGAGAATGCGGTGCCCGTGATAAGATGGCAAAAAGAATGGACATTAAGATAATTCGGTTCATGTTTTAGGTAGTTTTTTATTTAATTTAAATTTAGTTAGTTGTAAAATCCCATGTCTGAAGCGTTAGATATGGGATTTTTACAAAAAAAACATAAATAATAAAACTGTCAGCTCAGAATATGCGGAAATAATGTTACTTTTGTAGAAACTTTAATGAATAAATTAAATATGACAAGCAGAATGAAAAGATGTGCGGTGCTCTCTTTTTTCCTGTTGGCGCTGACAGGCATTGCCACAGCCGCCACGAAGGGAGAGGCTGCAAAGGTGCGAAGCATCATTGACAAGGTGAACACCAACTGGCAGAACCGCCACAAGCCCGAGGCAACGCCGTTCTGGCACGTGGCTGCCTATCACACTGGAAACATGGATGCCTACAGGCTTACGGGCAACAGGCGCTATCTGAACTACTCGATGGCGTGGGCTGAGTACAACAAGTGGAAGGGTGCAACGTCGGACGACCGCAGCAAGTGGAAGTATGACTACGGCGAGACTCAGGAGCATGTGCTCTTTGGCGACTGGCAGATATGCTTCCAGACATATATCGACCTTTACAACATTTTGCCCGACGACGGCAGAATACGCCGGGCACGCGAGGTGATGGAGTATGAGATGGGCACCAAGGCGCACGACTACTGGTGGTGGGCTGACGGACTGTATATGGTGATGCCTGTGATGACAAAGCTCTACGGGGTGACGGGCAACAGCCTCTATCTCGACAAGCTGTATGAGTACATCCTTTACAGCGACTCCATAATGCTCGACAAGGAGACTGGACTTTATTTCCGCGATGCGCGATATGCCTATCCCAAGCACAAGAGCGCAAACGGCAAGAAGGACTTCTGGGCGCGTGGCGACGGTTGGGTGCTTGCCGGACTGGCAAAAGTGCTGCAGGACTTGCCTGCTGACTGGGCTCACCGTGACTTCTTCGTGAAGAAATACCAGAAACTCGCAAAAGCTGTGGCTGGATGCCAGCAGAAGGATGGCTACTGGACCCGCTCGATGCTCGACCCTGAGCACGCTCCCGGTCCCGAGACCAGCGGCACGGCGTTCTTTGCCTACGGTCTGATGTGGGGAGTGAACAACGGTCTGCTTGATGAAGAAACATATATGCCCGTGCTTGACCGGGCGTGGAAATATCTGTCGGAGAAGGCTCTTCAGAAGGACGGGCGCGTGGGCTATGTGCAGCCAATAGGCGACCGTGCCATTCCCGGACAGGTGATTGACACCAAGAGTGAGGCTGACTTCGGTGTCGGTGCGTTCCTGCTGGCGGCATGCGAGCGTGTGAGGTATCTGGAGGCAAGGGATGCTGCTCAGAACGGCGACCGCAAGTATTGGTACACCTTATTATATAATATGGCGGAGCCGGTGCTCAGCAACATGGCAAAGGGCGAGCTGCAGAAGAACATGCAGACGGAATTCAGCCCCAGCTTTGACAACCGCAACAAGAAGGTGCTCTACATGGAGTGCTTCGGCAGACTAATGGCAGGAGTTGCGCCGTGGCTCACACTGCCCGATGACAACACCGACGAGGGACAGAAGAGAAAACAGCTGAGAGAGTGGGCGCTGAAGAGCTACAAGAATGCCGTGGACCCTGAGAGTCCCGACTATCTGTGCTGGGGCATAGGAGGTCAGAACCTTGTGGATGCGGCGTATGTGGCAGAGAGTTTCATACGTGCATACGACGTGCTGTGGCAGCCGCTCGACGATGTGACAAAGCAGCGCTATATAACTGAGTTTACAAAATTGCGCGACATTGACCCGCCATACACCAACTGGCTGCTGTTCTCGTCGACCATCGAGAGCTTTCTCGCCAAGGCGGGCGCGCCCTACGACCAGTACCGTGTGAACTCGGCAATACGCAAGACCGAGGAATGGTACACAGGCGACGGATGGTATGCCGACGGTCCGAGCTTCGCCTTCGACTACTACAGCAGCTATGTGTTCCACCCAATGTACCTGGAGACTCTGCAGAACATGATTGACGCAAAGGCATACACCCGCATACACTATAAGAACTATCACAAGCGTGCGCTCAACCGCACCAAGAAATTCAGCATCGTGCTTGAGCGCATGATTTCTCCCGAAGGCACCTTCCCCGTTTTCGGACGCTCCATCCCTTACCGTCTGGCGGCAATGCAGCCGCTGGCACTCATGGCTTGGTATGACATGCTGCCTGCCGGACTGTCTAACGGTCAGGTCCGCTCGGCGCTCACCGCCGTTATGCACCGTATGTTTGACGGAAAGGAGAATTTCAACGAGAAGGGATATCTCACCATAGGATTCTGCGGACGGCAGCCCAACGTAGCCGACTGGTACACCAACAACGGCAGCCTGTATATGACCACACTTGCGTTCATGCCGCTCGGGCTGCCTGCCTCGCATCCTTTCTGGACCGATGCCGCACAGCCCTGGACTCAGATTAAGGCGTGGGGAGGAGAGCCGTTCCCGAAAGACCATCACTGGGGCGACGGAAGTCCGACAAAAGACCTGTTCTAAGTAAGACGTAAGGTGAAAGAACAATGAAGAAAAATTCAATATCACAAATATCAGTAAGCATCACAGCACGATTTGCTGTTGTGATGCTGCTGATGATGGCTGCAACGACCGGATGGTCGAAAAGACAAATAACAGAAAAAGACATGGGTGCCTATCTGTTTACATTTTTCAATGATGCAACTCATAGCCTGTTTATGGCGGTGAGTTATGACGGATATACGTTTACTGCTGTAAACAATGGTGAGCCGGTAATTTCGGGTGATTCCATTGCCGACCAGCGCGGCATACGCGATCCGCATATATACCGCGCTCCCAACGGCAGGTTCTATATCGCCATGACCGACCTGCATATTTACGGCAAGGAAAAAGGACTGCGCACTACAAAATGGGAGCGCGATGAAAAATACGGATGGGGAAACAACCGTGGACTGGTGTTGATGAAATCTGATGACCTAATACACTGGACTCACACCGAAGTGCGTATAGACAAGCTTTTCCCGAAACAGTTTGGGGAGCTTGGCTGCGCATGGGCGCCGGAGACAATCTGGGACCCGGCAGTGGGAAAGCTGATGGTGTATTTCACGATACGTCAGCATGCCGGTGGCAGAACAAAATTGTATTACTGTTATGCCAATGACGATTTTACATCGCTTGAGACAGAGCCCAAACTGCTCTTTGAATACCCCAATGAGAAAATACAAGTGCTCGATGCCGACATTTGTCCAATGCCCGATGGACGTTATTTCATGACATACGTGGCGCAGGAGAATCCCGGCGGCATTAAATATATGATTTCCGATAAGATAAATTCGTTCAGCGACTATGTGCATGAGCAGATAGACGCGGAAAAAGGTTCATGCGAGGCACCCAACACCTGGAAACGCATAGGCGAGGACAAGTGGGTGGTGATGTACGACATATTCAGCATCAATCCCCATAACTTCGGATTCGTCGAGACTACCGACTTCAAGACATTCAAGCCGCTGGGACGTTTCAACGAGGGAGTGATGAAAGCCACCAACTTCGTGTCGCCCAAACATGGCAGCGTGATACAGATAACGAAGAAAGAGGCAAAGAAACTTGAAAAATACTGGAACAGAAAATGAAAAAGACTACTGCAATTATATTTGCAGCTACGGTGTTGGCTGCACATTCTGCCACGGCGCAGAACCATAATTACGGCTATCCGTATACTCCGGTGGCATTCACATCGGTGAAGATTGCTCCCAACACTTTTTGGGGCGACCGTATCAAGGCGGCGCGTGAGGTGACAATTCCGCTCGCTTTCAGCAAATGCGAGAGTGAGGGGCGCTACGCCAATTTCGTAAAGGCTGCCCACCCGAGCGACAGCTATAAGGTAGGCGGTTTCTCTTTTGATGACACCGATGTGTATAAGACCATCGAGGGAGCAAGCTACCTGCTGCAGACTTATCCCGATAAGAAACTGGAAAAATACATTGACAGCGTACTGGTTGTTGTTGCCGCGGCGCAGGAGCCCGACGGCTATCTCTATACAGCCCGTACCATGAACCCCAAGCACCCCCACGCATGGTCAGGACCAGAGCGGTGGTCGGAGGTGGAGAACCTCAGCCACGAGTTTTACAACCTCGGTCACATGGTGGAGGGAGCCGTAGCCCACTATCAGGCTACTGGCAAGCGTAACTTTCTCGATATAGCCATCCGTTATGCCGACTGCGTGTGCCGCAACATAGGTGACGGACCAGGCAAGAAACGGGTTATTCCAGGACATCAGATAGCCGAGATGGCGTTTGTGCGACTTTACACCGTGACACATGACAAGAAGTATCTTGACCAGGCGAAGTTCTTTCTCAATGCCCGTGGCACAACTGCACGCAAGGACATCTATCTGCAGTCGCATAAGCCTATAATGGAGCAGAATGAGGCTGTGGGGCATGCTGTGCGTGCCGGATATATGTATGCCGGTATGGCGGATGTCGCAGCCATCACCGGCGACAGCTCATACATTAAAGCCATTGACACCATTTGGGAGAACATTGTGGGCAAGAAGTATTACATCACAGGAGGTGTGGGGGCACGCCACGCAGGCGAGGCATTTGGAAACAACTATGAGCTGCCCAACCTGACGGCATATAACGAGACCTGTGCCGCCATATCCATGGTTTACCTGTTCCACCGTATGTTCCTCTTCCACGGTGACGCAAAATATATCGACTGCTTGGAGCGCACATTATACAACGGTGTGATAAGCGGTATGTCGGTGGACGGCGGCAGGTTCTTCTATCCCAACCCGCTGGCGGCTGACGGCAAGTATGCCTTCAATGCCGACAACACAACCACACGCCAACCATGGTTTGGCTGTGCCTGCTGTCCGAGCAATCTCAGCCGCTTCATACCGTCGCTGCCAGGCTATGTGTATGCCGTGAAAGACAACAGCCTGTACGTTAACCTCTTTGCTGCAGGTACTGCTACGATGCAGGTGGGCGGCAAGGAAGTGGCTGTTGAGCAGGAAACGCGTTATCCGTGGGACGGCGACATCGCCATACGTGTGACCAAGAACAAAGGACGTGATTTCGCCATGATGGTGCGCATACCGGGATGGGTGCGTGGCGAGGTGGTACCGAGTGACCTCTACAGCTTTGCCGACGACGTGAAGACGGGCTATAGGGTGACAGTCAACGGTGATGAAGTGAAGGGTGAGCTGCGGAACGGCTATCTCGCCATCAGCCGCCGCTGGAAGAAGGGTGACGTGGTGCGTGTACACTTCGACATGCTGCCCCGTGTGGTAGTTGCCAGTTCCAAGGTTGCCGACGACCGTGGAAAGATAGCCGTTGAGCGCGGTCCTATTGTCTACTGTGCCGAGCAGGCTGACAACAGCGGCTTCAACAGCCACCATGTTCTGCTCAGCCGCAAGCCCATTTTTGAGGTGAATCCCGACTACAGCATAAGGAATACAGAGGGCGACGGCAAGCCGTTCAGAGTGACAAGCATCATCGTGACCAATGCACAGGAGGCATGTATCTCAGCCGACGGCAAGCTGACTTCCAGGGACGTGAGGCTTACACTCATCCCATATTATGCGTGGAACCACCGCGGCACGGGATGCATGGACGTGTGGATGGCTCGCAATCTCGACGGATTAGGAGAATAAAGATTGATTATTTACATATAAGATTCATATAATGAAAAGTACTTTGCTTACAATGGTTCTGTTCGCAGCGGCATCAGCCGTTTGCGGACAGAACCACACTGTTTCAGCAAGCAGTGATGATACTGATGGATTCCCACTGGTGGACCATACAACCTGTCCTATAATGATTTCCAAAGACGATGGCAAGACAGTGAATAAGGTGGCGCAACTTTTCGCCGGAGATATAGAACGTGTTACAGGTCGTGTGCCCCGTGTTGTCACCTCAACAAAGCCTAAATGCAAATACATGGTTGTGATAGGCACAATACAGGGAAATGACTACATTAAAAAATTAGGTGAGGCAGGAAAAATAGATGTACATGCCATCGACAATGCCTGGGAGCGCTATGTGGTTAAGGTGGTTGACAATCCGTCTAAAGGCGTTGAAAAGGCTCTCGTCATTGCCGGAAGCGACCGCCGTGGCGCGGCATACGGAACGTTCGCAGTCAGTGAGGCAATCGGTGTATCTCCATGGTATTGGTGGGCAGATGTCCCTGTGGAAAAGAAGGAAAAGCTAATGTTGAAGGCTGACATGATTTCAAAGTCTCCATCTGTGAAATACCGTGGTATATTCATCAATGATGAGGATTGGGGACTGAAGCCGTGGGCAAGCAGAAATTTTGAGAAAGAGCTTGGAGATATCGGTCCACGGACATACGCAAAAGTATGCGAACTGATTCTGCGTCTTAAAGGTAATATGCTCGCTCCTGCAATGCATTCCTGCACCGGTGCATTCTACACCCACGACAAGAGCAAGCTCGTTGCCGACACTTTTGGTATCATTATCACTACATCGCATTGTGAGCCCCTGCTTTTAAACAATGCATCGAAGCTGGAATGGGATCAGAATAAAGACGGTGACTGGAATTATGCCACCAACAAAGACGCCATAATAGCCAAATGGGAAAAGCGACTCGGAGAGGCATCCTGTTTTGAAAATATCTATACTACAGCCATGCGTGGACTTCATGACGCGGGCTTGCGTGGAAATATGCCGATGAATGAGCGTGTCCCTCTTATTGAAAGAGTTATTGCCGACCAGCGTGCCATGCTTCAAAGACATAAAGATATTCCTGCAGAGCAAATTCCCCAGATCTTCGTTCCATACAAAGAGACAATGGACATATATGAGAACGGACTGAAAGTGCCCGATGACATTACACTTGTATGGGTTGATGATAACTATGGATACATGAAGCGTGTAAGCAATCCTGAGGAACAGAAGCGCAAGGGCGGTTCGGGAGTGTATTACCACCTTTCGTATCTTGGTGCTCCGCACGACTATTTATGGCTAAACACTACCGCACCTGTACTAATGTATGAGGAATTGAAAAAGGCATACGACACGGGAGCGGATAAATATTGGTTGCTAAACGTAGGTGACATCAAGCCTATGGAGCTCGGTATGACCACCTTTATGGATTTTGCATGGGATTTTGATTCCTTCGACACAAAAAACATCAACACACATCAGGCAAAGATGCTTGCAAGAATATTCGGACAGAAATATCACTCAGATTTCCAATATTTGCTCGACAGACACTATCAGCTGGCATGGAGCCGCAAGCCTGAGTTCATGGGTTGGGAACGTGAATGGGACAAACCGGAATATACCGGACTCAAAGACACTGAGTATTCTTTCGACAACTATAATGAGGCCCAGCAGCGTCTTGCCGACTACAAACAGATTTCCGATCTTGCCGCCGACCTTGCCGCCGACCTTAAAGAACCGTTGCGTGCCTCATTCTTTGAAATGGTGGAATATCCTGTGAAGGCAGAATACCAGATGAACCGAAAGTTTCTGATGGCACAGCTCAACCATGAGCTACAGGGAAAGGGAAATTTTGCAGGTGCAAACTGGGCGGCGAGTCAGGCAAAAGAGGCATACGACAGCATCGCCACCCTTACCAAAGAATACAATAGCATACTCAACGGCAAATGGGATGGTATGATGAAACTTGCTCCCGGTTGGTGTGCGCTTTATCAGAAAATGCCCAAAGTGACTGTCAATCCAAACATCGTGGAAAAGCCGGCATACTTATCTTGTGACAACAAAAAGAACTGGCTTGACAGCTGTTTTGTTGTTGACCTGCGCAACTACGACAAAATATCCAATGACGCACAGCAGTCCATACGTCTTGTTGACGGAATCGGCTACGACTGGCATGTTGTGCAGCTCGGAGGTCCTACTGATCCTGTGGCTGATGCTGCCGACCTGAATAGTGCCAGAATAGAATATACTCTACCGGAAATCAATAGTGACAGCATAGAAATTATACTCCACACGGTGCCTTTCTTCCCTATATTTGAGGGACGCAGCACTGCTATCGGGGTATCTGTTGACGGTTGCACTCCAACTGTGTATGAGAACAAGTTTAAGGAATATTCTCAGGAATGGAAAGATCAGGTGCTGAGAAATGGCGATGAGATACGTCTGAAGTTCAACATTGACAAGTCGTTTAAGCAGCATACATTGACATTTGTCTGTGGAGACCCTGGCATGATGATTCAAAAGGTGATTGTAAACTGGGGCGGGCTCAAAAAGTCATACTTAGGGCCTACAGTTCGTTAAATAGGTGTTTTTTGCCTCATAAACGTATTATAGGCAAATAAATGTATCATATTATAAAAAAAGAGAAATAATGATTAGAAAACTAACAACTTGCGGCTTGCTATTGTCAGCATTGGCATTTAGCATTTCAATAAAAGCCGGGGCAGTGAAGAAAGCAACCGACAATAAATATTCAGGCTATCTCTTTGCCTATTTCGAAGGGCGTGGTGAAGGCAAATTGCAGGAACATCTGCGCTTTGCCGTGAGCAGCGACGCACAAAACTGGTATGCCCTTAACGGCAACAAGCCTGTTATTGCTTCTGACAGCATCAGCACAAGTGGCGGTATCAGAGACCCGCATATCCTGCGCGGTGAGGACGGCATGTTCTATATTGTTGCCACTGACATGAATACGGCGAAGAACGGATGGAAGGAAAATCCGGGTATTGTGCTGATGAAATCGAAGGATTTGGTGAACTGGACACACTCAAAGATTGTGCTCAAGACTGACTATGCCGAGCATTTCAGCGATGCCTATTGGGTATGGGCTCCGCAAACTATATACGACCGCAAGGCAAAGAAGTATATGATATATTTTACACTTCAGCGCACAGGGGATGGAAGAAAGAGCTTAGTAACATATTATGCCTATGCCAACAATGATTTCACAGCCTTCGAGAGCGAGCCAAAGGTGTTGTTCCCAGCCAAGTATGGCAGCATCGACAACGACATTATTTATAAAGACGGTGTTTACCATTTATTCTATAAAGGCAACACCAAAGATGCCAACGGCAAGGAGATAAAGAACGGCATACAGCAGGCAACATCAAAGAGTCTTACGGGAAAATGGAAGGAAGATTTCAAGTATCTTGACTGTTATGCTGGAAAGACTCCCGTGGAAGGCTCCGGAGTGTTTAAGCTCAACGGGAGGGACGAGTATGTGCTGATGTACGACCTCTATACCAGCGGGCGTTACGAATATCAGACGAGCAAGGACTTGAAGACGTTCTCCAAGGAGCCGCAATCGTTCCGCAAGAACTTCTTTCCCCGTCACGGTACAGTGATGTCACTCACTGCGGAAGAACTTGAGCGTCTGCAGCAGAAGTGGGGCTATGTGTTGCGTCACGATTTTGTGAGCACAGGCAATCCCATTATCCGCGACAAGCATACAGCTGACCCTGCCGTGTTTGTAAAGGGTGACACACTTTGGCTCTTTGCCGGACACGACAACGAAGGTAACCAGCATGGCTATGTGATGAGCGACTGGCTGCTGTACAGCACCACTGACATGAAGCACTGGACTGAATATCCTTCACCGCTGCATATCAACGACTTTGCCTGGGCAAAGAGCAAACAGGCGTATGCGGGACACGTGGCTGAGCGCAACGGCAAGTTCTACTGGTATGTAAGTACAAACTGGTGTGGCATAGGTGTGGCTGTTGCCGACAAGATAACCGGTCCGTACAATGATGCGCTCGGGCGGCCATTACTCACCAACAAGGACTGCTTCGCCTCAAAGCACAGCTGGGCATGTATAGACCCTGCAATATTTACCGACGATGACGGTACACCTTATATTATATGGGGCAACAGGGAGTGTTACATCGCCAAGCTGAAAGACAACATGACCGAGATTGACGGTGAGGTGAAACAGATAAATCTGAAAGACTTCACTGAGGCTCCGTGGGTACACAAATATAATGGAAAATATTACCTCACATACGCCACAGGCTGGCCCGAGAAAATTGCCTACGCCGTGAGCGACCACATCGGCGGACCGTATGAGTATAAAGGCATTATCAGCGAGATAGCAGGAAACTCAAACACTACTCATCCCGCAATAGTGAAGTTTAAAGACCGTTGGATTTTCTTCTCACACAACGGCGGACTGCCGGATGGCACGAGCTACAGCCGTTCGGTGATAGCTGAGCCGATGGACTACAACGCCGACGGCAGCATCCGCAAGATACACCCGAGCACGGAGGGAGTGGGAGAGATAAAATGAGTTGCTAAATAATCTGTTTTTAATGGAACTATAGTATGATAGATAAGGTTGGAAAAATTTGTGTCTGTATATTAATTGCCATGTTTAGTAATATGGCAAGCGTGGCGCAGACGGCGGTTGACTGGCAGAACGTGCTTGTGGAGCCTGGAAAATTTGCTCCGCTGCCAAAGGCTGACGATGCCTTCTGGCGCGACTCCATTCCGCGTCCGATGCGTGACAGTTATATAAAATATGGCGAACAATATTTAGGACGGCAATGGACAGCCCTGCCATTCACACTATTCAGTGAGTTTAAGACCAACGGCAACCGCACACGCTACGAGGCTGTTAATTTTGAGCGGCGCCGCCAGTTGGCAGCTCTTGTAATGGCTGAGATTATGGAAGGTAAATGCCGTTTTATGAACGACATCATCAACGGAATGGGTTGCATGTGTGAGGAAACCTGGTGGGGAATACCGGCACACTACGGTCATAAATTTCCTATTGACAGCTACCAGACTGTAGACCTTTTCAATGCCGAGACGGCGGGGCTTGTGGCATGGACAAGATACATGCTTGAGTCTCAGCTCGAATCGTTTGCCCCCGGATTCTGCAAGCATATTGACAAGGAAATAGAGCGGCGAATACTTCGCCCGGCACTTGCCTATGATTATTGGTGGAAGAAGGCAGGCATGAACTGGAACCCGTGGATATGCTCTAACTGGCTGACATGTATTCTTATGTGTGAGAGCGACCGCGACAAGCAGATAGAGGGAGTGAGCCAGGTGGCAAAGGCTATGGAGGTATTCATTGCCGCCTATCCTGATGACGGCGGTTGCGATGAAGGCACAGGATACTGGGACCGTGCGGCGGCATCGCTCTACGAGTGCATGCGTCTTATGAGGATTGCAACCGATAAAAAGGCAGACATGATGACACCCAAAGTTGAAAGGATGATGGACTATATATATAAGATGTATATAGGCAACGGATATTGCGTGAACTTCGCCGATGCACATGAAAACAAGATGCAGGCACAGCCTAACATTATTGTTCCAATGGCTTTGGACACCAATAACCAGATGATGCGCGACCTTGCCGCACATTCTGCCGCAGAGAATAACCTTTTCACAAACCCTGCACCGGTTTATGACCATAGCGGTAATTTCCCTGCCTTGGGCCGTGAGCTTTTCATGCTCAGACAAATATCCGAGGCAATGGCTATTGTTCCCAATGAGCCTGATATAAAAGATGTTTGGTTGCCCAACCTGCAGATAATGACAGCACGGAGAGGCGAAATGTATGTGGCAGTGAAGGGAGGAAACAACGGAGAGAGCCACAATCATAACGATGTGGGAAACTTCATAGTGTATGCCAATGGACAGCCATTAATTATTGATTTGGGGGTTGGCGAATACACCTCAGCCACATTCGGCAAGGACCGCTATTCAATATGGACTATGCAGTCGGCATATCACAATCTGCCTGTCATTAACGGCGTGCAGCAGAAGGACGGAAAGCAGTATGCCGCAAGGCTAATCAATCGCAGCAACGGCAGGCTGACTCTTGACATTGCTGAGGCTTATCCCGAGGAGGCTGCCGTCAGGTCGTGGCGGCGGACGGTGGGCATAAGCAACAAGGCGGTGGAAGTGAGCGAGGACTATTGTCTTTCTGAGCACAAGGCTCTCTCGCAGATAGTGCTCATGACCACGGTGCGCCCTGTTGTCGCAAAACCAGGGCTCATCACCCTTGGCAACTATGGCATAGAGTATAGTCCGGCGCAGCTGAGTCCCGAGATTGAGGACGTGAGCGGTAAGATGGATGCCTTGCTCCGTGGAGTGTGGGGACAGGAGATGTACCGTATTGTGCTGACGGTGAGACAGAACAAAATTAAGGATACGATAAAGTATCGAATAGCGAAAATGAAATAGCGAAAATCTTGAAAGTATTTAAACTATGATAAAGAACTAAAAGTTTATAGTATATGAAAAAAGTATTATTTATTTTGATGGCTGCCATCATGCCGTCAACGGCGGTTTTCGCCCAAAGTCAGACAGTAAGCAGTCCTGACGAAAAACTAAAAGTGACTGTTGGGCTTGACCAGTCGGGAACTGTGGTTTATGATGCCGTTTACAACGGCAAGACCATACTGGAAAAGTCCCCGTTGGGACTCGTCACTAACATCAGTGACTTCAGCAAAGGACTGACTCTTGCCGATGCTCAAAAGACAACTGTCAGCAAGGAGTACGGGCAGAGCCGCATAAAGCAAAGCCATATTGATTACAATGCGAATGGATTGACAAACACCTATGTTACAGATAAGAAAGAAAAAATCAGCATTGTCTTTCAAGTAAGCAACAACAATATTGCAATAAAGTATTTGCTCCCTAAAAACGGAGAGGCAGCATGCTGCGTGATTCAAAAAGAGATGACAGGATTCAAATTCCCGTCTTTCACCACTACATTTCTTAGTCCGCAAGCTACTCCTATGATAGGATGGAAACGATCAAAACCCAGTTATGAGGAAGAATATGTTCCAGATGAGCCTGTGGGCACCAAATCCAAGTACGGAGTGGGCTACACTTTCCCGGGATTGTTCCATGTAGGAGACAATGGCTGGGCATTGGTTTCCGAGACAGGTGTGAGCAGTCTGTATTGCGCATCCAAACTGAGCGAGGGCTCAAAGGACGGATTATATACAGTGGCGTTCCCTGAGCCTGGCGAGAACAATGGCGT
Source organism: Prevotella sp. (assembly GCA_030539375.1). Classification (GTDB taxonomy): domain Bacteria; phylum Bacteroidota; class Bacteroidia; order Bacteroidales; family Bacteroidaceae; genus Prevotella. Next base: position 65,327 of record JAUNSB010000005.1, read on the forward strand.
GGGCAGCAATCTCCCATCCGTGGCTTTGCCGGGTGAAACGCCCTGGCGCATTATTACCGTCGGAGACAACTTGAAGCCGATTGTGGAAACCACCATTCCATTCGATGTGGTGGAACCATTGTATGAGCCTTCTATGGAATATCAGTTTGGCAGAGGCACATGGAGCTGGATTATGTGGCAGGACAACAGCATAAACTATGATGATCAGGTGGCATATATCGATCTTGCCGCCGCCATGGGATATGAGTATGTGCTGGTAGATGCAAATTGGGACAAGAACATCGGTTACGAACGGATGGCGCAGTTGATTGAGTATGCAAAGTCGAAAAGTGTGGATTTATTCCTCTGGTATAACTCGAACGGGCGATGGAACGACACTCCCGGTGGACCAACCAATATAATGTGCAATACGATAAAGCGTAAAGAAGCCATGAAATGGCTTAAAGAGAATGGTGTGAAAGGATTGAAAGTTGACTTTTTCGGAGGTGACAAACAGGAAACAATGAAACTGTATGAGGACATTCTTTCCGATGCCAACGATTACGGACTTATGATTATATTCCACGGTTGCACGCTGCCAAGAGGATGGGAGCGTATGTATCCAAATTATGTTGGCAGTGAGGCGGTGCTCGCTTCAGAGAATCTGATTTTCAACCAGCATTTCGACGATGCCGAGGCTTATAACGCCTGTCTTCACCCGTTCATACGCAACACTGTGGGCAGTATGGAATTTGGTCCAGTCCTGTTGAACAAGCGTCACAACAGAGAGAACAACGGCGGGCGGATAAGAAAAACCACAGACGTGTTCCAACTGGCAACGTCTGTACTTTTCCAGAATGCCGTCCAAATGTTTGCCATTGCCCCCAATAACCTTAAAGATTCTCCCGATTTTGTGATAGACTTCATGAAGAACGTGCCTACAACTTGGGATGAAACAGTCTTTATCGACGGTTATCCTGGAAAATACTGTGTCCTGGCGCGCCGGCATGCCGACAGCTGGTATGTTGTGGCTGTCAATGCCGAGAAGCAGGTGAAGAAGATAAATGTAGTACTTCCCATGCTGGCAGGCAAGCAGGTAAACTGCTATTCGGACCGAAAAGACCGGACCTCCCAAATGGAAACAGTAAAAGTTAACAAGTCTGGAAAACTGTCGATGACGCTTCAGCCTGACGGAGCAATGATATATGAGCTGCGTAACTAATGTAAAAATATTTAAATATACATATTATATGAAGAAACTTTTAATTTCATTATTTTTGGCTGCGGCATTAGGGTTGCCTGCCGGGGCAAAGACAACTGCCGGCACGTTTGGTGTGGGCAACAAGACATTTCTGCTCAACGGGAAACCGTTTGTAATCAAGGCTGCCGAGCTGCACTATCCGCGCATTCCGCGCCCTTACTGGGACCACCGCATAAAGATGTGCAAGGCGCTGGGCATGAACACCATCTGCCTGTATGTATTCTGGAACATACACGAGCAGCAGGAGGGAGTCTATGATTTTACGGGCAACAACGACGTGGCTGAGTTTTGTCGTCTGGCTCAGAAAAACGGCATGTACGTCATCGTGCGCCCCGGTCCGTATGTGTGTGCGGAGTGGGAGATGGGCGGACTGCCGTGGTGGCTGCTCAAGCAAAAGGACATACGTCTGCGCGAGCAGCACCCATATTTTATGGAACGTGTGCGCCTGTTTGAGAAGAAAGTTGGCGAGCAGCTGGCTCCGTTGACAATCCAGAACGGCGGTCCGATTATAATGGTGCAGGTGGAGAACGAATACGGAAGCTATGGCGAGGACAAGGCTTACGTTAGTGCCATCCGCGACATTGTAAAGGAGTCGGGCTTTGGCGATGTGGCTCTGTTTCAGTGCGACTGGGCAAGCAATTTCACCAAGAACGGGCTCGACGACCTGGTGTGGACGATGAATTTCGGCACGGGAGCCAATATCGACAATCAATTTAAAAAGCTGAAGGAGCTGCGTCCCGATGCTCCGCTTATGTGCTCGGAGTTCTGGAGCGGCTGGTTCGACAAATGGGGTGCACGCCACGAGACCCGTCCGGCAAAGGACATGGTGGCTGGCATAGACGAGATGCTGTCGAAGGGAATATCCTTCTCGCTGTATATGACTCACGGAGGAACATCGTTCGGACATTGGGCAGGAGCCAACAGCCCGGGATTTGCGCCCGACGTAACCTCATACGACTACGACGCGCCAATCAACGAATACGGGCAGGCAACGGAGAAATTCCATATCCTCAGAAATACGCTGGCAAAGTATTCGGAAAGCAAGCTGCCGTCAGTGCCCAAAGCTCCCATGCCACTGATAAGCGTGCCGGAATTTAAGCTGACAAGGGTGATGTCTCTCAACGACTTTGTGACCGCCACAAAGGATAGCCGTGACATCCTTACGATGGAGGATATGAACACAGGATGGGGAATGATAAAATACTCCACCACATTGCCCGACATACCTGTGAAGAGCCTGCTCACGCTTAACGACTGCCATGACTTTGCGCAGGTGTTCGTCAATGGGGAATATATCGGCAAGATTGACCGTGTGAGAAACGAGAAAACCATCACCCTGCCAAAAGTTAAGAAAGGTGACGCTCTCGTGATATTAGTGGAGGCTATGGGACGAATAAACTTCGGGCGTGCCGTAAAGGATTTCAAGGGAATAACCGAAAGTGTCACGCTCAATGCCGACATTGACGGAGATGAGGTGACATGGAACTTGAAAAACTGGCTGATACAGACAATAGCCGACGACTACGGCATGATAAGGAAGAAAATGTCGCAAGCTCACGATGATATGTGGCGCAGTGAATATATCAAGAGTGCCGGCGGCTATTTCCTCGGTGAGTTTAATCTGAAGAAAACGGGTGACACCTTTATTAATATGGAGGCGTTCGGCAAGGGACAGGTTTGGATAAACGGACATGCCATAGGCCGCTACTGGTCGATAGGTCCGCAGCAGACGCTCTACGTGCCGGGATGCTGGTTGAAGAAAGGAAAGAACGAGGTGGTGGTGCTTGACATCATCGGTCCCAAGGGCGAGGCAAAGGCTTATTGCGCCAACCGCCCTGAGCTGGACAAGCTTAACCTTGAGAAAACTGGGCTGCACAACAATCCAGGCGACCGTCCCGACCTTAATTCCGCCACTCCTGCGGCTGTGCTCCAGTTTGCCGCCGGAAACGGTTGGCAGAAGGAGGCGTTTAAGTCTCACGCCAAAGGACGTTATGTGGCGGTGGAGTGCCGCAGCGTACATTCAGACAAGGCTGTCTCGGTGGCTGAGCTTTATCTCACGGGAAAGGACGGCAAGCGTCTTAGCCGTGAGCAGTGGTCGGTGAAGTATGCCGACAGTGAGAACGCCAACGGCAATCATACCGGCGACAAGGCTTTCGACCTGCAGGAGTCGACCTATTGGCAGACTGTCAGCGGAACGGACTTCCCCCATCTGCTGGTCATCGACCTTGGAGCGGAGCAGGAAATCACGGGCATAGAGTATCTGCCGCGCGCCGAGCAGGGAGCGCCTGAGAGCGTGAAGGCTGCCGCGGTGTATGTGCTGCCCTGATGCAATGTCTTTCGGTTGAACTAAAAAATATCTTTGTCTGCATTATGGCGGTTTGCGTTTTTCCGCCGTAATGCAGGCATTCTGTTTTCATGGCTTTGGTTAATAATTGCAGATAATGTTCCTAAAACACCTCTGCTGAGTAGATACGAATACATATTAAATATTAATTTATCTAAACGGTTGACAAATAAGGTTAGAGTTTAGTTTTTTTTAGACGCAAAAATTTGGCGTAATGGATATTTTATGTAATTTTGTGGTCGCTTTCAGCCTGTTTCAGGCTATTTGAGCAATAGAACAAGAATATTAGTGAGAGATACAATAAGCAGAACAAAACAAAAATATTAAATAAAAAATATGGAAGAGTCAATAGATATCCGCGCATTGAATGCAAGGATTGAACAGGAAAGCGGTTTTGTGACCAATCTCACAACTGGAATGGACAAGGTGATTGTGGGACAGAAGCACTTGGTGGAGAGTCTTATTATTTCGCTGCTCAGCGATGGACACATCCTGCTTGAAGGTGTGCCCGGCTTGGCAAAGACTTTGGCTATCAAAACGCTTGCACAATTAGTAGATGCTGATTTCAGCCGTGTGCAGTTTACTCCAGACCTGCTTCCTGCCGATGTTATCGGTACAATGATATATTCGCAGAAAGACGAAAAGTTTCAGGTGAAAAAAGGACCAGTGTTTGCCAACTTCGTATTGGCTGACGAGATTAACCGTGCTCCAGCAAAGGTGCAGAGCGCACTGCTTGAGGCAATGCAGGAGAAGCAGGTGACCATAGGCAGTGATACTTTTAAACTGCCTGAGCCATTTCTTGTGATGGCAACCCAGAACCCGGTGGAGCAGGAGGGTACTTACCCATTGCCTGAGGCACAAACCGACCGTTTCATGATGAAGGTCATCATCGATTATCCCACATTGGAAGAGGAAAAGCGCATTATCCGCGAAAATATAAGTGGTACAAAGGTGACTGTGCGTCCTGTGACCTCGGCAGATGAGATAATGAGAGCCCGTAAGGTGGTGCATGAAGTATATCTTGATGAGAAAATATCACAGTATATTGCCGATATTGTGTTTGCTACACGCTATCCTGACCGCTACGGACTGAAGGAGTTGAAGCCGCTCATCACTTTTGGCGGTTCTCCCCGTGCATCAATCAACCTTGCCAAGGCAGCCCGTGCATACGCTTTCATTAAGCGTCGCGGATATGTGATTCCTGAGGATGTAAGAGCCATTGCACATGATGTGTTGCGACATCGTATCGGTCTCACATACGAGGCGGAAGCCAGCGATGTGTCGGCAGAAGAGATAGTAAGCAAGATAGTGAATAAGGTGGAAGTACCATAAGCCGTGCAGCGATGGATTATGAATTGACACAGGACATACTGCGCAAGGTAAGGAAGATAGAGATAAAGACGCGCCGGTTGAGCGCCAACATCTTTGCCGGACAATACCACAGTGCTTTCAAAGGACGCGGTATGGCGTTCAGCGAGGTGCGTGAGTATCAGTTTGGCGATGATGTCCGTGATATTGACTGGAACGTTACAGCCCGATTCAACCGTCCCTATGTGAAAGTGTTCGAGGAGGAGCGCGAGCTCACTGTGATGCTCATGATCGACGTGAGCGGCTCGCTTGACTTCGGTACCCGTGTGCAGATGAAACGCTCCATGGTCACCGAGATTGCCGCCACCATCGCATTCAGTGCCATACAGAACAATGACAAGATTGGTGTGGTGTTTTTCTCAGACCATATAGAGAAATATATTCCCCCGAAGAAGGGACGTAAGCACATTCTTTATATAATAAGGGAAATGCTTGACTTCAAGCCGCAAAGCCGCATGACTGACATAGGAGGAGCGATGGAGTTTATTTCAGGAGTGATGAAACGCCGTTGCACAGCCTTTGTGCTCAGCGACTTCTATGAACGCAACGACTTCACGCAGCCGCTAACCATAGCCAACCGTAAGCATGATGTGGTGGCAATTCAGGTTTACGACCACTGGGACCGCCAAATGCCTGACTTGGGACTGGTACGTATGGTTGATGCCGAGACAGGAGTGGAGCAATATGTCGACACTTCAAGCCGCAGGTTGCGTGATGCTCACCACCGCTATTGGATGAAGCGCCAGATGCGGCTTAACGAGACTTTGCAGAAATGCAATGTCGACAGCATTTCGGTGGCTACTGACGAGGACTATGTGAAACAGTTGCTGCTTTTGTTTAAGAAACGAAGCTGAAGAAAAATGAAGAGTGAAGACTGTGAAACTGATGAGCTTACGAATAATGAATAATGAAGAATCAAATAGAGAGTTAAAAATGAATATACGAAGTTTTGAGAAAAAAAAGATGGAGCGAAGAACGATAAATTCTTCATTCTTCATTAGTTCGCAAGCTCATCAGCTTCGCGGTCTTCGTTCTTCATTTTTACTAATAATGTTGCTCGTGGCTGTGACCAGTGTAAAGGCGCAGGTTACAGTTGAAGCGCGCATCGACTCAGTACAGATTATGATGGGCGACCAGGCGCATCTCACCTTGAAGGTAGTGGCACGCAGTGGTGCCAATGTGGTGTTCCCGGTCTATAAACCCACTGAACAGCTTACTCCGGGCGTTGAAGTGCTCGGCATTTCTGAAGTGGCAACCCGCGACACAAGTGATAATTTTGTGCAATACAGCTGCTGCTACACACTCACCTCATTTGACGGCAACAATTACCTTCTGCCACCTATGACAGTTAGTGTTGACGGCAAAAAGTACAAGAGCAAGAATCTGGCGCTGAAGGTTCTGACTGTAGATGTGGACACATTGCATTATGAGAAGTTCTATCCGCCCAAAGATGTGCAGGATAATCCTTTTCTCTGGCAGGAGTGGTCGATGGTGTTTTGGCTCAGCGTGATTGTGGTGCTGCTCGCTGTTGGCTGTGTGTATCTTTACTCATGTGTCAAGCAGGGTAAGACCATCAATCTGAAAGTGAAGATTGTGAAGCGCATAACGCCCCACCAGAAAGCACTCAATGAGATACAGGGCATAAAAGCCGACAACATGGTGCGCCAGGAAGATCAGAAGGAATACTACACTAAGCTCACCGACACGCTGCGCCGCTATATTGAGGAGCGTTATGGATTCAGCGCCATGGAGATGACCAGTGCCGAGATTATTGACAGACTAACAGCCGAGCAGGATGCACAGGCTATGGAGGAGCTGCGCACGCTGTTCAGCACTGCCGACCTTGTGAAGTTTGCAAAATACTCGACACTCATCAATGAAAACGACATGAACCTTGTGAATGCCATTGAATTCATCAACCGTACAAAGGTTGAGAACATGCCTGAGGAACAGGTTATCAAGCCTGAGCTGACTGCCGATGACGAACGCCTGGTTAGAACCCGCAGGGTGATGAGAGTCGCAATATGGGTGATGGCAGCCACAGCTGCCGCGCTCACTGTGTATATAATATATAATGTGTATGGAATTTGCCAATAAAGAATATCTGTTGCTGCTGTTGCTCGTCATACCATACATGGTGTGGTATGTGCTTTATCGCAAGAACAGCGAGCCGACAATGAGAATGAGCGACACTTATCATCTGCATTTCATGCCCAAATCATGGCGTGTGATAATGATGCCGGTGTTGCCTGTGCTCAGAGTGCTGGCGTTTGTGCTGCTTGTTGTTGCAATGGCGCGTCCGCAGACCAGCAACTCATGGAAAAACAAGACTGTGGACGGTATTGATATTATGCTTGCCATTGACGTGTCGACGAGTATGCTCGCCGAAGACCTCAAGCCCAACCGCATAGAGGCGGCAAAGCAGGTGGCGGCAGAGTTTATTGCAGGACGTCCGAACGACAATATCGGTCTGACAATATTTGCAGGCGAGTCGTTCACACAGTGCCCGATGACTGCCGACCACGCCTCACTGCTTAATATGCTTCAAGGTGTGCGCACCGACATAGCTGCACGCGGACTTATTGAGGATGGAACAGCCATAGGCATGGGACTTGCCAACGCGGTGAGCCGTCTGAAAGGTTCGAAGGCTAAGAGTAAGGTGGTGATTTTGCTTACTGACGGAAGCAACAATATGGGTGACCTTTCGCCAATGACTTCGGCAGAGATAGCCAAGAGCATGGGTATACGTGTGTACACCATCGGTGTGGGCACCAACAAGGTGGCTCCATATCCAATGCCGGTGGCGGGTGGTGTGCAATATGTCAATGTGCCGGTGGAGATTGATACCAAGACATTGGGGCAGATAGCTGCTACTACCAATGGCGAATTCTATCGCGCCACCAACACCCGTGAGTTGCACAACATCTATAAGGAGATTGACAAGCTGGAGAAGACCAAGTTTAGTGTCACAAAGTTCAGTAAACGCTACGAGGCTTACCAGATATTTGCTCTTGGGGCGCTTGTTGCTCTGCTTCTGGAACTGCTGCTCAGGGTGACGGTGTTCAGAAAGCTGCCGTGATGAGAGTGAAGAACGAAGAGGAAAAAGTGAAGAATCAAAGTGATAAATAATAATGGAGAGTGAATAATGAAGTTAATTAAAAGAAAGAGGCGGAGAATGAAAAGGATTGATTTCATCGATTTGGCAATTCTTCACTCTTCACTTTTCACTCTTCACTAAAAGTTAAGAAGATGTTTAGATTTGAAGATCCACAATATATGTATCTGCTGGCAATACTGCCTTTGGTGGTGTTGCTACGCTATGCTTTAGTGATGCGGCAGAAACGCAAGCTGAAAAAGGCAGGCGATTTGAGGCTGATTGCCGAACTTATGCCTGATGTAAGTAAATGGCGTCCTCAGTTGAAGTTCTGGCTTATTGTTGCCGCATCGGCACTGCTCATTGTCATGTTGGCGCGTCCGCAGATGGGAACACGGATAAGCAATGAGAAGCGTGTGGGGATAGAGACCATCATAGCTATGGATATAAGCAACTCTATGCGTGCACAGGATATAGAGCCGAGCCGTCTGGAACGTTCAAAGATGATGGTGGAGAACCTTGTTGATAAATTCAATAACGATAAGATTGGTCTTATAGTATTTGCCGGTGATGCTTTTGTACAGTTGCCTATTACAGCTGACTATGTGAGCGCAAAAATGTTCCTTCAGAGTATCGATCCTTCGATGATGTCGGTACAGGGTACAGATATTGCACATGCCATCTCGATGGCTATGAGCAGTTTCACCCAGCAGGAAGGCATAGGCAGGGCTATAATTGTTATCACCGACGGTGAGGACCATGAAGGCGGAGCCATTGAGGCAGCCAAAGCAGCAAAAGAAAAGGGCATGAGAGTGTATGTGCTCGGAGTTGGCAGCACTAAGGGAACGCCAATCCCAAACCCTTCCACTGGTGACTATATGAAGGATGCTGCAGGACAGACGGTTATGTCAGCGCTGAATGAGGATATGTGCCGTCAGGTGGCACAAGCTGGAGGCGGTGCATATATTCATGTGGAGAACAACAGCGCTGCCCAGGAACAGCTTGACGCAGAGCTGGCGAAACTGGCAAAGAAAGAGACTTCAAGCACGATATACAGCGACTACGACGAGCAGTTTCAAGCATTCGGCATAATCGTTTTGCTGCTTATTGTCATAGAGGTGTGCATACTGGAGCGTGAGAATAGGGTGCTGAAGCGTTTCTCGCTCTTTGGAACAGCAAAGGGTGCGAAGAATGCAGCGAAACATGCAGCTACAATGTCAATGGTGCTTATAACACTTATGCTGTCAGCAGCACCACAAACCACTTTTGCCCAAAGTGATAATATGGCTGCCCGCAAGCATATACGTCAGGGTAACAAGAAATTTCATGCAAACGACTATACTGAGGCTGAAACCGCTTACCGCAGGGCTATAGCCCGTAGCGGCAACAATGCACAGGCTCATTATAACCTTGGCAATGCACTTATGGCACAAAACAAGGACTCGCTTGCTGTAATTGAATTTGAAGCAGCGGCAAAGGCAGAACAGGCTCCGATACGTAAAGCGATGTCATATCATAACATTGGTGTGATATGTCAGAAACACCAGATGTTTAAAGAGGCTATTGAGGCTTATAAAAATGCACTCAGACTGAATCCTAAGGATAATCAGACACGCTATAACCTTGAGCTGTGCAAACGTCAGTTGAAGAACCAAAAGGGTGGCGGAGACAATAATAAAGACAAAGGAAACGGTGACAAGGACAAGCAGGAGAAGCAGAAAGACCAGCAGAAGCAACAACAGCAGAAGCAGGATGAGCAGCAGAAGCAAAACCAGCAGCAAATGAGCAAGGAGAATGCTGAGCAGCTGCTCAATGCCGCCATGCAGCGTGAGAAAGCCACACAGGACAAGATGAAAAAGGCAATGCACCAGTCGAACCGCCGACAGTTGGACAAAAACTGGTAGAAAAAGAAAAATTATGACTTTGAATTTGATGAGAAGAATATATACACTATTATTGATGTTGATGATGGGAATTGAGGTGTTTGCACAGCATTTCACCGCCAAAGCCCCGTCAACGGTTGTTGTGGGGGATCAGTTCCGGCTCACATTTACTGTAAACACTCAAGACGTGGACCATTTCCAACAGCCAAACTTCCCAGACGACATAGAAGTACTTATGGGACCATCAGTGTCAACACAGTCGAGTTTTCAGATGGTCAACGGTCATACAAGCTCGTCGTCTGCCACAACATATACCTATATATGTTGTGCATCTAAGCCTGGACATTTCACTATCAGCGGAGCAAGAGTGAAGGCTGGAGGCAAGACGGTTGCCGCTAATACTATTAGCATTAAGGCAAGCGCAGGTAATGGTAATGGTCGTCAGCAGCAAGGTGGAAACGGCAACCAGCAACAGCGCGGTGAAGAGATGCGTGCTGCCGGTTCGGCAATATCTTCATCAGACCTGTTCATCAAAGTGAGTGCCAACAAGACACGTGTATACGAACAAGAGCCGATATTGCTTACATATAAGGTATATACACTTGTTGACCTAACACAGCTGGCGGGCAAGATGCCCGACCTCAAAGGCTTTCATACCCAGGAGATACAACTGCCTCAGCAGAAGAGCTTCAGTGTTGAGAGAGTCAACGGACGTCCTTACCGTACAGTAACCTGGAGCCAGTATGTGATGTTCCCGCAAATGACTGGTAAACTGGAGATACCTTCAATCACATTCGAGGGAGTGGTGGTTCAGCAAAATCGCAATGTTGACCCGTTTGAGGCTTTCTTCAACGGTGGCTCAGGCTATGTGGAGGTAAAGAAAAAGATAAAGGCTCCAGGACTTTCCATCACGGTAAATCCGCTGCCGCAGCGCCCGGCAAACTTCTCTGGAGGTGTAGGCAAGTTCACCATTACAGCCAAGCCCAACAAGACATCTGTAAATGCCAATTCACCTGTGACACTACGTGTTACGGTGAGCGGTGTGGGCAACATGAAGCTGTTGAAGCAGCCTGAGGTGAACTTCCCCAAAGACTTTGATGTTTATGATGCTAAGATAACTGACAAGTCAAAGCTTACAAGCCGTGGGGTGGAGGGAAGCATGATTTATGATTTCCTTGCAGTGCCGCGCCATCAAGGCAAATACGAGATACCTCCGGTGACATTCGTCTATTATGATGTTGATGAAAACAAATATAAGGAACTGAAGACAGAAGGTTTCACTCTTGATGTGGCTAAGGGCAGCGGTTCTGCAAGAGTGAGCGACTACTCGCAGGAAGAGTTGAACACGCTCAATAATGACATACGCTTTATAAAACTTGGCAACAGCGAACTGCGTCCTAAGGGAGATTATTTCTTTGGCAGTGAAGGCTATTGGATTTCTCTCGTGGCTCTCGTTGTGGCATTTATTACACTGTTCGTGGTGTTCCGCAAGCGTGCCATTGATAACGCCAATATCAGTAAGATGAGAGGTAAGAAAGCCAATAAGGTGGCAACGAAACGCTTGAAAAAGGCACGTACACTGATGTTTAAACGTGACGCTGCCAATTTCTACGACGAGGTGTTGCGTGCCCTGTGGGGATATGTCGGCGACAAGCTTAATATGAATGTGGAACAGCTCTCAAGAGACAATATCAGTGAGAAACTGCAACAGCGTGGGGTAGAGGAGGAGACTGTGAAGCGCTTTATAGAGGCTCTCGACGAGTGTGAGTTTGAGCGTTATGCCCCTGGCGACAGCAACGGTAACATGAGCAAGACCTTTGAGGCTGCAATGACTGCCATCACAACTATTGAGAATACGATGGGTAAAAAATAAATCTGAGCGATTATGAACAATACACACATATATATAATAAAGAAAATCGCCTTATTGCTTTTGATGGCATGGGGGACGTTGGGTGTTAATGCTGAGCAGAATGTGACAACAACCACATCTCCGACAGTGACAAAAGCAGATGCTGACAGCGCATACGCCCGTCAGCAATATCAGCAGGCGATAAAGTGTTATGAGCAACTGTTGAAAGACGGAGTGAATGCGGACATCTACTATAATCTGGGCAATGCTTATTATCGTGTAGATGACTTTACCCATGCTGTGCTCAACTATGAGCGTGCGTTGCTGCTCAATCCAGGTGACAAGGACATACGTTTCAACCTGCAGCTGGCACGGTCGAAAACAGTTGACAAAATAACCCCAGAGAGTGAAATGTTTTTTATCACCTGGTACCGTTCGCTTACAAATCTGACAAGTATTGACGGGTGGGCCACTTCGGCATTGGTGTGTCTTGCACTCGCAATAGCCCTGTTCCTGCTTTTTCTGTTCTCGGATGCTGTGTGGCGGCGCAAGGTTGGTTTCTTTGGTTCATTGCTGCTGATTGTAGGCTTTGTGCTGTCGAATATTTTGGCATTTCAGCAAAGCAGAATTCTAAGTGAGCGTGTTGGAGCCATTGTTATGAGTGGGGCGGCACCTGTGAAAAGTACTCCTGCCGCTAACGGCACCGACCTGTTTGTATTGCATGAAGGAACGAAGGTGAACATTACAGAAGAATTCTCAAGCCAGTGGGTGAAAGTGCGTGTTGCCGACGGTAAGGAGGGGTGGATTGCCGTTAAGGATATTGAGAGAATATAAAGAAACGGGAAAGGTGACACGAAGATAAAAATGAATGACGATGGAAGTCCTGACGATAATAGAACTCGACCAGCAGTTACTGCTGATGCTCAACGGCAGCCATTCGCTGTGGCTGGACAATATGGCATATATTCTCACCACTGCCACCACATGGATTCCAATGTATGTGGCATTGATGTATATGGTGATAAAGTGCAATGACAATATGCGCCATATTGTGCTGGTGATAGCGGCAGCAGGACTGTGTGCTTTTTTCAGCGGTTCTTTATGTGATATGTTTGTGAAACCCAATGTGATGCGTTGGCGCCCAACCCATGATCCGGTGATAGGCATACTTGTGGATGTAGTCAACGGCTATCGTGGTGGCAACTATGGATTTTTTTCTTCGCATGCTGCAAATACATTCAGTATAGCAATAATGTTTTCTTTGCTTGTGCGGAGTGCTGTTCTCACAACTACTCTCATATCGTGGTCATTGGTTAACTGTTGGACACGAATATATCTTGGTGTGCATTATCCAGGCGATGTCATCTGCGGAGTGTTATGGGGAGCTGTCGTTGGTTCTATTGTGTATTTGGGACTAATTTTCCTTACTGGGAAAAATCGGGAGAGCTCTTTTCGTTTTGTGTCGGAGAAATATACCAGAAGCGGCTATTTGCATACAGACACCAGTGTGGTTGTTTTAGTGTATATAATGACATTGATTTATGCTGTAATTCGAAGTTGTATACTCATGTAAAAAAATGATAAAAAAAATAAATTGTTGCAATTTTGTTTGTCGGTTATATTAATTATTACTATCTTTGCGGCTGTATTTTCATCCCTTTCACCTGTAGTGTAAGTTGAATATAGCATTAATTACAAAAACAATAGAAGTAAAAAATATTATGGAAAAGAATACCAGAACAACAAATTTATTGGATAAACTTATTATTATTGCTGATTTTTTAGTGTTGAACATTTTTTTTGCATTATATCTCAGGTATGATTGGAAAGTATTGCATTTCAGTACTGGTATAGACTCTAAATATTTGTATCTCAGTGTGAATGGTGCTATGGTTATAGCTCAGTATTTCTATTCAAACGTAGTATATAAGCGTAAGATTCAGATTGATGCCGTAATCCGTCGTGCAACCTTTTTGACTTTCACTTTTGTACTGGCTGCATTTTGCATTACCAAAATATTGCTTTCCATATATGGTCTAAAGTCACCTTCAGGATTTTTCTATCCTTATTTTGCACCAGTGTTATATTTGGTAATACTGTCAAGCCGCTTTGTTGAGCGTTACCTTATAGGATATATTCGCATGATGGGCCGCAACCACAGAACAGCATTGTTCATAGGCAGTGACAATGCACTCTTGTCTGTATCTAACCAGTTGGCAAACGACTTGACAATGGGATATAACATAATAGGATATTATGCAGACAAAGAGATTGCCTATGAACATGCGGACAAAGATATGCCACGGAAGGGAAGTCTTGCTGACCTTGTGGAATTGATGGAAAAGGGAGAGCCTTTGGGAGTTGACGAGATTTACTGCTCTTTGTGCGATGACCGTGAGGATCTTATACGTGCCATTATGAATTATTGCGATAAGAATGTGATACATTTCTATTATGTACCGCCTTTCACCCATACGTTTGGTTTCAATCTCTCTATGGAGCGCATCGGTACTTCTGTGGTGTTTACCAACCACGAAACTCCCCTTACGCTTATGTCTAATCGTATTATCAAGCGTACTTTTGATGTTATATTTTCATTGATTATATGTCTTGGTTTGCTTGTTCTGATACCGATAATTGCCGTCATAATAAAGATTCAGAGTCCCGGTCCGATATTCTTCCGCCAAAAGCGGACAGGTCTTGGCGGCAAGGATTTTGTGTGCTACAAGTTCCGCTCTATGCATGTGAATGTTGATGCCGACAAATTGCAGGCTACGGAACATGACCCGCGAAAGTTTGCGTTCGGCAATTTCATGCGCAAGAGCAACATTGATGAGCTGCCACAGTTCTACTGTGTGCTCAAGGGTGACATGAGCATTGTGGGACCACGTCCTCACATGCTTTATCACACTGAGATGTATTCGGCACTCATCGATAAATATATGGTGCGCCATTTCGCAAAGCCTGGCATTACAGGTTGGGCGCAGGTTACCGGTTTCCGTGGTGAAACCAAGGAACTGTGGCAGATGGAAGGCCGTGTGCGTAAGGATATATGGTATATAGAAAACTGGACGTTCTGGCTTGACCTTGCGATAATATTCAAGACAGCAAAGCAAATTATTATTCACGACAAACAGGCTTATTAACTTGCAGACTTATTGATATAAAATGAAAAATAAAAAGCTTTTACTATTAGGATGTGGACTTGTGGCTCTTTCTGCCGCAAGTCTGCTTTATCTTATGCTCCTGTTCCCATTGTCAGCAAAGGAGCAGACAAGGTATGTTTACATTAATGACGGCGATAATATTGACTCGGTATATGCCAAGCTCGACACTATTGCATCCACAATGCAGAAAGCAGGGTTTAGGATGTTGTCGTCTGTAAGTGGCTATTCATCGGGAATACGCTCAGGAAGGTATGCCGTGAAGCCCAGTGAGAGCGCCTTCACTGTGTGGCGGCGCATGAAGAACGGCATTCAGGAGCCCGTAAGTCTCACCATTCCCGAGTCGCGCACAATGGACCGCCTTGCAGGAGCTTTGTCCCGTAAACTGATGCTCGACAGCGCAACCGTGGCACAGAGTCTTGCCAACCAGGATTTTTGTGCAGCATACGGTTATGACACATGCACCATTGCTGCTCTCTTTGTGCCCAACACCTACGACGTGTATTGGAACACATCACTTGAGAAGTTTATGAAGCGTATGGTGAAGGAGCATGACCGTTTTTGGAACAAAGAGCGCACAGAAAAGGCAGAAAGTCTTGGAATGACAGAGAATGAGGTTGCCACCGTGGCAAGCATTATTGATGAGGAGACAGCCA
The DNA here is from genome assembly GCA_030539375.1 of Prevotella sp. Lineage (GTDB taxonomy): Bacteria > Bacteroidota > Bacteroidia > Bacteroidales > Bacteroidaceae > Prevotella. The sequence goes on from JAUNSB010000005.1 coordinate 80,928, forward strand.
ACAATGCCGAGAAGCCTATGATTGCCGGCATGTACTGCAACCGCCTGAAGCAGGGAATGCCGCTGCAGGCCGACCCTACAGTTAAGTTTGCACTAAAGGATTTTGCACTACGCCGCATCTATCATAATATGCTAACCATGGACAGCCCCTACAACACATATAAAAATGTAGGGTTGCCTCCCGGTCCTATCAAGATTGCTTCGATTGCAGGCATTGATGCCGTACTCAATCAGGTTAAGCACGATTATCTTTATATGTGTGCAAAAGAAGATTTCTCGGGAACACATAATTTTGCTGTGACATATCAGGAACATTTGCGCAATGCGGCAAAATATTCAAAGGCACTAAATGAACGCGGAATAAAGTAGTTTTTATTCCGCGTTTTCTTATTTTTCCTTTTACTTACATTTCATTACGGAAGAAGCATGAAGTCAACCAACGGTCGCTGACCGAAGGTAAAAGCAAAAGCCCGGATAAAATCCAATTTATAACCTG
>JAUNSB010000076.1:0-20949 GCA_030539375.1 Prevotella sp.
GAATTGGGAGTCATGAATTACGAAATGGGAGTTATGAAATCGATTTATATCGGCGCAGCAATAATTCTTAATTCATTAACTCTACATCGGCATAGCCGACAATTCGTAATTCAAAACTCGTAATTCGTAATTAATAATCTTTCTCAGGATACATAGCGTTCCACCACTCGCTGTCGCCTTTGAGCCACTTGGCAAACCATGCGAAGATGGTGTTCTGCCATGTTATGCGCTTCTGATAGTCGAGAATGTGGTGGTCCTGATTGTTCACTGCCACAAAGGCTGTCTCCTTGCCGAGCAGTTTCAGCGCCGTGAACATCTGCACGCTCTCATTGAAAGGCACGTTAGTGTCTGCATCGCCATGCACAAAGAGCAGCGGAGTTTTTACCTTGTCGGCATTGAACAACGGACTGTGCTTGGTGTACATCTCGGGATCGGTCCATGGATAGCGGTCGCGCGAAGCCACCTGACTGTAGGAATATCCCCAATAGCCGCCTCCCCAGTAGCTCGTGATGTTGCTGATGCCGGCATGGCTCACGGCAGCTGCGAAGATATCGGTCTGTGTCTGTAGATACTGAGTCATAAAACCGCCATAGCTTGCGCCCATGCACCCTATCTTGGCGGCATCGGCAAAATTGTGCTCGGCACAGAACTTCTTTGTGCCTTCAATAATGTCTGCGGCAGAGTAATCGCCCCATGCATTGACGTGACGGGCGGCAAACTCCTGTCCGAAGCCCGTTGCGCCGCTTGGCTCAAGCACAAGGAAGATATAATCCTGAGCGGCAAACATCTGCGGAGAATAGTAAGACTCCAGATAAGTGCCCACAGGCGAGCAACCGCCATAGTAATACACCACCAGCGGATATTTCCTGCCTTCCTCCATATTCAGAGGCAGAGTGTACTGACCGGTGATGGTGTCGCCGCGCGATGTCACAAAGCTCCATTCATGGCTTGGCGAAAGTGTGATGCCTTTTGTTATCTCCGACGAGCGGTCTATAAACATCTGGCTCTTCGTATTCTTGGTGTTGAGCATATACAGATTGGTTGCCGTGATGTCAGTCTGTCCCCAATGCAGCGCCACGGGAGCTGTGTCGGCAATGCTGAAGCCGTAGAGAAAAGTCTCGGGAGTGACAATCTCATTTATCATTCCACTCTTGGGATTAAGGCGGTAGAATGTCATCTTGTCCTGATTCTCACCCTTGAAATACACCATTCCGTCGTATTTCGACCACATTATCCCTGAGTCCACTGAAGGATTGAAATATTTTGTCATGGGGCGCACCTTCTTTGTGGCACGGTCCATGATAAACATCTGATAATCGTAATCGTTGGCTGGCACGCCCTTGCCGAGCACCGAGCCTATGCCGTCCATAAACTCCGCCGAACCCACAATGAGAAACTCCTTGCCATCGGGACTATAGCTTATCTCACGCATGAATCCCTCACGGTCGATTATCGTGTCACATTTCATTGTAGCAAGGTCGAGCTCAAGAATAGTGGAGAGATAAAATGGCTGCTTTGTGAGACGGCGCTTGCCGTAGCCTATGAGCAAACGCTTGCCGTCGGGCGATATGTCGTAGAGTCCCATCGACTTGTTGCCGAAGGTGATACGGCTGCATACGCCCGATGCAATGTCATATCTGGCAAGATAACTGTGCTCGCGCCATCCCGGCTGACGGTCGTCAGGCTCTATTATCTGATATACATCTGGACGGCGCTCGTCGGGATTTTCTGAAACGGTCATTATAAGATAGTCCTCCGTGGGCGCAATGTCAAAACCTCCCTTCGGCAGTTTGCTTATCCACAGACGCGACACTCCTGTCTCGGGATTCTGCCGGTAAAGCTGTGTGTTGTCACCAACGGTCTGGTAATACACTATCTCATTGCTCACTGGCATCCATCGCGGAGCCTGACTGCTCTGGAAGCGTGACACCATGCGGCGTGTGGCTGTCTCCATCAGGTCCGTGTAGCTCATCACCTTCCCCCCGGGTTCTGTCTGACGGTAGTACACAAGAGCATACTTGCCGTTGGGCGACACACGGGCACCTGTGAGCTTCAGCCCGTTCATGTTGTCACTCAACATGTAACGGCGCTGCGAACCGTCGCCCACTTCCACGCCAATACCCTTGCTGTACTCAAACTCCACATCTATAGAGTCAGCCTTGTCAGCCTCACACAGGTATTTCACCGCAATGAGATGTGGCGTTGGGATGAGCTTCAGCTCTCCGCTCTTCTCCTCGCCATCAACAAACAGCTTGAAGTTCTTCGGTCCCTTCACGCTAACCTTTCCCACAGTATAGCTTTTGGGAGTGATGCAGAAATGCAGCTCGCCCACCGATGCCGCGCCTTTTACCACAGGCAGAATCTCACCCTGCCATGGCTTTGCATCCTTGTCGCCCAAGGGCGATACCGTCAGCATCTGCGTTGCCTCGTACTTGTTGCGGCCGATGTCCGTAGAGTCAATCATCACGGGCTGTCTCACCGCATACGGACCTGTCAGCCTGAACTTGTTTACCTTCACTTTCCCGCTGTTGCCGGCGGCTGTTGCCGCGCCACAGGCAATGGCGGATAGCAGCAGTAAAGAAATAAATCTACATTTCATAATAATTATATTTGTCGTTTATAATCTTGAACTTAATATGTTGTCATTTAGCAGGAAATCGTAGACATTCATTATCACAATCCCGTTGTCGTTGATGTGTGTGGGTGTAATACCTCCGACGATTATCATTTTTTGAAAATTATCCTTGATGTGGAGCAGCGGTCTCTGTTCCTGCTCCATCTTTTCTGATGACGGCAAATCAAGTGCCGATTGGATATAATATCGTTTAAAGCCTCGGTTGCACACAAAATCCACTTCGAGATTTTGGCGTTGACTTTGAGTGTTCTCCTTGTCTTTGCTATTTATCACAACCTGTCCCACGTCCACCGACAGTCCCATGATGCGCAGCTCATTATATATCATATTTTCCATCAGATGTGTCTCTTCAAACTGGCGGAAATTCAACCGTGCATTACGCAGACCTAAATCATTGAAATAATATTTCGCCGGAGTGTTGATGTATTTCCGTCCTTTTATATCATATCTGATAGACCGTTCAATGAGAAACGCGTCCTGCATGATGTCAAGATAGCGCTTGATTGTGTCTTGACTGATGTCGCTGTGCTTCACGGTCTTGAACGTGTCCTGCAATTTTCTTGGATTTACAAGTCCTCCTATGCCCGAGGCAATGATGTCTACAAGCTCTTCCAAGTCGGAGTCGCCCATAATCTTATAACGTTCCTTGATGTCGCGCAGGTAAGTTCCGGCAAACAGCGTTTTCAGATAGTCTTCTTTTTCCTCTGCTGTCTGCATGGATACAACTTGCGGCAGTCCGCCATAGGTCATGAATTCCTGCAACGCCTTTTCGCGGCTTTCACCTTGATAAGCAGAAATAAACTCGCGGAAACTCAACGGATGAACCCTGATTTCCAGTCCACGTCCACGAAACTCAGTAATAACGTCGCTTGACAGCAGTTTTGAATTACTGCCAGTAACATACACATCAACATTACTTTTCTTCAGATAGCTGTTAAGTACATCTTCAAACTCCTTTACGCGCTGCACCTCGTCAAGTATGACATAGTGCATGTCGCCGTCAATGATTTTGCTGTCAATATATGCCAGCAGATTGTCCGGGTCGCACAGATGTTTGTTGTGCCTGTCCTCCAAGTCGACGGTAATGATATGTGACTCGTCAATCCCCAACTCCCTCAAATGTTCAAGAAAGATGTTGAAAAGCAAATAGGATTTGCCACAACGGCGTATGCCAGTCACAACCTTTATCATTCCGTTGTGCTTGCTGCGGATAAGCTTCTGCAAGTACGTTTTTCTTTCTATTTTCATCTCCAGCGTCGATTTTTTTGCGTAAATACGCATTTTTTACGACGCAAAGGTAGTCTTTTTTTTCTTTTTCTCCAAATAAATTCAACAATAAAACATCTCCAGCGTCGATTTTTTTGCGTAAATACGCATTTTTATCGACGCATAGGTAACAGTACAAAGAATAAAATAGGGAAATTTACGGTAAAATTCCCTATTTCCCCCTTAACACCCCCTAATTATAAAAAGGTACAAGATATACAGGCAATAAAACAATGTAATACCAACGACACCCATTCTATTTTTTGACTGCAAAATTACAAAAAAAGGAAATCCCCAAATCTTTTTCCACGAAATGTCGGAAAATCCCCAAATCTTTCACTATGGATGTAAAAAAATACTTTTCTGAGGATAGTAACATTATCAATAAATATGATACTTCTTTTTTACATTTTGCAGCATTTTCTCCAGTCCCGTTTCCTTTTTACTCATAATAATCTTCATTGCAAAAGGTTTGGGCAACAGAAGCCACTCCTTATTATCTCCCATATTTTCTTCATCATAGGGTTGCGCCTCATAGACTGATGTCACATTATAGATATTCTTCCCCTTTCTCTTTTTGCTGTCGTATTCCTCCAACATATAATTGGCATAGCGGCAGCTGCTCAGATAGAAAAAATTTCCCGACTGCCGATACTCCACCTCAATGTCTATTTGCCAATCCTTATATTTGTGCCCGTAAAAGGCATTTATCGCAGAACGCACAAAGGCATTTGTCCGATTCTTAACGTTATACTCCAATCCCGTAGAACGTTTAGCTCTTAGAATGACATTCCTCATAGTGTCTATACACAGACTGCCCGAATCCTTCCATTCCTTTTTCGACTTGAACAGGATTCTGACCACATTGGCACCCATTTTCTCTACCTCATCATCCACATAGAAAGTATGTTCTTTCAAAAACTGCTCATCCATGTCGGAGACAAAATCATGATATAGTGTGTTTTTAAGGTTGCTGTAATCACATCCGGCGATCTGGTCCTTAAAGGTGATTATGCTCTCCATAGGATGGACCTCAAAGAGTTTCTTTTTTCTCACCAACCCCTTACTCACAAAACGGTATAATACAGTGTCACTGATGTTTTGTGTCTGATAATCATACCTAAGCATTACATTATTTTTGTATCTGTCCTCCTTTGTCTTAACGAAATTCTCCAGCATAGGCTTAATCCAGACAGGCTCACTGGCAGGCCCCACCACAATCTCAGAAAGTATCTGTATGGTCTGCTCCATAAACAGCGTGTCGGGCAGTGTCTTCACGCATATCTTATGATAGTTAATATGTGATACTGTAAGGCTATCAAAGGCAAAATCAATATACGCATGTCCCTGTTGGTCACTGAACGTACTTTTCACCTTACCATAACAAGTTGTATAAATACTCGCCCTGCTCACAGGAATATCATTTACTTTATCCCACAGCACAAAAGATCTCTGTGCGTGTCCCACTGCAAAAAAAAGCAAACAAGCAGCTATTACAAAGGCTCTTTCATTCATTTTCAATATCTTTCCTTTCATAATATGCTTATCAACTTTGGGAGAAATACCTATAAAACCAATAATAATCACAAAGCAATGACCAATATATTGGTTGTCTTACTCTTTTCCCAATACGGGCAGGCACTCCACAATCTGCCAATATATTACTACGCAAGATATCATCAGAAATGGCAGTTCTCACATCATCAATACCATATAGATGACTCTTCGCTATAAGACACCATACTTGGCGTATTATTTTAAGACGTTCATGTTCCAATGCCAATTCGTCAATCGTGTTTGAGAGTTCTATTTGACGTAATGGAGATTTTACTTTTTTTGAGATTCCTATTCTCCCATCTTCAATATAAACAAATAATTCATTGACATTTGGAAGAAAGAATATCGGAACAATTTGTTTGTTTCCACGGCACTCATTACAGCATAGGTGAAGCCTTGAGGGATAGATATTATTCTCCTTGTCTTTATCAATAAAAAGGCAACCATCGCATGAAAGCACCAAGTTCTCGTAAGCACAGAAATGTGGATATTTTGGACCTACATGCCACTGGCGAGTAGAACCGTTAAGATGGATATAATCAACTTTCTTGAAGTTCTTATTAAAGCGTTTATAATAGTTGACGGTTTTATAGTCCACCTTGCTGTTCTTTTTCTTGCTGTGATGTGGCATGACGTGTTCCAGCGAGGTGTGATTGCCTACTGTCAGATGCCTCATACAATAACAACAAAAACCGCCTTGTTCCTGATGTAACAAACGCTCCATCTTCCCATTGCGTTTAAATGAGCTATAATCGCAATTCACATACTTGCCCTCTTGCTCATTCCACGCTTTCCGCAAGAAATCATTAACGATATGATGTCCCTTGCCCCGCTTTCCCCTGCTGTGCTTGTTTATCCAGAACATATATAATGAGACTGAAATTATTCATTTCTCCACTCGGCAATTATCTGCTCAGCCTTTTCCTCACTATGAAGCAACTTGACCAACTCTTTCTTTCTCATTGAAACTAATTGTTCATTGTCCATATCAAGTGCCCTTTTAATGGAATATCTAAGGAAATCAAGTTCTTCATTCCTTGGATAGCCCTCCATCCAGTCAAGTAAGACATCATCGTAGTCTATACCGAAAAGGTCTGGCAACTCATGTGGTTTTTTCTCACCAGCCACAAGTCTGAACACCTTGTTCCGCTTGTCATTAGACGAAAGGTTACTGACTATCAGTGGAGAGTGTGATGTCATTATAAATTGTAACTTAGGGAATGTACGGGTAAAACGTTCAACGACTTCTGTCTCCAATGAAGGATGAAGATGCAAATCTATTTCATCAATCATAGCTAGTCCTGTCGGTTCGGCATCCGCTTGTCTGTTCAACAGATAGGCACGATATGACAAGTCCAGCACAATGGAATAGAGACGCTTGTATCCTGCTGGCAAACCGTCAAATTTAATTTCCTGCCCCGATTTCAAACGGAGCCATAACTCAGGTCTCTGTTCCTCATCGAACATATAGAAAAGACGATCAATCTCAAACGAAGCGTCACACATGTTTGAATTGATAACTTGCGAGAATTGTTTCAGTTTCCTCGAAACAAAATCCACTTCATTCTGTGTAAAAGCATCGGTATCGTTTTCTAACTGCTTCACCTTTGCCATAGAATTAAGCAATCTGCGCTGCCAAATTTCAACACAGGCAGTTTCATTGTCCCATTGATAATAGCCGAAATTGCGTAGCGTCTTTCCATTAGCAGACATCTGTTGTTTGGCAAATTGGGAAATATTTGTCAGTTTATGAGGAAAAGAGTCTGAGAAATATGCAATCAGGGGTAACTCATCGTTATCTCTATACAGTTGCATCAACTGTTGATAGGCTGGTTTGTATCGTGCGGGATTAAGAGCCGAACCACTGGTTGAACGACGATACATATCCCATACTATCAATTTCTTAAGGAACTCTATCTCACCATGAAAATTTGCATCGGCTGCAGCATCGTCAGTGCTCTTATTTCTATGAAACTCGTCAAACCTAATTGACCGCATTTTCAAGTCGGGATTTCCAGCAGAAAGAAAATCATCACCCATAGAACGGTCATTAGTAAACATAAAATAGAGCGAGTAGACAATCGCTCGGATTAGCGAAGTCTTTCCAGCACCATTGCGTCCAATAATAACAGATACCCCTGGTGCAAACTGCATCTCGAAATGGTCGAAACACAGGAAATTATCTATGACAAGTTTCTGATATAGCATAAAGTGTATATAAAATTGTTGCAAATATACGAATATTATTTCTGATTTCAAAGCATTTAACTTTTTTTACATAACTTCAAAATGTCACAACGTCACACCCCATTACCCTTGAAACGCCGATAATCCCTGTGTTTATCGGCGTTTCAAGGGTAATGGGGTGTGACGTTGTGACCAAGATACAGCAACTTACTTGATTAAATATTATATCATTTAACCTGCATTATTCATACTCGTTCCTACTGCAAGGACTAACTGGCAGCACCTCAGCGCAATGCTCGCTCTTCCTCTTTGAAAGTGGGATTTACTACATTCTGCATCGTCATCGCTGCGCTCACGCTGATGCACTGCCATTCAGCCCTTTCGTAACGGAACAGTATGAATAATGCAGGTTAATTTTGTTCGCTTACTTATATATTGTAACTTATGCCGCAATTATTTTGCGGTTACAATTTTTTTATTAATTTTGCACCGTCACATTCGCTGAAGCCCTGAAAAGGCGGAAGAGAGGTGGCGGACATTTATGGTAAGGCGTTTACTATGTAGCGCTTTGTTCTTGACACCGTGAAATCTGGCAATTTCCGCAAATTCGTCAATGACAAAGGCAACGGTAGATGTCCTGTGTGGGTATGTTATCCATGCCGCATACATTGACAGCCATTATTGTGTTGGGTTGTCACTTTGCGCAGATATACATATCGGCGTGGGCTTCAGCGTTGCTCGTCTCTGACGGATTGGGCGATGCCAGAGCCTCACGGTGTGGGACGAGCAAAAGGTAGAAATCCCACGCTTTTCGTTTATGTACCTTTACAGCATCATAACAATATGAGACAATCATGAAATCCAAGTTTTACAATGGAGAGTATCGGCAATCTAATAAAACAAGAGCTTCGTGCTCAGGACCGCACGGTTACATGGTTTGCGAACAAGCTGAACTGTCAGCGGCAGAATGTTTATGACATATTCAATCGCAACACCATCGACACGGCTCTGCTTTTTCGCATATCCTCAATATTGCACAAGGATTTCTTCGCCTTTTATTCCGAACAAATCAAGAATGAAGTAAAATATGACATAAATTAGGCACGGATTACACTGATTTTTCTTTCACTAACCTGTGTTTTCCGTGTAATCCGTGCCTAATAAGGAAGCAAAAGGTTGGTTTTGACACGCCTCCGTTATATTTTTCATGTGAGTATCCCGTTACTTCACTGCAATCTTTATTGCATCGTCCCCAATTTTAGCAATCACCACATTTCGGCTGCTGCCGACGGCATACATAACCTCTCCTGCTGTTGCCGGTTGACTGCCTATCAAAATACCGTCAATGCCATAGAACATTACAGTCTCACCTTCATCAAGCCCGGATATGCGTATCACTCCGTCATTGCATGATGCCACCACTCCGCGGCTTTGCACCTTAATTAATATTAGTGGTTTCCAGATTAGCATTTATCCAATAAAGTGTTGCCGTGGCTTTTTCTGACTGCATATACCCGTCAGCGGTAGCGTATGCTGTTATCTTATAACAAGCATCAAGACTCACCGTGCCGTCAGAATATGCGGCATCGTTTTTCACATCGCTGTCTGTCAGTGTATAGTGATACTCTGCTCCCTCCGTATTGCAACTAAATTTCAGTTTACCGGCAACGTATGAAATTGTTGGTGCCTCACATTTCTTTGCAGGCTCTACAGGTTTACCATTCTCAACTATATTTACAAAATCTTTCCAGCATTCAGCTGCGCGATAAGCTGCGCCACTTCCTTCAGGAACATTGAGTTGTGCAAAAAGTTTCTGATTCAAGGTAAAACAATCAATTTTAATATTAGGTGGAATTATTGCATCGCAATTTATTTGCATTAGATTTGGGCAATCATCAAAAGCAGCAGTTATAATTGTTGTCACACTATTCGGAATTGTAATACTTGCCAAGCTGCTACACCCCATAAATGTACCATCTTCAATTGTTGTCACACTATTTGGAATTATGATGCTGGTCAAACTACTACAATTAACAAAAGCACATCCTCCGATTACAGTCACGCTATTGGGAATAGAAATACTTCTCAAACTACTACAACCATCAAAAGCATATTTCCCAATTGCTGTTATACTATTGGGAATAGAAATACTTCTCAAACTACTGCAATTCCTAAAATATAAAATTCCAGTCACGCTATTGGGGATGGTTATACTTTCCAAACTACTGCAACTATTAAAAGCACCACTTGTTATCCCTGATACACAAAATTTATAATTCTGATATTGTACTGAAGAGGGAATGACAATATTACCACTATAACTATAATTTACATCTCCGACTGTCACTTCCACGGTCTTGTCATTAAAAGAAGTGATATTGTAATAAATCCCATCCACCTCAAAATCATAGGCAGATACATTAATACAGAATAGCATGAATGCTATAACTGTTAGTAATTTGAATAATTGTTGTTTCATAATCTATTTGTTTTTTAGAATTGTCTTACTGGTACACGTTTTGATTATTGGATAAAATGCGAAGACAAATAATCCCAGCCACATTTATATAACCACATTTCCAAATGTTCTTTTATATCAACAAATTCTGAGTTAGAATTTGCTCTTACAATAATTCCACGAAGTGTTTCTTTATCAAATTCAAACTCTTTGTAATATACTATTTTTGTAGAATTGAAAACCTTTTTATATTTAAAGTCATCAGGGATTTCTCCCCGCATTTCATATTTGTTATCACTCTTACATTTTTGATTTATTCGTGCATTGAATTTCACAACACGAACTTCATTCTCGCATCTGAAATCTGGATGCTTGATAAAAACAGACTCGTCTTTTATTCTGTTCCATAAATTTCTTGTACCATTATCACCTTTTAAGATTCTCTTCTTTTCTGCTTTTATTTGTTTCTTAGACATATAATAGCAATCCCGGCATTGTAATCTATCTAAAGATGAATTATTTGATTTTATCCTTTTTCTCAATATTTTCAGGCATATTTGCGCATTGTACAATCTCCACATCAATGCATCGTCCCTATTTTTTGAGAATGATACAATATAAGGTATGTAGTCAAGAAAATCTTTATAGTTATCTTGATTAATTTCAAATTCTTTCAGTCCTGTTATTTCTAACAGTGTATCTTTGGCATAAATACTGTCAAACGGATCGTTCATACAGTCATACCGACTACCCCAAAAGACAAGTCCTTTAGGCTGTATTATATTCATCGCATTCTCCAATGAAGTATAATGGTAAATAAACTTTTGTCCATTATTTTGCATACTTTTGTACCTTTAACCTCATTTCTCTGCCGTTTTATCAGATTAACTGAAACGACAGACATAATTTCGCTGCAAAATTAGCAAATAAAAAGTAATAAGACAAGAAAAAGGTGTAACAGAAAATTTGACAAAAGTGTAATATATTTATTCACATCAACACTTTTTCGGACGAATAATCGCTGCTACGACACACTTTTTCGGACGAATTTCCAAACGTTTCCCGCACTTTTCGGACGAATGATGATTTATGAGCGTTCAGACAGGTACTTGACCGTTTCCATTGTTGGCGGTAATATTTTAAGCACTCTCTGGTCAGCATACTTAAAATCAGAGATATTATCTGTTAAGAAAACATCACAGAAACTCTTCACGGCAACTTCATATTGATAGCTGTCTTCCAAATCTGAAAAGAATATATTATTTACACCTTTCTTCAAAATCATTCCATCCAATTCTGGAATGATAAATGTAGATAGAACTCCATTTAGAATTTCGCGCAATCTTTCAACTCTTTTTTCTTTTTCAGTATAACCTTTATGCTTAAGATCCAATTCCAAAAGATATGTCAATGTATAAAAAGAACCGGCAGACATAAAACACTGATAATGATTGGAGTCGGCAATCTGTAATATTTTGTCAACATTGTCGGAATTACTACGATTACATAAATAATCCACGATTGTACAAGTATCAAAAAACAGTCTCATAGCATATACTTGTCTTTCAATGCCTCTTCCACCATTTCCCGATATGGCTTGTCTGACGACATTACGCCACGAAGTTTACGGAAAGATGATATTTTTTTGTCATCAACCTCCATATCACCATCCCCACTATGCAGCATATAGATGTATCTCTGTACATATTCGTTAGCCTTATTCTTCAGAAGTTCCATGTCTAACAGAACTCCGGCAGGCACATCTATTGTCAATGTCAACCGTTCCATATCACAATGTCTTAATTATTTTGCCACAAAGTTACAAATAAGCGAGCATAAAACAAAAAAAGAAGAACTTTTTTAAAGTTTTTTTTCTTTTTACATACCCAAATACACTTCCTCGTATGCTGTCTGCATACCGCGCAATGAGAAATGGTCAGTGGCAAACAGAAAGGCGGCATCGGCAAGAGCTGAGCGCGACACTGTGGGCAGCACATCGCGGAAGATGTGGATGTAATCATTTATGCGGTTGTCGTTAGCGGCAAGCTGCCAGTCGGCAGGCAAAGTGTCCTTTAACCCAAGGCAACTATTGATGATATTGGGCAGACGAGCCATTGACGCCTCGATGGACATGATGCTAAGCCCCTCGAACTCCGACGGCATAATCATATAGTCGAAAGATGAGAGATAGCGCGAGAGTCCGAACACAGGCGGAGTGATTCTCACGTTACTAAGTCCATTAAGACCGTTCACAAGGTCATCGCGCAGCGGACCGTCGCCTATGACATGGAAGAAGTAGCGGCTGTCGGTGCTCACGGCACGGATAATCTCAATCAGCGTGGATATTCCCTTTTGCGGGTCGAAGCGTCCGGCAAACAGCACGTTCACCTTGCCAGCAACAAGATCTGGGTAAGGCTCCTGAGACACTGGCGACACACCATTATATATTATAGGCGGCGTCTCGCCATATACCTTACGGTAGTTGTCCTGCACCGACAAGGATATTGCCACGTTGGAATGATGGTGCTGGTAGAAGCGCTCAACCCTGCGCCCTATTGCCAGCTGTCCTGTCCACAGCCTTGTGTTATGTATGGTGCGGACAATGCGACACCGCCCTGCAAGCCATGGGAAGCAGGTGAAGAAGGCGTATGTACAGAGGTCGGCAGCCTCAGTGTGGGCATGAATCACGGCAGGACGGTGGCGGAGAAACGTAAAGAGGAACGTCAGAGGAAACAGCAGCGCAGCCAAACGCTCAAACAGAAAATGAAATCTAACGTCGGGCAGAATACCACGATGATACACAATGCCTGCCTCACGCATCTCGGCAATGAACGTTGCGGTGAACGGTGACCTTGCCCTAAGCACCTCAACAATATGATATTCGAACTCAGGCGTTCTGGACCGTGCAATGTTTACAGCCACACGCTCCGCCCCACCCATGTCGAAATGGGAAATGATATGAAATACCTTTTTCTTCATTATATGTAAAACCTGCGTAATATCCGGTAAACAATGTCGGAGACACCAAAAGGCACACTGCTGCCAAACAATCGGCGGCACAACCGCGGCGCAAATCCCGATAGCGGCTGACCGAGAGCCTTGTCAACATCGGCCAAAGGCAAGCCGTTGCGGCGTGCATAACGATAGATGTTAACCATTCCCATGTTGAGATGGGCGGTGTAACGGTGCTCAGCGTCATTGCAGATGAAATGATGATAGACAGCCGCATTTGCCATCAGCAAGGAATGGTCCTGCCGGGGAGTGCGGCGGTGGGTGTAAGATGCCGCATTGCAGTTGCGGTAATGGTACACCACATCGTCAATATACGTCCTGCTGGCATGAAGCATAAGTCTCGGCACAATGCCGAAATCCTCGCCGTAGTCAACACCCTCTATTGAGTTGATGGCGTGGCCGGTGTAAAGGCTGCGTCGGTAAAGACGCCCCCAGATGTTGTTCTTCACGATGTTTTGCAGAAGCATCCGCTTGAGATACTGCTCCTTGGAGATGCGGGGCGGGAGCACGGCATTGCCCGTAACACCACCGTCGTCGCCAAACTCACAATATGCGCCGTCGACAATGTCGGCAGAGGTTGCTATTGCGGCTGCCACAAGTTTCTCCACAGCATTGGGAGTGATGCGGTCGTCGCTGTCAACGTGCATCAGATATTCGCCGCAGCTTTCCTCCACGGCACGCTTGCGGGCAGCGCCAAGCCCACGGTTGCGGTCCTGGCGCACAATACGCACCTGCTGCTCACGGTGAGGATATTCGGCAATAACCTGCCTCAGCACCTCGATGCTGCGGTCGGGCGAACAGTCATCAACAAACACATACTCGATATTCTGCCAGGTCTGACAGAACAGCGACCTCGCACACTCGGCAATGTATTTCTCAACGCCATACACGGGCACAAGCACTGACACCAATTCTCCTACCATATCCTACTCCTCTTAATTCTCCTACCATATCCCACTCATCCTACACAAGATAAACGGCAAGCAGCCGTGCATTATATACAAACAGGAACAGGGTGACAGCGGTGACAAGCGTGCGGAGAGCCGTCAGTCCCCTACCCTTCATGTTGCAGAACACGTAACCGATGGCTATCGGCACCACAAACGCCCAGTGGGCGGTCATGATATACACCTCGTTGATGCCGAATCCCAGCACCATGTGAAGGGTCATGTCGAACAGGAAACCGAGGAAGCACATCCAGAAGAAGCGCGACCGCCGTCCAAACCATATTCCTGCGGCAAACAGCGCCACAATAATAGCCTCAACAATGTAGTTCACCACACTGCGATACTCCACTATCACGGGACGGCTGCGCAAGGTGTCCTCAAGCAGATGGTCGCTGTGAAGCTGAAGGCTCTCGCCAAAGAGATTCTCAACGAAAGTGTCCCAGCGCGGAGTGGTGATGTCGGTCCACTGTGTGAACTCGCCCTTGGCTATTGGCTTGCCAGTGTGCATGTTGTGCGGCATACGGTGGTTGCGGCGGTATTCCTCAATCATCAGCCTGCGTTTCAGCTTCTTAAATTCCTTATGTATTGCCGCACTGTCCTTCAGCTGTGTGGTGTCGCAGAAGTTTGCCCACAGCTTCGCGTCCTTCTTCTGTGCCTTCACCTTCATCTGTTTCTTCTGCTCAATCTTTGCAGGAGCCACGTATGTATAGAACTCCATACGGGCAAATCTCCAGATGATGAGCGACGGAATGATGACGGCAACAATGAAAAACACCGGACGGAACATTCTCTTGCCATTTACAAACAGCGTGTCGATGTATATCTTTATGCCATTGCTCAGAGTCACTCCAGCCGTGATGAAGAATATTATCCACACCTGCCATATCTTCAGCTCGCGCCCTTTCTGTATCAGCAAGCCGCTGAGATAAAGGGCAAGAACAAGGATGAACATGGATATGGCGAAATGATCGGGCACAACGAATGTCACCATGACATATCCAAACGAGAATATCATCGATGCAAGCAGCGTGGAGTCGTAAAGCCCAAGCCCGAGCACCCTGCGGAATATTCGGAAACAGAAAATATACGAGTAGTAGACCGCCGCAAGCAGAAACACCATCACTATCCATTGGCAGAAATTATACTGGGTGTTCTCCATCAGCCAATGATTCAGCTGCGAGAACGGATAGACCAGAAATGCCAGCAGCGGATGACGGTAGACATTATACACGGGGCGCCAGTCGGTGAGCACCGAATAGGTGATGGGGTCGAAGCCCGACATGGTGAAGTTATCGGTAAACACATTCCACGAACCTCGGTTGGTGGCAGTGAACTTGTCGCTGTACTTCATAAAGCACAGCATATTCATAATGACAAAAAACAGGAGCCACGCCAACGACGAGGCAAGCTCCTCACATCTGATCTTGAATATCTTGAAAAAATTCCTCATAGTCTAAATGGTTTATAGTGAGCCTCATCGGCAATAGCCAGCAGTTCACGGTCGCCACGGCTGTCGCCAAAGGCGGTGAGATGATAGCTGGCACGGTCTGGGAAAAGCTCCAACAGCCGTCTAACCTTCTCCAGACCATAGCAGTTGGCTGTGGAGAAACGTCCTGTGATTTTTCCGTCGCAAACCTCGGGCACAGTACCAATAACCTGTATATTTCCATATTCACAGAAAAACGGCGCCACCCAGTTGGGCATGCTTGCCGACACTATCACTACGGCAGCATCATCGTCTGCCGACACCTTATTTATATACTCAACAGCCTTGGGGCGCAGCAACCGCTGACCGTTTGCCCTTGCAAAACGGCGGCACACGGCATTGAAATCCTCCACCGTCATGCCACGGAACAAGTAAGAAAATATCTTCTCTTTTGTGCGGTAGTTTGAATAAAGCCGCAGTTTCATCAGCACCAGCAGCGGCAGATACAAAGCAAACGCAGCGTAAAGGGCACAACTTCCCTTGGCAAACTTGATAAACTCAAGCAGCGTATCCTTTGTGGTAAGCGTTCCATCGAAATCGAATGCGTACAATCTTTTCATAATACCTGTCACCTTTGAAAGGTGCAAATGTACACAAATTCCACGATATTGCCAAATGAAAGTACAAAAAATTTAAAATTATTTGGAGGTACAGCAGATTTGTAGTACTTTTGCACCTCAAAAAAAGACGTTATGCACCATCCACATATCACAAAACCATCAGCAATCATAACCTTTATTAAAGACTGGACCCTGCCCATAGCAATGATAGCGGGAGTGATAGCCTATTTCGTATTCAAGGCGCTAAATCTGCCGCAGACGGTTCATTCAGCCTGCGTGGCAGCAGTATCGGTGATTCAGCCTGTGCTGCTGGCTGTCATGCTCTTTGTGTCGTTCTGTAAAGTGTCGCCCAAGGACCTCCGGCTGCGCCACTGGCACATTGTGCTGTTAGCTGTACAGGTGACGCTGTTTCTTGCGGCATCTGCCGCAGCCATGCTGTTCGGCGACCATGAAGGCACAAGCGTATTGCTCCAGGGAGCAATGCTCTGCCTGGTATGCCCCACCGCCACTGCCGCAGCCGTAGTAACCAACAAATTAGGCGGCGACAGCGGAAGCATAATCACCTACACCTTATTAATAAACATAGCCACGTCATTGCTTGCGCCTGCAATCCTGCCACTGGTTCACCCACAGCCGGGAAGCAACTTCATCGCAGCACTGCTGCTCATCATGAACCACGTGTTCCCGCTGCTCGTAATGCCGCTGTTTGCCGCATGGCTTGTGCGCTACTTCCTGCCGTCGTTCCACCGTCTCATACTGTCAGTGCCAAATCTTGCCTTCTATCTCTGGGCAGTGTCATTGGCTCTTGCCATCGCCGTGACCACCAAGAGTATTGTCCACAGCACGGTCAGCATGTGGTATCTTTTCGGTCTTGCCGTGGTGTCGCTCATTTGCTGCCTGTTTCAGTTTGGGGCAGGCAAGCACATTGGCGGAGCCGACGGCGAGCGCATCTGTGGCGGTCAGGCATTCGGACAGAAAAACACTGTGTTCATCATCTGGCTGGGCTACACCTTCCTCACTCCCGTCACCGCCGTTGTGGGCGGTTTCTATAGCGTGTGGCACAATGTCATCAACTCATGGCAGCTGTATAAGCACAAAAAGAAAAAACAATAATCTGCATAAAAAAACATAAAAATATTCTTTTTATTTTGTTCTGCGCCCACTTATGTGTAACTTTGCCGGTGAAACAGCAGTTACACATTATATTATTTAGGTTATGACAGCAACACTGATAGTACTCGCCATAACGGTGACAATGTTTATAATTGGCAGAATACGCTCTGACATTGTGGCGCTATGCGCACTTACAACTCTTATTCTACTTGGTGTGCTCACTCCCGAGGAAGCACTGTCGGGCTTCTCATCGTCGGTGGTGATAATGATGGTAGGACTGTTTGTGATTGGCGGAGCCATCCTGCAGACAGGACTTGCCAAGACCATGAGCCACAAGATAGTGCAGCTGGCAGGCGGCAACAACACGGCACTGTTTGTGCTCGTGATACTTGTCACGGCTTTTGTGGGAGCCTTTGTGAGCAACACAGGCACAGTGGCGCTGATGATGCCGATAGTGATGAGCATGGCGGCACAGTCGGGCATGCAGCCGTCGCAACTACTCATGCCCCTTGCCTTTGCCAGCAGCATGGGTGGCATGCTGACGCTCATCGGAACACCTCCCAACCTTGTGATACAGGAATCGCTCATAGAGCACGGCTACAAGGCATTGGATTTCTTCTCGTTCACACCTGTGGGATTAATCTGCATCGCCGTCGGCATTATCGTCATTATGCCGCTGAGCAATATATTCCTGCACAAAAAGGATAAGGGAGGGAAGGAGCAGAGCGGACGGGGAAAGACGCTCGACGAGCTGGTGAATGAATACAACCTGAACAGCGGGGTGAGGCGATACCTCATCACCGCCAACTCGGACATCCGCGAGAAAACCGTGGCGGAGCTGAACCTGCGCAACACCTACGGGCTGTCAATCCTCGAGATAAGAAACGAGAACAACCTTCGCGGCGGCTTAATACGTAACGTGACGCAGAGTCTCGCCACACCAGAGACAATACTTGCCGAGGGCGACATTATATACCTGACGGGCAACACGGCGCAGATGGATGAGTTTGCCCGAAAGTCGAGGATAAAGAAGATGGACAGAAACAGCATCGACTTCTACGACCTCGGCATAACCGAGATTGTGCTCATGCCGCGCTCAAGGCTCATCGGCACAAGCATCGTGAACTCGGGATTCCGCGAGAAATACAGCATCAACGTGCTGGGAATAAAGCGCAGCAAGGACTACATCATGGACAACATCGCCAATGAGCGGCTAACCGCAGGCGACGTGCTGCTGGTGCAGGGAAAATGGAGCAACATAGAAAAGTTAGACAATGAGGAGACCGACTGGGTGGTGCTGGGCAGCCCGGAGAAGCAGGCTCAGCAGGTGACGCTCGACTATAAGTCGCCTCTGGCTGCCGTGATAATGGCGGTGATGATTCTCGCCATGGTGTTCGACTTTATACCCGTGGCTCCGGTCACCGCCATCATGGTGGCAGGACTGCTGATGGTGCTCACGGGCTGCTTCCGCAATGTGGAGGCGGCTTACAAGACCATCAACTGGGAAAGCGTGGTGCTCATAGCCGCCATGATGCCCATGTCGGTGGCACTGGAGAAGACAGGAACATCGGCAGTGATATCACACTCACTCGTGACATCTCTCGGCTCGCTAAGCCCCACGGCACTGCTCTGCGGAATATATTTCACCACCTCGCTGCTCACCATGTTTATCAGCAACACCGCCACTGCCGTGCTCATGGCTCCCATCGCCATGAGCTCTGCCATGGAAATAGGAGCAAGCCCCTACCCCTTCCTGTTTGCCGTGACCCTTGGCGCAAGCATGTGCTTTGCCTCACCGTTCTCCACACCGCCCAACGCCCTTGTCATGAATGCCGGAGGATATAAGTTCAGCGACTATATCAAGGTGGGTCTGCCATTGCAGGTAATCATAGGAGTGGTAATGACATTCCTGCTGCCATTGCTGTTCCCGTTCTGACAAATAAAAAATGTGTGACGCTAATAACGTCACACATTTTTTATTTAATTATTGAAATCCATCAATAATTGTTCTTCATCACCTCAAAGTGTGCCTGCGGATGCTTGCATGCCGGACACTCTTTAGGAGCCTTCTTAGCCTCAACGATGTATCCGCAGTTACGGCACTGCCAGTACACCTTGCCGTCTTTCTCGAACACAGTGCCATGCTCTATGTTTTTCAACAGTGCTCCATAACGTGCCTCGTGACCGCGCTCGGCAACGGCTATATTGCGGTACATGGCAGCTATCTCCGGGAATCCTTCCTGTTCGGCGATATCCGCAAACTTAGGATAATCCACTTCTGCCTCCTCATGCTCACCTTTCATTGCCGCATGCAGATTTTCCTCGGTAGTACCGATGACACCTGCAGGGAATGTTGCGGTAATCTCGCAGTCACCGCCTTCCAAATACTTAAACATGCGCTTGGCATGCTCTTTCTCCTGATTTGCTGTTTCCTCAAAGATGGCGGCAATCTGCTCATATCCATCTTTTTTTGCCTGTGATGCAAAATATGTGTAGCGCATTCTTGCCTGGCTCTCGCCTGCAAATGTCTGCATCAGGTTCTTCTCTGTCTGTGTTCCTTTAATTGTCTTCTCCATAATTTTGTTTATTTAAACGGTTAAACATTATTGTAAAACTTACGATGGCAAAAGTACAAATAAAATCTGGTTCAGCAATCATTTTTTTGCGTTTTTTACAACTATCAAAAACGAATTTACCAAATCTTAAACATTCCTATGTGTATTTTGCACATCATTGACTCAAACTGTATATTGCAAAAACAGTTGTCACACTACAGCAGGCGGTACACCATGATTTTCCCAATGTACCGCCCGCATCCTTTTTAATAGTATCAACATTCACACCCTACCGTGCAAGCACAGCTCTCCGCACATTTGCAGATTTCTGCCCGCGCCGATATCATGTTCCAATCTATTATATCCCAAATAGCTTTCACATGGTCGGCCCTGCGGTTCTGATAATCCACATAGTATGCATGCTCCCACACATCGATGGTAAGCAGCGGATGCAGCTCATGACGCAAAGGATTGTCGGCGTTATGCATCTGATGGATTTGCAGGTTTCCCTTGTCATCCATCGTCAGCCATGCCCACCCGGAGCCAAAAAGCCCTACAGCGGCTTCACTAAGCTTAGCGCGCATTTCATCCATACTTCCAAACGACTTCTCTATCAGCTGAGAGAGATGTGCCGAAGGAGCCGTTGACTTGCCGTTGGGGCAGAACTGAGAGAAATAAAGTGCATGATTCAGCACCTGACCGGCATTGTTGCCAATAGGACCGTTTGCCTTTGCCGCAATCACGTCGAGCGACTTTCCCTCAAAAGCGCTTCCCGCAACAAGACGGTTGAGATTGTCCACATACGTCTGCAAATGCTTGCCATAATGCAGCTTTATAGTCTCCTCACTAATCACCGGTGCAAGTGCATCAGCGGCATAGCCCAACTTGGGCATTATAAATTTTCCATCCATACTTTTGTTTTTTAAATGATTAAACTTAACTGTAAAACTTACGTTGGCAAAAGTACGAATAAAAATTGGTACGGCAATAGCTTTTATAGTTTTTCGAGACAAATTAAATCAAATTCACGTCGCTTTAAACATTTGTTACACAAAACGTTATAAAATTAACAAGAATGCTGGCATTTTTATCATTTATTTAAGAATCACATAAAAAATAGAGGGTGTGTCATAAGTCTATGGCGCACCCTTTTCGTTTTTTCTCCTTTTCCCA
>JAUNSB010000077.1:0-20655 GCA_030539375.1 Prevotella sp.
GTCGGCATTAGTATTACTGATTTTTGGCGGCACCTCAGGATAGTTCAAATAAATTTGGCTATCCATTCGGTTTGCGCAAAAATTTTGAGACACAGAGTTTTTGTGGCTGATGTCTCTGTGTCTCTTGATGCCTTTAGGCGTCACACTCTGCATCCACAGAATAATATTGCATTAAAAACTCTGTGACTCCGTGACTCTGTGGTAAATTAAAAACATGCCTGCAAAGTTAGAGAGTAGTTACTCAGCTCTCAGAATAATTAAGAAAACTTAATTCTCCATTCGATTTGCACGAAAATTCTTCATTCTTCATTTTTTTTCGTATCTTTGGGGCGAAAATCGTAAAGAAAGGATAGAAAGTATGAATACGATAACAATAGATTCCGATATGTATAGGGGAGCTGCTGAATATGCGGAACGCTACAATATGAGTGTCAGGGATGTTGTTGAGCATGGCATCCAATTACTTATCGGTACCATCAACAACAACGCTATTACAGAAAGCAAGGCGAGAAAAATCAACCGTGACAAGGCGATGGATTTTGTCAAGACCCTTTCTGCAAGTGGCGGTTCGATTGTTCCTGCCGACGAGAACGGCATAGGTGCATTGATAGAGGAAAAGTATGGGCTATGAAAGCATTTTTAGATACTAATATACTTGTTGATTTGGTGTGTTCTCGTGAACCATTTCTGCAAGATGCCCAGAATTTGTTTGCAGAATGTGTGTCGGGTAGGCTTAACCTGTGTGTTTCTGCATTGTCTTTTGTAAATACCGTTTATATAGGACGAAAATATGGTTTTGTTGATATAAGAGAAAAGTTGTTTAAGATATCCCAAATCATTGATGTTGTAGACTTGAAAGGCAATACCGTTGTATGGGCTTTGGATTGTGGCTGGAAAGACTACGAAGATGCTGTTCAGTTTGGAAATGCTACGAGTACATTTTCTGATTGTATTGTGACTCGTAACAAGAAAGATTTTTCCGCGTCAGATTTACCTGTATATACGGTTAAAGAATTACTTGAGTTATTATAATAGAGAATATGGTAAGATCGATAAGAAATACTCCAATATTGATAGGGGAAGATGCTGACAGGTTTCTGCATGAAATCAGTATTCTGCCATCTGATGAAGAAAGGCGGAAAGAACGTGCGCATGTTGAGGCAAATGCGCAGCAACTTGTTTCCATGGTTGCGAGAATGAAAGAGAAACAGACGTTCTTGAACATGGAACACTAAAATAGCCGTGTGACCGCTTTAGCGGTTCCGATCTACTGCCAAAGGCAGTGCCGTGTCGCCCTGCTTCTATCCGCTTCAAGTAGCCGTGTCGCCCGCAGGGCGCCGTGTCAGCTTGCCAGAGCGCAGTGGATAAAATGTTTGTACCTTTCCGATATTTTATGCCTTTACATTTGTGTAAATCAAAAATAATTACTATCTTTGCCGACAAATTAGCGAAGTTCCTTTATCAGTTTATTTGCAATGCATTTACTCTGATTATATCAAGGGAATACAAACGAAATAATAACAATATAAAAAATGTAGCGAATGATAAAATAACAGTTTAACAAAGACATAAGAGAAAAGAAAGTGTTTACTTTTACTTGATGTACTCCAAAAATCGCCAAATTTCAAAGTATCCATCAACAGTAGAAAGTGAATGCTTGCACCGTATGGTGTGGGCTTCACTGTTGTATGGATACAGGTGTTTGGCGATACCATGGAGTAGCAACAGGTGGATTTCACACCTTTCTTTTTGCCTAATGTCGCAAAAAGAAAACGCCTATATGATTACCAATAAAGAACTACCACATTGGCTTGATGAATTAATTTTCAAGCAGCTTGGAGCGAAATATTGTCGTTCCAATAAAGATATGACTGTCATTGATTGGGATAAAAATGACGTACTTAATTATCTTGGAACCTATTTCCCACGCAGCTATGCGGAGGCATATTGTATTTTTTTCAATACGTTGTCTCCTTTGCAAAACTTTTGTCCACGTTGTGGAGCGACAGGATATTGGTTGGAAGAATGGTTTTTCAAAACAGAAATATCGGTTTTTGATTTTGGGTGCGGTACAGGTGGAGAAATTATTGGTATGTTGGATGCATTGGACGCATTAAAAGAGTTTAAACCTGGTATCAGAAAAGTAAATATCGTAGCTTTTGATGGAAACCAACATGCTTTGCGCCTTTTTGAAAAGATTATTAAAGCCTATTCTGAAAAAAGCGATATAGATATTTGTTATAATGTGCTTCCGTTTGAAATCGATGATTTTTATGACCTTAGCATACTTGACAGCGTAATATCCCAAAAGTTTGACATAATAATGACATTCAAGGCAATATGCGAATTTGTAACTAAAGATAGGTTTGAAAAACAAAATGCCTACAAACATTTCGCTCAATGTTTTTTGCCAAAACTCACAGATGACGGTATAATGTTAATAACCGATGTCACTTCATATAATAATGTATCGCAAGAGTGGTTGCCAAAGATGATGGACAGTGGATTGGCTGAGTGGAGTTGTAACGTAGTAGGGCAAAATACTGGTTATAATCAGGCGTTTTATGTCTCACATTCTCAATTCAGAAATGATGTGAGCAAAATAGCATATAGAATAATAAATAATGACTTCGTACTATGAAAAAGGATTGGATGATAAAGGAATCAGAGATTTATAAGGATAGTGAACAAACAGCTTTCATTATGGCGACACTCGACAAATCTTGTATTGTAACAGGATGTGCTGGTAGTGGAAAGTCGGTTTTAGCTCTTCATAAAGCACGACGAATACAAAACGAGAAAGGTGACAATTATAAAATTATTGTATTTACCAAAGCTCTTTGTCATTATATGAATGCTGGTAGGGTAGAATTAGATCTACATAATTATTTTTGTACTTATTGGTATTGGAAATATCGCTTGAATTGTTCACCTGCTGATTATATTATCGTTGACGAAATTCAGGATTTCAGTAAGGAAGAAATAAAAGAGTTTATTGCAGCAACAAAAAAGAATTTTTTCTTTTTTGGTGATACTGCTCAATCTATATACGAAGGATTAAAAATAACAATACCTGTTGATAAGATATGTTCTCAATTGCAGATAAATGAACCAACAAAGAAATTTGATTTATATTACAATTATTGTTTGCCTAAACCTGTAGCAAAAGTGGCTCTGCAGATAGGTCTTGGTGTAGATTCTTATGATGAAAATATGTATAAAAGTATAGAAACTGAAAGACCTCGTTTCATAAAATATAATAGCCAACAAGAGCAACTCATGGCAATTCATAGAATTATAAACAACAAAAACATGAATGATGTTGCAATTTTATTTCAGCATAACGGGGATGTCATACAGGCGTACAATTTTTTAAGAACTTTAGAAGGCAACCGAAATTATGAAATAAAATACAAAGATGGAGTAGATTGGAGAAACAGTATGGATACTTTGAATTTCAAATCTCCCAATCCAAAGATTATGACATATCATAGTGCAAAAGGATTACGATTTGATGCAGTATTCATACCTTATGCTGAAAAATTTACTTATAAAAATGAATCTGACCGTAAGGCACTATATGTGGCTATGACCCGTACCTGTAAATATCTTTATGTAATGTACAGTGTTAACTTGCCGCCTTTATTAACAGCTCCTCAGATTGATACATCTTTATATGAAACAACAGAAATAGACGAAATAGACGATTTTTAATTATGAAAAGATATTATATACCAACAAGTTCTTTGAACTTTAACAATATACTTTCTTCAGAATCAATATCACCAAAATCTTTTTATGAAAGAAGAGGTTTTGGTTATTCAAGTTGGTTTGATGTAGAAGAAAACAATATAGCAGATGCTATTATACTTTATGAGGTACCTCATGAGTTTGTACGTCCTAAAAGCGATATAGAAGATCATCCGATGTTAGTGGAAATAGTAACAGACGAAGAGTTTACATCATTTATAAATGGTGTCTATTATTCGCAACAAACAATATATATAAATCCGTGGCAAACAAAATTTATTTTCTTCTCAGAAAAAGTGCGTACTACCGTTTTGTCTATGTCGGATAGTAGTCTTGAAACAAAGATGGTTAGACTTTATCGACAACAAATGGCTGTGGAACATTTTGAGGGAGAATATCCATCTATTGGAAACATTAAGATTCTACCTGATAGTAGTTCTCCTAAGAATATTGAAAAAGATGTTTATATAAACAAAATGAAAGGTTTGCTCTATGGATATTATATTGGAG
Organism: Prevotella sp.; assembly: GCA_030539375.1. Lineage (GTDB taxonomy): Bacteria > Bacteroidota > Bacteroidia > Bacteroidales > Bacteroidaceae > Prevotella. The sequence continues at coordinate 4,261 of JAUNSB010000077.1, forward strand.
CGTATTTATCCATGCCTGCAGAACAGGTTAAGAAACTTACAGTGTTGAGAGAAATCCAGAATATTTTTAATTCTGTGATATCCAGTTATGATAAAACTATATCCAAACAACAATCTGTGCGTTTCAAAGAACTTTTTTTGTATCTTGAGAGAGAACACCCGTTATATGTTCAATTATATAATGTACTAAAAATAGATGATTTAGTAGATAAAGTTTATACTATTTTTGAGCAATATAGCAATGAAATTAGAACATCTAATAGTGTCATGAGAGATTTGTTGTCAGAAAAAAATCCTAATCCTGCATTGAAATGGATTAAAACGGAGATTGATAATTTAAATAGAAGTATTAAGGGTAATTTGCTAAGCACAAACGAAGAGCAGATAGTAGTGTCTTCATCAAGTGTAACCTCTCAGAAGGCAATAAAAGATGAGGATTTGGGAAATCTTTATCTTGTATGGGTAAATAGTGTTTTCGTATCATCACAATACAATGGGAAAATAAGTCCAATAAAAGCACCATTATCTGATGAAATCACCAAAAAAGCCAAAGAAATTCTTGGTGATAAATGGGAAACAAGTAGCATTCGGACATATCTTAATCAACTACGCCGTCATATAAGAGGTGAAGAATTTAATCAGGAATGGAATAATGGACTGTTATCTTCTATGGCGGCTGTATTGTTAAAAGGGGATGACTGGGAGACTTTATTGCGTTTTATGCAAGATAAAGGAATGAACGACTATCGTATTGCTTATTCTATTTATGGCATTCTCAATGGCTTTGCAAATTTAACTCGCGACTTTACAGACTTGTTAATCAATCAAGATAGTAACTATGTTGCAGATGTATATAAAGAGTTTTACGGGCAATTGTTAGGGAAAGAGATATCTGACAACATTGAAATTCCAATAACAAGCAAAGATTCTGTGCAAAGTGTTCCAAATATGGAATGGTTTAATAGTATTCAGAAGTGTGCAGAAAAGACATTTAAAAAAGATATGAACAGGAATAGAAATAAGCGATTAGAGGATATAAATAAGATATCTGAACAATCCTCCAGCATCGATGAATTTTTCAAAAAACTTGCAGAAATTTGGAAGACTCCGAAAACTGGAAAACCAAATAAAGCTTGGCATGAATTAAAACAATGTTATGAAAACAGTGTAAACATAGACACACCTCAAAGAGAAGAAGAAACGGTAATAATACAACGTGATCTTTTTGATAACAGTCAATATAATTCAGAAGCGCAATCTCCAATACTAAAAAATATGAACGCAAAGAATAATGAAAGTGTAATTTATGATGATTTCGCTTATAAACATATTGAATGCTGTACATTTTTGGGAACAAATAATTCATTAATTGTTTCTCTATTTAACGACTTTCAGCGAAGTTATCGTTCTGGGTATTATTATAAGAATCAAAATCAATACAGGAGAAATAATAGTGATTTTATTGACCATTTCTGTAGATGGTGTTTATCTCAAAAAAACAAAAAGGCACTAATATGGAATCAAGATAATCGCAATATGATAGAACAATTAAAACAATATCTTTTAGAAATTTATAATGACTGAGAAATTATTTATAACAACCGACAGCGGTGAGCAGGTTGAGGCAACCGCTCCCGTTATAATATCAGCAAGTCGTTCTACTGATATTCCTGCCTTTTATGCTAAATGGTTTTTCAACCGCTTGGCTAAAGGTTATTGCACATGGTATAATCCTTTCAATCAGCAAAAGATGTATATATCATTCAAGAAATGTAAGGTTGTGGTGTTTTGGACTAAGAATCCGAAACCAATACTGCCATATTTGCATGAACTTGACAAGAGGGGCATACATTATTATTTTCAAGTGACATTGAATGATTATATAAAAGAAGGATTTGAGCCCAATGTGCCTTCTGTTGAAGATAGAGTTGAGACATTCAAACAACTATCGGGAATGATAGGGAAAGAAAGAGTGATATGGCGTTTTGACCCACTTATTATTACACCAAGTATTACTCCACGTGATTTACTTACCCGTATATGGAACATTGGAAACAAACTGAAAGGCTATACAGATAAACTCGTTTTTAGCTTCGTGGACGTAAAAGCATACCGTAAAGTTCAAAATAATCTTGTGAAAGAGACTCACCTATTCACAAAAGAAGATGTGGAGAATGCGGAAGCAAATCAAACCCAGCGTATCGAAATAGTTCAAGGATTGCAGAAAATACGTGAAGCATGGCACAAAGATGGCTGGAATATAGAAATGGCAACCTGTGCCGAGGATATTGACCTTGAGGCATACGGCATTGAACACAACCGTTGCATTGACGGTGAATTGATGAAGCGTATTTTCGCTGACGATGAGGAACTTGTATATTATTTGCATACGCTAAAATTGCCGGAAAGGGATATGTTTGGCAACCTGCCTTTAATTCCACAAAAGCAAAAGAACGTAAAGGATTTTGGGCAAAGAAAAATTTGCGGTTGTATGGTTAGTAAGGATATTGGCATGTACAATACATGCCGACACTTCTGCGTATATTGCTATGCAAACACCAGTAGGGAATGCGTGATTAGAAATGCAGAAAAACATAATGAAAATAGTGAAAGTATTATAGGTTAAGTTTTTCTGTAATGGTAAAGGTGCAAAGTCTTCACTATTGTATTTAGTACGGGTGTTGGGCGATACCTTGGAACGATTGATGTGAAGACTTGCACCTATGTGTTTATGGTAACTAAATTATAAAACTAACCACAATGAATATGCTAACTGAGCACAAAGAGAATTTTATTCTTAATTTGCCAAAGTATAGCTTTTCTGAGCGCAAAGATACGATGTTTTTAAGAATCAACCAAAGCAAACAGACAAAATCACCTTTCCACAAGGCTTGTGGAAATAAAACAATTGCAGGTTACGAAGAAAATTCTTAATTTTGCAAGCAAATGAGAAAAAATATAACAAACAAAAATATACATTATGGACAAATGGCCTTCTTTTCAGACATTGACATTTAGAGAATTTGAGTTTACAACTAAACAATGTATAGAATATGTTGACGGCAATGTGAAATCAAAATCGAATGTGAACCTAAAAATAATATTCAAGCAACATAATGGCGGTAATTACAATAATGGAGGACTAATAACGGTTGACATTATTGACTTGAATAAAAATTGTGCTGCAAATGCTGGAGTTTTGAATAACAAGATTATTCCTCATATTGAGTTTGATACTTGCACCACTATGGATGACAGGCTGATGTTCTACATACATGCTGAAGAATCAAATATTTGGGACTTTGCTTTGCAGATGGTTGGAGATATGATGGGATTTACAAGACCAGAAAAGAATTATGTCGCCAATGAGCCTATCATTGGCAACGTGTTTACGGAACAGGGAAACATTGCAAAAATAGCATTCCGGTTTGTAAATCCTGATAGATTAATTGAATTTGAATAATTAGACAACCATGATTGAATTTATATTAATAGCATTTTGCTTAATTACTGTCATTACACTCATAATGTATATTTATATTTATGATAAGAAACTGGCGCACATTTAGAATTATTATCTGGCGATACTTATTTATAGGATTATTCATTATTCCCATAATGATTCCCATAATGTGCTTCCACGGCTGTAAGAAACTTTATAAATACATAGCGTTACAAATACGGATAGCTTGCGATGACAGCGGGAAAGTAAAATTATTATCAAAGGGTGATACAGAACAAATATATGAGGCTTACTTAAATGGACAACTTCGTCGTGATGAATTAGAAAGATACATAGATAAAGAGAATACATTTGAATTCAACATTCCTTTTGATATGTATAATAAATTACTCTACATAGAAAATGGGTATAACGAGACTTTAAACAGCTTCTTCAAAAGACATGGATGTATAGAATTCAAACAGGGTATCCGTGTAATATATTTGCCGGAATATATGGAAACTTTAGTGGAGCAAGACATGTTGGGATATTATGTCCCATGGATAAAAGATGTGGAAAAGCAAAAATTCTCTGCACAAGATGTTATGCAGTTTATATTCGACCAACTGTCTTATCCTGAGGATGCGAAGAAAATACAGCATGGCATACTTCTCTTCGATATTGGATTCCAATATAACAAATATGGGACAGAGGTGTATTTCGCTGACTATCACCATCTTGAAGAAGGAGATGATGATTACATCATGTCTCAATTAACTCGAATAGCAGAAAGTCTGTACAAGGTCATAACCCGAGCAGAAAAAAGCTTCAGCCGGCCAAAAATCTTTTTTAATGCCGATACCACCGATGCGCCACAGGAAGGGCTTCCGGAAACCTATGCAGACAGAACGTTTAATACAATATATAATGATGAGATTTCCATATTGGTAAAAGAAGTAAGAGATCGCGTGATAAAACTCCATCAATTTGGTATCTCTGAAGACCTTATTTGGAAGATGATTAACACATCACCTGTGCTTAGCCGATTGATTATCACAAGAGACTATCGTATTATGCTGCCCGAATATGGAAACATGGAAATAAAGATGGAACCGCTTAACAAGGCGGTGTACCTGTTGTTCCTGCGACATCCTGAGGGTATAGTTTTTAAGCATCTGCCAGACTATGAGCAGGAACTGCTCGAAATATATGCAATGCTGAAGCCAATGGGCATAAATGATAAAGTAAGAAAAAGTATTAGTGATGTATGTAATCCATGTAAGAATTCTATTAATGAGAAATGCGCCAGAATAAGAGGTGCGTTCATATCCCAATTTGATGAGTCTTTGGCAAAAAATTACTTTATAACGGGATATAGAGGGTATCCTAAAGGAATCACGTTTCCAAGAAAATTTGTTGTATGGGAAGAGTAGGTAAGAAAGATTAAATCAACACTAAATAAAAAAGAGATTATGAACACAACACGAATAGATAAACTTCAATGTCGCAAATACAAATTGTTTTGGATTTGCTGGGGCGCAATAGCTGTATGGATGATTGCGTGTATCGTCAATACAATTTGGTTGCAGGAAAATCAAACGGTATTGGACACTATTGGTGTTGGAGTTATGTTTTTTGGCATTCTTTACATCTTGGCTTCATTAGGTAATTTCACGCAAAAAAGGGAAATGCTGACATTATGGAAGAGTGTACGTTGTAAAAAATACAGGATTCGTTTAAATAGAGCCTTTCTGAATTTGTTTCGTGCAGGAACTTTTGTTTGTATATATCTGGATATGATGATACCAAAATTTCTGGAAGATGGAGAGGCAAGTTATTGGCGATACGAATTATACTACAGTTTTTTTATGGCGTTTGTTGTAATGCTCTTTTCGTTTGCGGCTTACAAAGGGGTAATTATATCAATAAGGCTATATAATTTCTTTTTAAAGTTTATCTATTTCACAACGATAAAGTACTCTGGAAGAATAAGGCGGATTGGCATAGATTTTATTCTGATGCTGTTGGCATTGTTTTCCTTAATGTTGTTCCCAGCGTGGTTGGCAAATACACTTGTAATAATCAGTATATCGTCATTCCTGTATGATGTCTATAAAATAGCTGATTTTGAGCGGCAACAGGAGCAGGTTGTGTAATTTTTACGCAGAATGTTTGGTGATATAAAATAAATGTATTACCTTTGCAAAAAGAAGAGTAAATTTTACGCAAGAAGTATGAATGAGCAATGTAATATGGAAAATGAGCTGAAATATTGCTATAAATATCCTCATCCGAGTGTAACGACCGACTGTGTGATTTTCGGTTTCGACGGCACAAAGTTGAGGGTGCTGTTAGTGCAGCGTGGCGTAGAACCGTATAAGGGACGATGGGCATTCCCTGGAGGTTTTATGCAGATGGACGAGAGTGCTGAGGAGGGTGCGCTGCGTGAGCTGTATGAGGAGACGGGACTAACTGGGGCTTATATCCGACAGTTTCATACGTTCACCGCTCCCGAGCGCGACCCTCGTGAACGGGTGATAACCATTGCCTATTATGCCTTGGTGAGGATGCAGGAGGTGAAGGGCGGTGATGATGCTGCCGATGCACGGTGGTTTGCCTTGGACGAGGTGCCGCAGTTAGCGTTCGACCACGACCAGATACTGCGTAAGGCAGAGCAGGCATTGCGCCAGCAGATACATTTTGAGCCTGTGGGCTTTGAGCTGCTGCCCGAGGAGTTCACTATCAGGGAACTGCAGAATCTCTATGAGGCAATACTTGACATACGTTTTGACCGCCGCAACTTCTACAACAAGATGAAGCGGCTGGAAATTCTTGAACAGCAGGAGGAGACCGTGAACCCGACACAGAAGAAGGAGGCCTTCCTTTTCCGCTTTAATAAGAATAAGTATGAGGAACTTAAACAAAAAGGTTTCAGACTGGAGTTTTAAAAACAGAAATTATAACCTAAAAAACATACGATTATGATAGGAAGTATTATTGGTGACATTGTGGGTAGTGTGTATGAGTTTACGCCGCACAACATTAAGACAAAGGAGTTTGAGCTGTTCTCACCCGTTGGCAGTTACACGGATGACAGTATTCTGACGGTCGCCACAGCCGACTGGATTCTGCACGGTGGGGATGTGGCACATTATTATGCCAAATACGCTGAGAAATATCCTTGGCCGATGGGTGGATATGGAGGACGGTTCAAACTGTGGGCAGTCCGTACGATTATGAAGAATGATTACCGTCCATATAACAGTTGCGGCAATGGGTCGGCTATGCGTGTTGGACCTGTAGGCTGGGCTTTCGACACAAAAGAAGAAGTGCTTGCCAAGGCAAAGGAGAGCGCGGAATGCACTCATAATCATCCAGAGGGAATTAAGGGCGCACAGGCAACGGCGCTCGCAATTATGATGGCAAGACAGAAATGTGGCAAGGAAGAGATTCGCACAGAGATAGAGAGACTCTTTGATTACGACCTGCAGTTCACTTGCGACGGGATACGTCCCACATACGAATGGGGCGGCACTTGTCAGGACAGTGTTCCGCAATCCATTGTGGCATTCCTCGACGGTGAGGACTTTGAGGATTGTATCCGCAATGCCATCTCCATCGGAGGTGACAGCGACACAATCGGGTGTATCACTGGAAGTATCGCGGAGGCGTATTATGGAGTGCCAGACGATATCAGAGATAAGGCTATGGATTATCTCCCTGAGGAGTTTCTTGGCATAATAGAGGAGTTTGAGAATATTTACTGTGCTGCTGCCGGACTGGATGCAGAGGGTGAATGACGATTTTGATGATTGTTGTCACGCCACAAACGAGAATAGGAAGTAAAGCAAATCATCACGTTTGCCGCGCAAAATCTTAAGTGCCTTGGAAATCTGATGCTCCACGGTCTTTTCTGAAATAGACAGCTCGCAGGCTATCTCACGATAGGTCATGCCGTCGCGCTTGCTCATGAGGAATATCTCACGGCAACGGTCGGGCAGACTCTCTATTGCCGTCCATAGTTCTGCCTCGTGGAAAGAACGGGCTGTAGCCTCCTCGTCGGTGATGGTGTCCTGCAGGTCGGAAGGTGCCACGTCGGCGGCAAACGGGTTATGCCTGCGGAAACGGTCTATGCAGGCATTGCGGACAGAAGCGTAAAGAAAAGACTTGGGATTTTCAGGCAGTCCCCGTTCTATGATACGGACAAAACAATCCTGCACCACATCCTCTGCCTCATCCATATCGTGCAGATAGTGGAGGGCATAAAGACACAGCGGACGGTAGTATTGCCGGAAAACCAAGTCCACGTTATAATGCATCACTCCACACTTCCGCCGTCTCTTGTTACACTGATATTGCCCATGCGGTTTATGCGCATAATTATAGGTATACTCTCATCGCTTTGAGGATATGACACACTCGCTGCAAACAGCAGGGCGTCGCCATCGACCTTGTGGAACACGAAACCGTCGAGGATTCCGTTTTTATTCATGTTGCTGGTGAGAGCACCCTTGAACGCATTCTTTGTGAATGTTTTTTCCAGGAACACGCTGCCGTCGCTGCGGCTGATGGTCAGCCTCACACTGTTGTCTACGTATTTCTGACCTTCCTCGTCCTTTACTTTTGGCAGACTGTCGCAAGGAGTGCGGCTGATGTCATAGGTGTATTTTGCGCCCAGCCAGCTGATGGTGTTGGTGTCGCTGTACTTATCCATCTTTATGGGACCCGACGGTTCGGGAGCCTCATAGTTCTCTACAATTATCACATCGCTCTGTTTCTTCTCACTGCAACTTGCAAGCGCAAGTGCAAGGCTGCCTGCCATTATCAAGTACGAAATCTTCATTTGTCTTTTTATCAGTTGTTTTTAGGGGCATTCCATGCTCCATGTTTATAATTAAGCACAAAGGTACGGAAAAAAATGAAAAATTAAGAATTTTCGTGCAAATCGAATGGAGAATTAAGTTTTCTTAATTATTCTGAGATGCTGCCGAAAATCAATTAAGGTTAATAAAGAATGAAGAATCACTGTGTGTTGCAATGTTTTTTAATGTTTTTTATGCCTATAATTTTGCCAAGACATTATTTTTATCGTAATTTTGCACCACAATAAACGTATAATTTGTGATGATGAAACATATCCTTTGTGCAATTACAGTAGTGCTGGCATGCTCGGGATGCGGTGGCGACAAGGCTCCGCAGAAGGAGGTTGCCGTGGCTGTTGACACTGTGCCGATGATGGTGATGCAGATACAGAAATGCTCAAGGCTGTACACTGCCGAGTATAATGTGCGCAAGATAGTGACTCATGATGATGTGATGCGCCTCAAAGGCAACATCATGAACACGCCCGTGAACATAAAGCTGCCAGTCGGCGACCGTAAGATTGCCATTCCCATCAGTGCCAAGCTGAAGGCGTATATTGATTTCTCGCAGTTCTCTGACAAGAACATTGAGCGCGACGGCGACAAGATAACCATAATATTGCCCGACCCCAAGGTGGCTCTCACAAGCAGCAGTGTGGACCAGGAGAACATCCGTCAGTATGTGGCGCTTACACGCACCCACTTCACCGATGCCGAGATGGCGCAGTATGAGAGTCAGGGGCGCAAGGCTATACTGCAGGATATTCCCTCGCTCGGCATTATCGAGATGGCAAAGGAGAACTCAGCACGGGTGCTCGTGCCCATGCTCGTGCAGATGGGATATAAGGAGGAGAACATCACCGTGGCGTTCCGCAAGGAATACACCGTGGGCGACCTTACACGAATATTGGAGAAAGGAACTGCGTTATGATGATTTCAAAACTTAATAAACTCTACTCCGCGCTCATTGCCATTGCGGTGATAGCCGTGGCTGGTGTGGTGATATGGCTCGGGCACGGCTTGGGCAAAAGCTCGCTGACGGTAGACACCGACGACAGCATTGAAGACACGCCGCTGCAGATAGAGAGCATGAGGGCGATAGGGCAGTGGGAGTTTCTTGCCGTTTCCGACGAGGAAATGGTGGACACCGTGCGCAAGGGAGTCTTTATCGATGACAAGTTGGCGCGGATATACTACGGCACGCTGCGGTTGGGAGTGGATATGCAGAAACTTTCTGATGATGCTTTCCGCCGTCAGGGCGACAGCATCACCGTAATGATGCCCGCAATACAGCTGCTCGATGAAGAGTTTATAGACGAGACACGCACAAAGGCGTTTTTTGAGAGCGGCAAATGGACGCCTGCCGACCGTGGCGACCTGACGCGCCGTGCCTACAGGCTGATGAAGCAGCATTGCCTCACCCGCGAGAATATCGCCGCAGCGCAGGCTAATGCCGAAAGTCAGATGAGGCAGATGATGCGCACACTGGGATATGAACATGTGAAGATTGTTTTTCAATGATAATTTTAAAAGAAAATGGATACTCCTAAACACATAAAGATTTCAGACTATAATTATGACCTCGCCGACGAGCGGATTGCAAAGTTTCCGCTGGCGCAGCGCGACCAGTCAAAACTGCTCGTCTACCGTCACGGTGAGGTGAGCCACACCACATTCTGCAACCTTCCCGAATATCTGCCGGAAGGTGCGCTGATGGTGTTCAACAACACGAAGGTGATTCAGGCGCGTATGCACTTCCGCAAGGAGACGGGGGCGCTCATTGAGATATTCCTGCTTGAGCCTGCCGCTCCTGCCGACTATGAGCTGATGTTCCAGACACGCAGCCGCTGCTCGTGGCTCTGTCTGGTGGGCAACCTGAAGAAGTGGAAGGGCGGCACGCTGAGCCGCACGTTTAATGTTGGCGAAACAGAGGTGACGCTCACCGCCACCCGTGGCGAGGAGCACCCCACAAGCCATTGCATACACTTCCAATGGGAAGTGAAGAGTGAGGAGTGTGAAGTTTCGTTTGCAGAGATTCTCGATGCCGTGGGCGAACTGCCCATTCCTCCGTACCTTAACCGCAAGACTGAGGAAAGCGACAAGACCACCTATCAGACCGTTTACTCAAAAATAAAAGGCAGTGTTGCGGCTCCCACCGCCGGACTGCACTTCACTCCTGCCGTGCTTGCCGCTCTTGATGCTCATGGCATCGACCGTGAGGAGCTTACACTGCACGTGGGAGCAGGAACATTCAAGCCCGTGAAGAGTGAGGAGATAGAGGGACACGAGATGCACACTGAATATGTGGCGGTGACACGTGCCACGATAGAAAAACTCATACGTCACAATGGTACTGCCATTGCCGTGGGAACCACCAGCGTGCGCACGCTTGAGAGCCTTTACTACATGGGACTGCGTCTGAGCAAGAATCCAAACCTGAGCGAGGAGGAACTGCACATCAACCAGTGGGAACCTTACGAAACCGAGGCAACGCTGACCGCCGTAGAGTCGTTGCGCCACATCCTCGACTATCTCGACCGCAACAACCGCAACACTCTGCACAGCAGCACTCAGATAATCATTGCCCCGGGCTATGAATACAAGATAGTGAAGATGCTTGTCACCAACTTCCATCAGCCGCAGAGCACACTGTTGCTCCTTGTCAGCGCATTTGTGAAGGGCGACTGGCGAAAAATCTACGACTATGCTCTCGCCAACGGTTTCCGTTTCCTGAGCTATGGCGACAGTTCACTGCTTATACCGTAATTTAAATGAAGAATGAAGAGTGAAGAATGAAGAATTTTTCGTTCTTCCATTCTTGGCCCTCCTTTCGGTCGCTGACCATTGATTGACTTTGTCGATTATCGGCTACACCTCGGGATAGCTCAAACAAGTTTGGCTCTCCACTCGGTTTGCACGTTGATTCTTCATTCTTCATTCATCATTCTTCATTTTACAATATGGATACATACAAAACGATAACATCAGCCATTGGCGAGGGATATTATACAGAGAAGCGCAGCAAGTTCTACGCCTTTGCCCATCATGTGGAGACGGTGGAGCAGATAAAGGACATCATTGCCGCATACCGCAAGAAATACTATGATGCCCGCCATGTGTGCTATGCCTATATGCTTGGCGCAGAGCGCACCGAGTTTCGTGCCAACGATGACGGCGAGCCCAGCAGCACTGCAGGCAAGCCCATCCTCGGACAGATAAACAGCCGTGAGCTTACCGACATCCTCGTGGTGGTGATACGTTATTACGGCGGTGTGAACCTTGGTACGGGCGGACTGATTGTGGCATACCGTGAGGCGGCAGCCGAGGCAATTGCCAACAGCGAGGTGGAGGAGCGGCTTGTGGAGGAAATCGTCACTTACGACTTCCCATATGTGATGATGAACGATGTGATGAAAGTGGTGAAGGACATGCAGCCGCGCATCGTCGACCAACAATACGACAACACCTGCACCATCAGGCTCGCCATACGCAAGAGTATGGCGCAGCAGCTCCGCGACCGCCTGGCGAAACTGGCGTTTTAGTAACGTCCCGACATAAAAAAATATAAAAAATCTTTTAATTTTTTGTTATGCTATATATTTGCTGTACCTTTGCAGTGAATTAAGAAATATAATCATGGAATACAAAAGAACAATACTTATTACAGGCGGGGCTGGGTTTATTGGCTCACATGTTGTACGCCTGTTTGTGAACAAATACCCTGAGTATAAAATTATTAATCTTGATAAGCTGACTTATGCCGGTAATCTTGCCAACCTGAAGGATATTGAGGGGAAGGAGAACTATATGTTTGTGAAGGAGGACATCTGCAATTTTGATGCTATATTGAAGCTGATGCAGGACGAGAGGATTGACGGCATAATTCATTTGGCTGCCGAGAGTCATGTTGACCGCTCGATAAAGGATCCGTTCACCTTTGCGCGCACCAATGTGATGGGTACTCTGAGCCTTCTTCAGGCTGCAAAGCTCTATTGGGAGTCGCTGCCGGAGAAGTATGAGGGCAAGCGTTTCTATCATATCTCCACCGATGAGGTGTATGGGGCGCTTACAATGTCGCATCCTGAAGGCATTGAGCCTCCGTTTACCACCACGGCTTCGTCGAGCGAGCACCATCTTGCATATGGTGAGGACTTCTTCTATGAGACAACCAAGTATAATCCTCACTCGCCCTATTCGGCATCAAAGGCAGGCAGCGACCACTTTGTGCGTGCTTTCCATGACACTTACGGTATGCCGACGATTGTTACCAACTGCTCTAACAATTACGGACCATACCAGTTCCCCGAGAAACTCATCCCGCTGTTTATCAATAATATCCGTCACCGCAAGCCGCTGCCGGTATATGGCAAGGGCGAGAACGTGCGCGACTGGCTGTATGTGGTAGATCATGCCCGCGCCATTGATGTGATTTTCCATAAGGGTAAGGTTGCCGAGACTTATAATATCGGCGGTTTCAATGAGTGGAAGAACATTGACATCATCAAGACCGTAATCAAGACCGTTGACAGGATTCTGGGTCGTCCTGAGGGTGCCGACCTCGACCTTATAACATACGTTACTGACCGTCTGGGACACGATGCCCGCTATGCCATTGACTCCACAAAGTTGCAGAAAGAGCTCGGCTGGGAGCCAAGCCTGCAGTTTGAAGAGGGCATAGAGAAGACCGTTCGCTGGTATCTTGACAATCAGGAATGGATGGACAACATCACGTCGGGCGAATATGAGAAGTATTACGACTCGATGTATGGGGACAGGTAATGTTGAGGAGTTTGGAGCAAATCATAATGACATAAATTAGGCACGGATTAGAGTGTAATCCGTGCCTAAAAGTAAGTAGGAGGTTGTTTTTTGACACACCTCCTTTTTGTTTCTTAAAGGATAGTATCTGCCAGACGCTTTGCCTTGTCGCGCAGGGCATTGATGTCGGCATCCACCTCACCGTAGCAGAGCACTACACCCATGCGGCGGCCCACGTGAGCCTCGGGCTTGCCGAAGATGCGGATGCGGGTGTGGTCTTCCTTCAGGGCATCAACGAGATTGTACTCTAACGGCTTGTCTGACTCAACAGGCGAGAGAACCACGGCACTTGCTCCGGCGTGCTCAAGATGTATGCCGGCTATTGGCAGACCGAGAACGGCACGCAGGTGAAGCTCAAACTCTGATAGGTTGGTGGTGTGCCCGAGGGTCACCATGCCAGTGTCGTGCGGACGTGGAGACAGCTCTGAGAAGATAACTTCGCCTTCCTTTGTGAGGAAGAACTCAACGCCCCAGATGCCTGCGCCGGTGAGTGCGGCGGTCACCTTCTCTGCCATCATCTGTGCCTGCTTCAGTCCTTCTTCCGAAATGGCGTATGGCTGCCAGCTCTCACGGTAGTCGCCGCCCTTCTGCACGTGTCCTATTGGCGGGCAGAACAGGGTGGGGCCGTCCTTTTGTGTGACGGTAAGCAGTGTGAACTCGCTTTCAAAGTGGATGAACTCCTCGATGATAACCTCCTTCACGTCGCCGCGGCTGCCCTCCATGGCATCGTTGAATGCCTTTTCGAGGTCCTCGGGACGTGTCACCGTGCTCTGACCGTGACCGGAAGACGACATCAGCGGCTTAACCACACATGGGAAACCAATCTCGCGGCTTGCCTCCTGCATCTCTGCGAAAGTCTTTGCATAGAAATATTTTGCTGTGCGCAGCCCGAGCTCCTTTGATGCAAGGTCGCGGATTGCCTTGCGGTTCATGGTGTAGTTGACGGCGCGTGCCGACGGTACCACCTGGATGCCCTGCTCCTCGAAGGCGAAGAGCCTCTCGGTGCGTATTGCCTCAATCTCTGGCACGATAATGTCGGGTTGGTGCTTCTTCACCACTGCGTCGAGCGCATCGCCGTCGAGCATCGAGAACACCTCGCGCTCGTCTGCCACCTGCATGGCAGGAGCATCATTGTACCTGTCGCAAGCCACAACATAAACACCGGCGCGCTTAGCCGCAATCACAAACTCTTTGCCCAGTTCGCCTGAGCCCAATAACAAAATTTTCTTCATCTTCTTAGTTCTATTATTATATAATAAGGTGTAAGTTCTATTTCCTGTCTCTCTCTATCCGCTGCCGTATCACGTCCTCAATCACTTTCGCCGTTGCCTCCACGCCCAGTATGTCGGTGCTGATGCACAGGTCGTAGCTTGCGCTGTCGCCCCAGCGTTTGCCGGTGTAGTAATTATAGTATTCGGCACGCTGCCGCTCACCATGCTCAATAAGCTTTTGTGCCTCTCTCTCATCGCACATTCTGCGGCTTGCCACCGCTGCCACTCTTGATTCCATGCTGGCGGTGATAAACACGCTGAAGCAGTTGGGATTGTCGCGCAGCACATAGTCGGCGCATCGCCCCACAAACACGCATGGTCCCTCGTCGGCAGCCTTGCGTATCACATCGCTCTGAATCTTGAACAGGCTCTCCTGCGAGAAGTCGTTCTGATAGAAACTGTTGTCGCTCACAAACGGCGTGTGGATATGAAACAAGTTGCGGAAGAATCCCTTGCGCTCGTCGTTCTGGCGGAAAAACTCCTCGCAGAATCCGCTCTCTTTGGCTGCAAGGTTGAGCAGCTCCTGGTCGTAGAATTTGCAGCCGAACCGCTCTGCCAGCAGCCTGGCTATCACTTTGCCGCCGCTGCCTATCCTGCGGCCGATGTTGATAATGATTTTGTCTTGTTCCATATCGTTATAGTGTTTTTAGTTTTGTTCCCATGATTATGGCTGTCACTATGGCTGCCATGAGGTCGCTCAGCGGCATGCTCCACAGTATGCCGTCGATGCCCCAGAACTGCGGCAGTATGATGAGCGGCGGCAGCAGGAATATCAGCTGGCGCGACAGTGAGAGGAATATGCTCACCTTTGCCTTGCCTATGCTTTGGAAGAAGTTGGTTATCACCATCTGATAGCCCACGATGGGGAACATGCACATGATGATGCGCATCACCTTCACCGAGATTGTTATCAGCTCCTCGTCGTGTGTGAACAGGCTCACGCAGATGCGCGGCGCGAACATTGCCACGAGAAATCCCGTTGTGGTGATTACCGTTGCCGATATTATAGCCAGCTTCAGCACTCGCATCAGACGGTCGTGCAGCTGCGCCCCGTAGTTGTAGCCTGCTATCGGCTGCATGCCCTGGTTCAGTCCCATGCATATCATCACGAACACGAAGGCTATGCGGTTCACTATTCCGTAGGCGCCTATTGCCATGTCGCCGCCGTGACGCTGCAGTCCGTTGTTGATGAATATCACCACCACGCAGGCACACACGTTCATGGCAAACGGCGACATACCTATGGCGATGATGTTCTTCACTATGTCGCCCCTGAGTCCGTAGATGCCGCGCTTCAGGTGGAGCAGCTCCTGCTTGTTGCTGAACAGGCGGAACTGCCACATCAGCGCAACGCTTTGTGACAGTATTGTGGCTACTGCCGCTCCACGTATTCCCATCTGGAATGTGTAGATAAACAGCGGGTCGAGCGCGGTGTTGAGCAGCACTGTAAATATTGTGGCATACATAGCCTGGCGCGGCTTGCTGGCTGCGCGCAGCATGGCGTTCATGCCTAAGTAAAGATGGGTCACGGCATTGCCGAGAAGAATCACCTCCATATACTCACGGGCGTAGGGCAGGGTCTGCTCCGATGCTCCGAAAAACAGCAGTATGGGGTCGAGAAACAGCAGTCCCACCACGGTGAGCATTATTCCCACGATGATGTTCAGCGTCACGTTGTTGCCCAATATCCTTTGCGCTATGGAGTAGTCCTTCTGTCCGAGCTTCACCGACAGCAGCGCCGACGAGCCTATGCCGATGGCGGCACCGAAGGCGGCGCTGAGATTCATAAACGGGAAAGTCACTGCAAGTCCGGCGATTGCCATTGCCCCCACACCCTGACCTATGAACACGCTGTCCACCATGTTGTAGAGTGATGAGGCGGTCATGGCTATAATTGCGGGCAGGGCATACTGCAACAGCAGTTTGCCCACCGGTTTGGTTCCTAAATCTAATGTTGCTTGTTTATTGCTCATCTCCGATACTTAAATCGGCTGCAAAGTTAC